>JBGSQC010000211.1:0-11745 GCA_041738295.1 Zhengella sp. | reverse complement strand
GGCGCCGTCCACGGACTGGCAGGACCGATCGGCGACATGTCGCCCGCGCCCCATGGAGCGGTCTGCGGCACGCTTCTGCCGCATGTTCTTGAAGTCAATTTCCGTCTGGTCACAGGCAGCATGCGCCAGCGTTTTGATGAGATTTCCCGGTGGATCGCGGAAGCTTTGGGCAGCAGCCCGGCAGCGGCTTTCGCCACACTGGCCCAATGGTCACGCGACGCAGGCCTGCCTGGCCTTCAGGCGCTGGGCGTCAACCCGCAGGACCATGACGCAATTGTCGCGGCTTCACTCTCATCCTCGTCGATGAAGGGAAATCCGGTGCCGCTGGACGCTGTCGTTCTGAAAGCGATTCTGGCAAAAGCGAACTGAAGACATCAGAAATCGAAGTGCCTGAAACGCATATCTGTCTGAAACTGTTGGGAAATCAGGAAACTGGTGCTGCGAGAGAGGATTGAACTCTCGACCTCACCCTTACCAAGGGTGTGCTCTACCACTGAGCTACCGCAGCGCCTTCCGAATGCGGCGGACTTCTGCCATAACAAACCCGATGGTGCAAGCACCGGCCATGCTTTTTTTCCCGGCACGCATCAGCAGGATCGCACGGCGCATATGACGGACATGGATTGATGGGCGAGAACGGAAGGATCACCGAGGAAGAGCGCCGCCGCAAACGGCTCGCTGATCAACTCCGGCAGAACATGCTCAGGCGCAAGGCGCAGGCCCGTGCCCGCCGTTCAGGGGATGCAGACCAGAGGTCGGACGGCCTTGGTCAGCCCGGTGGGGTCCCAGTCGAACAACCCGAAGACAGCTGAATCCGGTCTCGCCCGCTAACCTTGCGGGAAACTGTCCGGCCAAGCTGCCTTGAATGCGGCCCCCCTATGGTCTAGAGCAACCCGCAGGACAGATTGGCCGGGCATTGCCCGGAGGGGCTTTGTATGGACAAAATTCGCATTATCGGCGGCAATGAACTCAACGGCATCATCCCGATCTCGGGAGCAAAGAATGCCGCGCTGCCGCTCATGATTGCTTCTCTGCTGACCGACGACATGCTAACGCTTGAAAACGTGCCGCATTTGGCCGACGTCGAGCAGCTCATCCGCATCCTCGGCAATCATGGCGTCGATTATTCGGTCAATGGCCGCCGTGTCCGTCAGGGCGATGGCTATTCGCGGACCATTCATTTCACCGCCCGCAACATCGTCGATACCACGGCACCCTATGAACTGGTGTCCAAGATGCGGGCGAGCTTCTGGGTCATCGGTCCTCTTCTGGCTCGCATGCATGAGGCCAAGGTTTCGCTGCCCGGCGGTTGCGCCATCGGCACAAGGCCCGTTGACCTGTTCATTGAGGGTCTGACGGCTCTTGGCGCGCAAATCGAGATTGAAGCCGGCTACGTGAACGCCAAGGCACCGGGCGGCCTCAAGGGCGCGCGTTATGTCTTCCCGAAGGTTTCCGTCGGGGCCACCCATGTGATGCTGATGGCAGCATCCCTGGCCAAGGGCGAAACAATCATCGACAACGCCGCCTGCGAACCCGAAGTGGTGAACCTCGCCGATTGCCTCAATGCCATGGGAGCGAAAATCACCGGGGCCGGTACGCCGCGCATCGTGATCGAGGGTGTGGAAACACTGTCAGGCGCACGCATCGCCGTCATCCCGGACCGTATCGAGACCGGAACCTATGCCATGGCCGTGGCGATGACTGGCGGCAATGTTTTCCTGAGCGGTGCCCGGTCGGATCTGTTGCAGGTGGCGCTGGACAAGATTCGCTCCACCGGTGCCGAGATCACGGATGAAGCCGGTGGCATACGGGTCAGGCGGATCGGCGGATCCATCCGTCCGGTCGACGTGACGACGGAGGTCTATCCGGGTTTCCCGACCGACTTGCGGGCGCAGTTCATGGGACTGATGACCTGTTCGACGGGCGTATCCCATGTGACCGAGACCATCTTCGAGAACCGCTTCATGCATGTGCAGGAACTGGCTCGCCTTGGTGCCAAGATCAGCCTGTCCGGCCAGATCGCCCGCATCCAGGGTGTCGGCGGCCTCAAGGGCGCCCCGGTCATGGCGACAGATCTTCGCGCATCGTCTGCGCTGGTCATCGCCGGATTGGTGGCTGACGGGGTCACCGAGGTCAACCGGGTCTATCATCTTGATCGCGGTTTCGAGCGGCTGGAAGAGAAACTCTCCAATTGCGGCGCATCAATCGAGCGCGTGTCCGACTGACAGGTAGACCATTGCCCTATCGGGACGAGGTTGCGCGTGGCATGCGAAACGCCTAACTATCAGGCACTCTGACACGGAAACCCAGACGCCATGGAAGCATTGAAACTTCTCGCATTTGACAGCGAGGACCTGCGGATCGTTTCTGCCCATGTGCAGGACGCGGTGATGAAGGTCGCCGATCTCAAGGTCGCTGGTTCGGCGCGGTCCTTTTCGGTTGAGATGAACCGGTTTGTCTGGGAAAAGAAGCGTGGCTTTTTTGACCGCACCGGAGAGCGCCGCCGCGCGCTGCTTGTGGTCAAGCGTGTCCTGTCGGTTCGGTCCACCGGCATTGACCGGGCAAAGGCCGATGATGTGCTGAACCTGCTCGCCGTGACGTTTCACAGGGGCGCCGAGGAACCAGCCGGCGCCATCGAGCTGACTTTCTCGGGTTCAGCTGCCATGCGCCTTGAAGTGGAGTGCATCGAAGTGCAATTGACCGATGTCGGTGCTGCTTGGGGAACCCAGGCCCGTCCGGATCACCAGGCATAGGATGCTCTGAGAATGGCCATCACTCTCGTCCGGTCCCATGCTGATTTTGCCGAACGGTTTGAGGTGTTCCTCAATTCCAAGCGGGAAGTCTCGGCAGACGTCGATACGGCTGTGCGGGCGATCATTGCTGCGGTGCGCGAGAATGGCGATGCGGCGCTGATTGACTACACCTTGAAGTTCGACAAGGCCGATCTGGCTACCCTTGGCATTGCTGTTGCCGATGACGAGATTGCCGCCGCACGAGCCCAGGTCGATCCCGCCACGATGGAGGCGCTTGTTCTGGCGCGCGACCGGATCCGCTCGCACCACGCACGGCAAATGCCGAAGGATGACCGCTATACCGATGCGCTGGGCGTTGAGCTCGGATCGCGCTGGACGGCCATCGAGGCTGTCGGACTCTATGTTCCGGGCGGTACGGCAAGCTATCCGAGTTCGGTCCTGATGAATGCTGTTCCGGCAAAGGTTGCGGGCGTGGACCGTGTCGTGATGGTTGTCCCGGCACCCAATGGCTTGATCAATCCTCTCGTGCTGGCGGCTGCCGATCTGGCGGGCGTCACGGAGATCTACCGGGTTGGCGGCGCACAGGCGGTTGCAGCGCTGGCGTATGGCACCAAGACCATTGCACCTGTGTCCAAGATTGTCGGACCGGGCAATGCCTATGTGGCAGCCGCCAAGCGGCAGGTCTTCGGCAAGGTCGGCATCGACATGATTGCCGGACCGTCGGAAGTCCTCGTCATCGCCGACAAGGACAATGATCCGGACTGGATCGCCGCTGATCTGCTGGCGCAGGCCGAACACGACACTGCGGCCCAGTCGATCCTCATTACCGATGATGCCGGTTTCGGCACGGCGGTGGAGCAGGCCGTGGAGCGCCAATTGAAGCAGCTTGGACGCAGCGAGACGGCGTCCGCATCCTGGGCTGATTTCGGCTGCATCATCATCGTGGATGATCTGGAAGATGCTGTTCCGCTGGCCAACCGCATTGCCGCCGAGCATCTGGAGATTGCCACGGCTGATCCTGAGGCGCTTGCTGCCGGCGTGCGCAATGCCGGTGCCATCTTCCTGGGCCGCTACACGCCGGAAGTGATCGGCGATTATGTCGGCGGCTCCAATCATGTGCTTCCGACGGCACGCTCTGCGCGCTTCTCTTCGGGTCTTTCTGTGCTCGATTTCGTCAAGCGCACCTCGATCCTGAAACTCGGCCCGGACCAGCTTGCCGCGCTTGGACCGGCAGCCATCGCGCTTGCCCGTGCCGAAGGTCTGGACGCCCATGCGCGGTCGGTTTCAATCCGTATGAACCACGGAACAGGTGCATGATGGCTGGTGAAGACAAGTCCCGCCTCATTGATGTGATGCTCGACGAATCCATCGGCCGCTCCACGCCCGATGTCGAACATGAGCGCGCGGTGGCGATTTTCGACCTGGTCGAGGAAAATTCCTTCCAGCCGTTGGGAGATGAAGGCGCCGGTCCCTACAAGCTGAAGCTGTCGCTGATTGAGTCGCGTCTTGTCTTCGAGGTGACGCGTGAGGATTCCAGCCCGGTAATCACCCACATCCTGTCGCTGACGCCGTTCCGGCGCATCGTCAAGGATTACTACATGATCTGCGAGAGCTACTACGAAGCGATCCGCACCTCATCGCCCGCCCAGATCGAGGCCATCGACATGGGCAGGCGGGGCCTTCACAATGAGGGCTCGCAAACCCTGATGGACCGTCTTTCCGGCAAGATCGAGGTGGATTTCGATACGGCTCGACGCCTCTTCACCCTTGTCTGCGTGTTGCACTGGCGCGGATGACCGGTTCATTGATGGCCGAAGCCCCCAAATCCGTCCTGTTCGTCTGCGGCATGAATGCCATCCGCTCGCCCATGGCCGAGCAACTGGCTCGCTCGATCTTGCCGAAGGGGGTCTACATCGTTTCTGCCGGCATCCAGCCCGGTGAGCGGGACCCCTTTGTCGATGCCGTGCTTGCAGAGCGTGGCCTGTCGCTGGATGCTCGCCTTCCGCAATTGCTCGATGATATCGAGGACGACTATTTCGACCTGATCATCACCCTGTCGCCCGAAGCCCATCATCGCGTTCTCGACATGACTCGCACCCATGCGGGAGACCTGGAATATTGGGCAACCGCAGACCCTAGTGACACTCGTGGCACCCGTGAACAGATCCTCGAAGCCTATCGCGGGGTTCTGACCCATCTGGAAGGCAAAATCCGCGAGTGCTTTCTTTCACGCGGTGAATCTACTGCGGCGCAATAACCGTGTTCACAATCGTGCGGTAATCGGATAGGTTCCGCCCAAATTTCCGGCGGGGCCGGATTGCAAACGGCTGAAAAAGGTATCGCATGACGAAGGAAGAAGTTCTTGAATTCCCGGGGGTGGTCACGGAACTGCTTCCCAATGCCATGTTTCGCGTCAAGCTTGAGAACGAACACGAAATCATCGCCCACACGGCCGGCCGCATGCGTAAGAACCGCATCCGCGTCCTGACTGGCGACAAGGTGCTGGTGGAAATGACGCCATATGACCTGACCAAGGGTCGCATCACCTATCGCTTCAAGTAAGCGCACGGATGTGCATGCGCATCCCATCCAAGGATAGCTCCCTTCCATGAGCGTGTTTCAGAAGCTCGTTCTGGCCTCAGGTTCCCCGCGCCGCGTGGAACTGTTGCAGCAGGCTGGTATCGAGCCGGACAGGCTGCTTCCGGCTGATATTGACGAGAGCCCGCTTCGCTCGGAGCATCCCCGCTCGCTGGCCAAGCGGCTGAGCGTTCAGAAGGCTGAAAAGGCGCTCGAAAGCCTGAAGCGTGAGGAGGGCTTTGACAGCCCCTTCATCCTGTCTGCCGATACGGTGGTTGCCGTCGGCCGCCGCATCCTGCCAAAGGCCGAAATGCTGGACGAGGCCGCCAATTGCCTGCGGCTCCTGTCGGGGCGAAACCACCACGTCTATACGGGCATCTGCCTCATCACGCCGGCTGGCAAGGTTCGCTCCAAGCTTGTGGAAGCCAAGGTCCGCTTCAAGCGCATTGGCCGCGAAGAAATGGAAAGCTATCTGGCATCGGGCGAATGGCGCGGCAAGGCAGGCGGCTACGCCATCCAAGGCCTCGCAGGAACCTTTGTCGTCAAGCTCGTCGGGTCCTATTCGGCTGTTGTCGGATTGCCGCTCTACGAGACCGTCAATCTTCTGACCGGTGACGGCTACAAGGTCCATTTCAACTGGCTGTCCGGCACGACGCAGGTCTGATCATGACACTTGATACGACAGGCAAGGTGACCCCGCTCAGACCCACTAGGCCATGCCCGGAATGTGGACGGGCGTCGATGCGCGACACCTATCCCTTCTGCTCCAAGCGCTGCAAGGATGTCGACCTCAACCGCTGGCTTTCAGGCTCCTATGCGATTCCGGTGAAGGAAGCCGACGAACCGAATGATGACGGCGAGAACGGCAACTGACTGCCATGATCGTCTCCTTGGGCTGTTCCCAGCGGCTTGCTTTTTCCTTGGAAAAAATGCGTCTTTCCGGCTTGTCACGCCGATCTGTCATGCTATAACCCGCGCCATCCAAGGGTGGTTCACCAAGCTGCCCTGACGAAAAGGACTGTGTCCCTGCCGTCGAACCGGATGCCCAGATAGCTCAGTTGGTAGAGCAGCGGATTGAAAATCCGCGTGTCCGTGGTTCAAATCCGCGTCTGGGCACCACTCTTCCCCACCCGATCGAAGCCAAGCGGTTCATAGTGAGTGGTTTGTCAGGGCTCAAAGATGGGCTTGAGAACCGAGATGTCTCCAGCCTTGAGCTTCCCGCCATTGGTCAGGAACACTCCGCGCTTCTCAAACCCTTCGACAACCAGCTTGCCGCTGACATGGCCTTCATAACGAATGCGGATGAAGCGTGTTGCCCATTCCTCGATCCGCGCGGAAATGAGCAGATGGTCGCCATCGCGAACCGGTGCGCGAAAACCGGCGCCAGCATCCATCAGCCCAAGGCCCGACGCGCCGAGTTTCCGGCAGAGCTCTTCATGCGGATGCCCGTTGGCACGCAGCCAGCCGTGGAACGTGGCATCGAACCAACGGAAGAAATTCGGATAATAGACAATGCCTGCAGGATCGCAGTCTCCAAAGGAGACGTGGACATCGCGCGAAAATGAGGCGTCCTGCATGGGTCAGTCCCTGTTTGGCGAAGAAAATGGCCGGCATCAGATATCTGCGGACGAGATGCTCGCGCACACCGTCCGCAGATGGTTAGTCCTAGCCGTTCACAGCCAAGGCCTCAATCGGCGGGCAGGCGCAAACAAGATTGCGGTCGCCATGCACATTGTCGATGCGGCTGACCGGCGGCCAGTACTTGGACACCGGTGACCTTCCGTCAGGCGAGGCGGCAACAGAACGCGGATAGGCATGCGCCCATTCATTGGCGAGCAGGTCTTCTGCGGTGTGCGGCGCATTGGAAAGCGGATTGTCATCGGCTGGCCACGCACCATCGGCAACCTTTCCGGCCTCGCCAGCAATGGCAATCATCGCGTCGCAGAAGCGGTCAATCTCGGCCTTCGGCTCCGATTCCGTCGGCTCCACCATCAGCGTTCCGGCCACCGGCCAGCTCATGGTCGGCGCGTGGAAGCCATAGTCGATCAGCCGCTTGGCAATGTCCTCGACGGAAATGCCGGCACTTTCCTTCAGCACGCGGGTATCGACGATGCACTCATGTGCCACCCGGCCTTGCTTGCCGGTGTAGAGGATCGGGTAAGTTCCCTGAAGCCGGACAGCGGTGTAGTTGGCATTGAGGATGGCGATCTCGCTTGCCCGCTTCAGGCCGGATGCGCCCATCATGCGGATATACATCCAGGTGATCGGCAGGATCGACGCGCTGCCATAGGCCGCTGCCGAAACAGCGTGATCGCTGCCCTGCGACACATGGCCGGGCAGGAAGGGTGCCAGATGCGCCTTGACGCCGATCGGCCCGACGCCGGGTCCGCCGCCGCCATGAGGAATGCAGAAGGTCTTGTGCAGGTTCATGTGGCAGACATCGGCGCCAATGTCGCCGGGCCGCGCGAGGCCGACCAGCGCATTGAGGTTCGCGCCGTCAAGATAGACCTGCCCGCCATGGGCATGCACCGTGGCGCAGATCGCCTTGATGCCTTCCTCGAACACGCCATGCGTCGAAGGATAGGTGATCATCAGCGCCGCAAGTCTGTCTCCGTGCTTCTCTGCCTTCTCCTTCAGGTCGGCAATGTCCACATCGCCGGTGGCGGTGCACTTCACCACGACCACTTCAAACCCTGCCATGTGGGCGCTGGCCGGATTTGTGCCGTGGGCCGAGGACGGGATCAGGCAGACGTCACGGCCAGTGTCGCCGCGTGCATCGTGATAGCGGCGGATGGCCAGCAGCCCGGCATATTCGCCCTGGCTCCCGGCGTTGGGCTGCAGGGAAACCGCATCAAAGCCGGTGATTTCGCCAAGCCAGGCTTCCAATTGCGCAAACATCACATGATAGCCCTCTGCATGGGCTTTCGGGGCCATCGGATGGAGGTTGGCAACACGTGTCCAGCTGACCGGGACCATCTCGGCAGCAGCATTCAGCTTCATCGTGCACGAGCCGAGCGGGATCATCGCGCGGTCAAGTGCCAGGTCCTTGTCGGCAAGCCGCCGCAGGAACCGCATCATCTCCGTTTCGCTGCGGTTGGCATGGAACGCCGGCTGGGTAAGGAACCGGTCTGCCTTGCGCGGCGCGGGCAGGGCGCTGCCCGCAACTTCGGGCGCAACAGCGCCAAACAGGGTGCAAAGCGACTGAAGGTCGTCCTCTGATGATGTCTCGTCAAAGGCGATGGATATCCTGTCGGCATCCATCACACGCAGCAGGCGACCACCAGCTTCCGCATCGGCGGCAATGGCGGATGCCTTGCCCGGTACTTTGACTGTGACAGTGTCGAAGAACTGGTTTCCAGCCAGCGGATGACCCTTGGCGGCAAGGGCTTCAGCAAAGCGCGACGCTTTCTCGTGGATACCGGCAGCAATGGCACGCAGGCCTTCCGGCCCATGCCAGATCGCATAGGCTGCCGCCATGTTGGCAAGCAGGGCTTGCGCCGTGCAGATGTTGGAGGTCGCCTTCTCGCGGCGGATGTGCTGCTCGCGGGTTTGCAATGCCAGCCGCCAGGCGGGCCGGCCCTTGCTGTCGATGGATTCGCCCACCAGACGGCCGGGGATCATGCGGGTCAGCGGCTCGGACACCGCCATATAGGCTGCGTGCGGACCACCATAGCCGAGCGGAACGCCAAAGCGTTGCATCGGGCCGACCGCAATGTCTGCTCTCCACGACGCAGGGGTTTCAACGAGCGTCAGCGCCAGCGGATCAGCGACCGCGATGATCAGCGCACCGGCTGCCTTGGCTTGCGCAATCAGCGCGCCGTGCTCTCCGAAGACGCCGGCGGTGTCCGGCCAGGGAACGATCAGCGCCGCCGTCTGAGGGCCGACCGTTTCTTCCAGCGTGATACCGAGCGCCTTGCCGCGCGTCGTCACCACATCGAGCGTCTGAGGGTGCAGCGCCCCTGCCAGCGCAATGCCGCCGCGCTTCTCGCGATGATGCCGCCAGGCAATGCCGACGGCTTCGGCAACGGCTGTTGCTTCGTCCAGCAGCGAGGCGGAGGCGACCGGCAGGCCCGTCAGTTCCGTCACCAGAGTCTGGAAATGGAACAGCATCTCCAGACGGCCCTGGCTGATCTCAGCCTGATAGGGCGTATAGGCCGTGTACCAGGCAGGGTTCTCGAACATGTTGCGCTGGATGACCGGCGGCACGTGGCAGCCCGAATAACCCTGGCCGATAAAGCTCTTCTTCACGATGTTGCGGCCCATCATGGCAAAAAGCTCGCCAAGGGCGACGTTTTCGCTCGCAGGCGCAGGCAGGTCGAGCGGTCGATCCATGCGGATCGAGGGCGGCACGGTCTGGGCAATCAGGGTTTCGACGGAGGGAACGCCGATGGCAGCGAGCATCGCGCGGATATCTCCGTCGCGCGGTCCGACATGGCGGGAAAGAAAGGAGGCAGCCTTGTTCATGGTCTATCCGATCATGGCGATATAAGCGGCTTCATCCATCAGCCCGTCGAGTTGCGACGGGTCCGACAGTGTCATTTTCCACAGCCAGCCCTCGCCTTGGGCGGCGGAGTTCACAAGGCCGGGCTCGCTGGAAAGCGCGTCATTGGCAGCAGTGATCGTGCCATCAACCGGGGCATAGACGTCGGATGCCGCCTTGACCGATTCCACCACCACGGCGGTATCGCCCTTGACGATATCCTTGCCTGCTTCGGGTATCTCCACGAAAACGAGGTCGCCCAATTGCTCCTGCGCATAATTGGTGATGCCGACTGTTGCGACATTGCCGTCAACGCTCAGCCACTCATGTTCGTCGGTGTAGTAGATGCGAGCCATGGAAATCATCCTTTCTTGCCACGCTTCGGCGTGAACGGGAGTTTGACGGTTTCGAGTGCCACGGACTTGCCGCGCACGCTGGTGATGAAGGTGTGGCCGGGTGCGGCCATGGCGGTGGGCACATAGCCCATCGCGATGGGATGGTTGCAGGTGGGGCCGAAGCCACCCGAGGTGATGCGGCCGCAGGGCGTGCCATCCTGATCATCCAGATCGCCGCTGCGAACCGGCATGCGGCCCTGCGGCTTGAGCCCGACGCGTTTCATCGCCGGTCCGGCAGCGATGATCGCGGCCAAGGCCTTTGCTCCACGGTAGGGACCGCCTTCGCGCAATGCCTTGGGGATCGCCCAGATCAGCCCGGCGCTGGCCGGGTCTGTGTCTTCGTCCAGGTCCTGCCCGTAAAGGCAAAGTCCGGCCTCGAGACGCAGGCTGTCACGTGCCGCAAGCCCGATCCATTCGACACGCGGATCGCTGGAGAGTTTCACGGCCACCGTCATCGCTTCGTCAGTGGGCATGGCGATTTCGAAACCGTCTTCGCCGGTGTAGCCAGAACGGGTCAGGAACCAGCCGGGCTTCGGCTCCATGCCTGTCATGAACTCCATGGCCGAGATATCAAAACCAGCAGCATTCATCACCGCTTCCGCTTCCGGGCCTTGCAGGGCGAGGAACACGCGCTCAAGCGGCATGACCGTGCAATCAAGCCCGTCTGCGGCTTCGCGCAGTTCCGCCACATCGACGGCCGCACGCGAGGCATTGGCAACCACCATGAAGCGCGTCTCGCCAAGCCTGGTGACGATCAGGTCGTCAATGATGCCGGCGCGGTCATTGAGAAGGAACGTGTATTTGCTGGCACCAACCGTCTGGCTTGCCGCTTCCAGCGGACAGGCCACAGACAGCATGCGCGCGGCATCCGCGCCTTCAACCAACACCAGCTGCATGTGGGAAATGTCGAACTGGCCCGCCTTTTCGCGGACATGCACATGCTCCTTCATGACGCCGAGCGGATAGCTGAGCGGCATGGTCCAGCCGGCAAACCCGCCAAACCTGGCTCCGGCTTGCTCATGCAATATGTGAAGGGGCAATGAATTCAGTTCACCGGGATCGCTCAATCAAGGTTCCTTCCGACAAGCAGCAACGACCGGCGGCATGATTGCCGTCCGGGGTTGCCCCTCTGTCGGAAGCCTGAGAGACTTGCACCACGGGAACCCTGTCCGTGACACTTACACCTTCGGCGCGGAATGGTGCCATTCCGACTTTCCAGAGTGCCTTGACCTGTCTGCGGTACATTTGCCTGAGAGATTTCGGGCGATTTCCCCTTCGGCGGCCTTCCTTTTGGAAAGGCTCTCTCCCGCCAGACAGACCGGTTTTACCCGTGAGCCCTTCACCCGTAGCGCGATTCCGTCGGGCTGTCACCAGCCTTGTGCGCCGCAAACAAAATCCTGTCAGGCTCCGAGTTCGACCGACCGGATGCGGGCAGCTTCAACAGCCTCGGTGACCAGACGCTCCATACGGTGCTCACCCATCAGGACGCTGAGGGCAGCGGCTGTTGTGCCGTTCGGGCTGGTCACCTGCTCACGCAGGC
>JBGSQC010000163.1:0-5798 GCA_041738295.1 Zhengella sp. | reverse complement strand
GCCCGCCGGAACCCCGAGGATGACGAGCATTGACCCATCACGCCAATCGGGAAGGGAGAGGTCGCTGAAATCACTTACGCAAACAGGCGCAGCACCAGATAGATCAGCGCGGCCAGAAAGGCTGCGGCAGGAACGGTGATGATCCAGGCGGCGATGATGGTGGTGAAGTGCGAGCGGCGAACAAGGCGGCGGCGCGCGATCTCGTCGCCCGAGACGGTGCCATTGTCCTTGTCGTCCTCGGCCGTCTCCCAGGCTTTCTCCACCGGATTGGCCGCCATCTGCTCTTTCAGCTTGCCGTATTTGCGATCGAGATAGGCGCGGCGGCGCCTGGATTTGGCCGTGTACCATTCGCGGAAGAAACCGACGCCGAAGACCGCGCCAACGGCAATGTGGGTGGACGACACCGGCATGCCGAGCCAGGAGGCGACGATGACGGTGATCGCCGCCGACAGCGCCACGCAATAGGCGCGCAGCGGATTGAGCTTGGTGATCTGCTCGCCCACCATGCGGATGAGCTTTGGCCCGAACAGCAGCAGGCCGACAGAAATGCCAAGCGCGCCGATGATCATGACCCAGAGCGGAATGCCAACCTTGCCGGAAACGACACCATCTTCTGCCGTGTGGACGATGGCAGCCAGCGGGCCGACCGCATTGGCCACATCATTGGCGCCATGGGCGAACGACAGCAGGGCGGCCGAGAAGATCAGCGGAATGTGGAAGAGCTTGCGCAGCGACTGGTTGCGGTTTTCCATGCCTTCGGATTGGCGGCGGATCAGCGGATTGGTGATGACCCAGGTGAGAAGGGCTGCACCGAAGCCGAGGAAGGCAATCGCCCCGCCCGAAAGCTTGATCAGCTGGGACAGGCCCTTCATGGCGAGATAGGCGGTGAACGTCCCTGCCATGATGGCGATCAGCACCGGCACCCAGCGGCGCGCAGCGGCAATCTTGTCTGGCTGGTAGATGATGAAGGCCTTGATGAAGGCGAGGAACATGGCTGCAAAAATGCCGCCGAGCACCGGCGAGATGACCCAGCTGGCGGCAATGCCGCCCATGACGGGCCAGTTGACCGCCGCAAAGCCCGCCGCTGCAATGCCGGCACCCATGACACCGCCGACAATGGAATGGGTGGTGGAAACCGGCGCGCCGATCCAGGTGGCAAGGTTCAGCCACAGCGCTGACGAGATCAGCGCTGCCATCATGGCGGATACGAAGATGGACGGGTCGGACACGGCATCGGGCGCGATGATGCCCTTGGAAATGGTGGCGGCGACATCGCTGCCGGCAATGAGCGCGCCGGCGGTCTCGAAGATCGCCGCGATAACCAAGGCGCCGCCCATGGTCATGGCGCGCGAGCCGACCGCCGGGCCGACATTGTTGGCCACGTCATTGGCGCCGATGTTGAGCGCCATGTAGGCACCGATGGCAGCGGCCACGATGATGGTGATCGTGCTTGGCTGCGATCCGGCATAAAGACCCGCAAAGGCTGCCGACAGGGCGAGGAAGGCGAGCGCGATGCCCGGCGCAACGAGCGTGCGCGACAGGGAAACGGTGGCGCCTTCCATTTCGGAAATCTTGCCGAGATCCTTGTCGAGCGTGACTTTTTTCAGTTGCGGTTTGTCGCCGGCCATCGCCATGCCTCGCTTGGTTTCAGGATCAAGCGCGCATAGCCTGCCACCCGAGGGACGGCAAGGGCATTGTCACAAAACTGTCATGAAACCACTGCTAATCCGCAGATTTCTTGGGTTTTCCCTTGAAGTCTCTGATCAGGGCCGAGAGCAGGGGTTCGGCCACGAGTGCTGCGGCTTCTTCAACGGAGACCCAGCGGCGGTCGCGCTCGCTGCGCTCCGGCCAGTTCTTGCGCTGCTCCTTGACCTGCATGGGAAACACCCGGACTTCGCAGGTGCGGCGCATGCCGCTGGCCATCACTTTCTCGTAGAAATAGCTGCCAAGTGGCAGGTCGGCGGCGATGCCTTCGACGCCGGCTTCCTCGACTGCTTCGCGCATGGCGGATTCGCGCAGGCTCTCGCCTTCCTCCGGCCAGCCCTTGGGCAGGATCCAGCGCCCGGTGCCGCGGCTGGTGATCAGCATGATCTCGATGCCGCGTGGCGACTTGCGCCACGGGAGGAGGGCCGCCTGCAAAGCCGGTTCAGGCGCGCCCATGGCACGGCGCACGCCTTGAAGAAGTTTCGACTTTGTCTGCGGGCTCAGCATCGGTTGTTCCTGATGGCGGAAACCGGCGGCGCATCAGGCGCTTGCCGATTCACCTTAACCTACACGATTCCTGTCCGTGTCATGTGACGGTTTTGTGATGTTCTCGCCATGTCAGGCGCACCAGCACAAAACCGCAGGCAAACAGGAGGGATGCCACCGCAAACCAGGCGCCGGTAAAGGGAAACGGCGTGCCCGGCGCGGTGACAAAGCCCAGCACCATGGAGGCGGTGAAAGGGCCCATGATAATGGCCAACGAATTGACCGAGCCAAGGGTTCCCTGCAGCAGGCCCTGTTCATTGGAAGGCGCCTGGCGCGAACAGATGGCGGTCAGAGCCGGAACGGCCAGCGCATTGCCCAGAACATGCAGGCCGATCAAGGGGTAGACCATCCAGCCCTCGGTGGCGAAGGCGTAAGTTGCGAGCGTTACGCTGGAGAGCGCAAAGCCTCCCGCAACCGTGCGCCACTCGCCGAAGCGGCGCACCACGGGGCCGACCAGCCCGCCCTGGACGATGAAATGCATCAGCCCGACAAAGGCCAGCGACAGCGAGGCATCGCGCACGCCCCAGCCGAAGCGCGCATCCAGGAAAAGGACCCAGATGGATTCCAGCCCGCGCTGGCCAACGCTGATGAGAAAGAGGGCCGCCATCAAGGGCGCCAGATTGGTGAAGCGCGCCATGTGGGAAAGCGCGGAGAACGGGTTGGCGCGCTTCAGGTCAAGGGGCTTGCGGTTTTCCGGTGGCAGCGATTCCGGCAGGAAGAGCAGGCCGAACACGAGATTGGCACCGGCCAGAGCGGCAGCAGCCATGAAGGGCAGGCGGATGTCGATCTCGCCCAGCACGCCGCCGAGCAGGGGCCCGGCGATGAAGCCGAAGCCGAAGGCCGCGCCGATCAGGCCGAACAGGCGGGAGCGGTCGGCGGGGTCGGACATGTCGGTCACATAGGCATTGGCGGTGGCATTGGTGGACGCAAAGATGCCGCCGACGAGGCGGGCAATGGCGAGCCATATGAGCGTTGGCGCCAGCGCGACAATGGCAAAGTCCACGCCGATGCCGGCAAGGGCGGCCAGCATCACCGGCCTGCGCCCGAACCGGTCCGACAATGCGCCGGTCAGAGGCTGGAAGGCAAACTGCATCAGCGCGAAGCCTGCCGCGATCACGCCATAGGTGAAGGCGGCATCCGACACGCTGCCGCCTTCGAAATCCTGGATCAGCTTGGGCAGGATCGGCCAGGCGAGGCCTACGCCCAGCATGTTGATGACGATGGTCGCCAGGATGAAGGGCAGGGCGGCGCGCGATGGTTTGGGTTTTTGGGGCAGGATCAGCCCTTGTGCCCTTCGGCGATCGGCTGCTGGTAGGTGAAGCCCAGATCCCACGGGAAGTAGATCCAGGTGTCCTGGCTCACCTCGGTGACGAAGCTGTCGACCAGCGGCACGCCCTTGGGCTTGGCATAGACGGTGGCGAAATGGGCCTTCGGCAGCATGGCGCGGACAATGGCTGCCGTCTTGCCGGTATCGGTCAGGTCGTCGACGATCAGCACGCCTTCGCCCTCGTTTTCCAGAAGGTGCGGCGCAACCGGCTTCAGCACCTTCAGTTCGCCCTGCTCTGTGTAGTCATGATAGGAGGCAATCGACACGGTCTCGATCACGCGGATGTTCAATTCTCGCGAGATGATGGCCGCCGGCACCAGGCCGCCGCGCGTGATGCAGACGATGGCGTGGTATTTTTCCGCCTTGCCGGACAGGCGCCAGGCGAGCGCGCGTGCGTCACGATGGAACTGGTCCCAAGATACGGGGAATGCTTTTTCGGGAAGTGACATGCCTGCCTCCGGGCGCCGGACATACGGGGTTGAAGCGGCATAGCGAATATGATGCGCGGGGGCAATATGGCCCCGCGCGCCAATTCATACCCGACGTCAGTATCCCAGCAGCGATTTCAGATGGGCCACGACGGAGCGTGCCAGCGCGCCGGGCTCATAGCCGCCTTCCAGCATGGAGAGGATGCGGCCTTGGCAATGGGTGTTGGCAATTGCCGCCAGCTGGTCGGTCAGCCAGCCATAATCGGCTTCGGTCAGGCCGAGGCCCGACATGTCATCCAGCACATGGGCATCAAAGCCCGCCGAGATGAACATGAACTCCGGCTTGAAATCGTTCAGCGCCGGGAACCAGTGTTCCGCCACTGCCTTGCGAAAACCCTGTCCATTGGTGCCGGCAGGAAGCGGCACGTCGACCAGGTTTTTGGTGTCCTTCTCGTGGCCCGTATAAGGATAGAAGGGGTGCTGGAAGGACGAGCAGAACAGCACGCGGTCATCGTTCTTGAAGATGTCCTCGGTGCCATTGCCGTGGTGGACGTCGAAATCAATGATGGCGATGCGCTTGAAGCCGTATTTGTCCATGGCGTGGGCGGCGGCCACCGCGATGTTGTCAAACAGGCAGAAGCCCATGGCCTTGCCATATTCGGCGTGGTGGCCGGGCGGGCGGATGGCGCAGAAGATCGGGTTGGCTTCGCCCGCCATGATCAGGTCCACGCCCATGACGCCGGAGCCGGACGCCCGGAGCGCCGCCGTCAGCGTGTCCTTGGACATCACCGTGTCGCCGTCGATCTCGACCGACCCTTCGGTCGGTGCCATGTCGAACACGCGGTCGACATAGGCCGGATCATGGGCCTTCTTCAGCTCCTCTTTCGTGGCCAGCGGCGCATCGAAATGGCGGATGACGAAATCCAGCCCCGACATGATGATCTGGTTGTTGATGGCGTGAAGGCGCTCGGCATGATCCGGGTGGTATTTCCCCGGATCATGCAGCAGGCAGTCATTGTGCGAGATCATTCCAAGCAAGTTTTCCCCCTCCCGGCCCGTCCTCAGAGCCAGCGTTCGACAATGTAGAGTTCAGGTTCCTCGGCCGAGCGGCGCATGGTGAAGCCGAGCGACTTCATCAGCTGCTGCATGCCGGAGTTTTCCACCAGCACGGTGCCTTCCATCAGCGTCAGGCCGCGGTCGCGCGCCTCGTCCATCAGCGCCCGCATCAGGCGGGTGCCGATGCCGCGGCCCTGCATCTCATCGGAGACGACGATGGCGAATTCGCAGCTCTTGCCATCCGGATTGGCTGAATAGCGCGCCACGCCCACCTGGCGCGCCTCGGCGCCCGTTCCCATGATGGCGACAAAGGCCATTTCGCGGGAATAGTCGATATGGGTGAAACGGGCGAGCAAAGCAGGCGACAGGTCGTTCATGGCATGCATGAAACGGAATTTCCGCGCCTGATCCGACAGGTTGTGAACGAAATCGCGCTCGGCCTCGGCGTCTTCCGGCCGGATCGGGCGGATGGTCAGCTCGCTGCCGTCTGCCATCACCTCAGTCTGGATCAGATGGCGCGGATAGGGCGCGATTGCCACATGCTCGTAGCGCTTCTGCATGGCCGGCGGACGCGAGACGCGGATGCGGGCATCGACCGCCAGCACGCCGTTCGGGCCGGCAAAGAGCGGGTTGATGTCGAGTTCCTCGATCTCGGGGATCTCGCAGACGAGATCGGAAATGCGCACCAGCACGTTGATCACCGCTTCGCTGTCGGCCGACGGGCTGTCGCGGAAGGC
>JBGSQC010000121.1:0-4837 GCA_041738295.1 Zhengella sp. | reverse complement strand
GGCCTTGCGTCAATACGCGGGTGGCCAGCGCCTTCGTCACCACTTTCAGGTTGGGCCGCGTCATTGCCGGATGCAGCCAGGCAGCCGCCGCCGAACAGCGCTCGCCATTGCGCGCGCCGCCAAAAAACTGCGTCACCTGGTAAAGCCCGGCACCTTCCTGTGTCTCTCCGTTGAAATCGCCATTGCGGGGAATCTGCAGCTCTGCCGCCGCATCGACAAAGGCACGGCTTGCCGGGTGCGGCGAGCGCTGCTCGCAGACTTGCAAGGGCCCGCCGGTGCCATGCCAGGCATTGGCCCCGCGCTCATTGTTTTCCGATTTGAGGAACCAGGGCAGCACATCGGCAAAGGACCAGCCCTCGCAGCCATCGGCCGCCCAGCCGTCATAATCGGCGGCGACGCCGCGAGTATAGAGCATGGCATTGATGGCGGACGAGCCGCCCAGCCCCTTGCCGCGCGGCTGGAAGCCGCGGCGTCCCTTGAGGCCGGGTTGCGGCATGGTCTGGAAGGCCCAGTTGGTGAACGGCAGCCATCCGTTGGTCATGGCAGCAATGCCGAGCGGCGCCCGGACAAGAATGCCCTTGCCGTCACCGCCGGCCTCGACCAGGCAGACCGTGACCGATGCATCCTCGCTGAGGCGCGCCGCCAGCACCGATCCTGCCGATCCGCCGCCAAGGATCACATAGTCGAACTCCTCCATGGCATCTTCCCCAGGACTTGCCGGAAATGGTTGCCGCTCAGGCGACCTTCGCCGCTGCCTGCAGCGCCGCCGTCAGGTCGGCCTTCAGGTCGGGCACATCCTCCAGCCCGATCTGCAGGCGGATCACCGGCCCGCCATAATCGGACCGGCTGACCGTGCGATCCCCGAGCCAGACATGGACGGCAAGGCTCTCATGCCCGCCCCAGGAATAGCCAAGCCCGAAGATCTGAAGCGCATCGAGGAAGGCATGGGCCTTCTGCTGCCCGCCGCCATCAAGCACGATGGAGAACAGGCCCGAAGCGCCGCAGAAATCGCGCTTCCACAGGTCATGGCCCTTGAAGGAGGGGAGGGCGGGGTGCAGCACTTCGCGCACGCCCGGCTGGCCTTCCAGCCATTGGGCGATGGTGAGCGCGCTTTGCTGGTGGCGCTCCAGCCGGATGCCCATGGTCTTCAGCCCGCGCTGCACGAGATAGACATCATCCGGCGCGGCGCAGACGCCAAGCGCGGTAAACGCCTCCTGCAGGCGCGGCCAGCATTTTTCATTGGCTGACACGGTGCCGAGCAGCACGTCGGAATGTCCGCCCGGATATTTGGTGGCGGCATGGGTGGAAATGTCGACGCCGAAATCCAGCGCCTTGAAGAACAGCGGCGTCGCCCAAGTGTTGTCCATCATCACGATGGCGCCATGGGCATGGGCCACCTTGGCGATGGCCGGAATGTCCTGCATTTCAAAGGTGTTGGAGCCGGGCGATTCGGTCCAGACAACCCTGGTGTTCGGCCGCATCCGCGCTTCGATGCCGGCCCCGATTTCAGGGTCGTAATATTCGGTCTCCACGCCGAGCCGCTTCAGGATGCCGTCGGCAAAACGCCGCGTCGGGTGATAGACCGAATCGACGACCAGCAGATGGTCGCCCGCCTCAAGGAAGGCCAGCAGCGGCACGGTGACCGCGGCAAGGCCGGACGGCACGCAGATGGTGCCGGCAGAGCCTTCCAGCGCGTTGATCGCATCGGTCAGGGCATCGGTGGTTGGCGTGCCATGCGTGCCATAGGTGTATTTCTGCGTCCGGCCGGCCATGGTGGCGGAATCAGGAAACAGCACGGTGGAGGCATGGACGACCGGCGGCTGGACAAAGCCGTGATAGCTGCGCGGATCATGCCCGCCATGGGCGAGAATGGTGTTGATGCCTTTTGCCCGGTCCGTCTTGCCTGCCATTTTGCAGCTCCCCCGATCCATGTGAATGTCACCAATGGTTAGGGCGCTCCGCCTTGGCGCGCAAGCACTTCCGGCTGCTCAGGCTGTCTCTCGCTTGTCTGCCGCAAGGGAAGCAAACACCAATAATTTCAACGTGAAACATTGGGCGCTTGACGCTTGGACATTTATGGCATTCGATAGACCCGCAATGGGAATTGATCGGCCAGTCAAGAATAATCCGGCATGCAGGGAGACTTCCCGCATTCGCCGTAAAGCTGACCGGGCCGGTCTCGCCTCAGAAAAATGCCGGAAAATCCGGCCATAACCATAGGGGTTAGTTCATATGAAGAATAGCGTACTCAAGGGTGCCCTCGGCGCTGTGGCGTTCGTGCTGGCCGGTTCGGCTGCCCACGCAGCCACGCTGGACGATGTCAAGGCCAAGGGTTTCGTTCAGTGCGGCGTGTCGACCGGTCTTGCCGGCTTCTCCGCGCCCAACGACAAGGGTGAATGGTCCGGTCTCGACGTGGACCTGTGCCGCGCCATCGCCGCTGCCATTTTCGACGATGCCAATGCGGTGAAGTATTCGCCGCTTTCGGCCAAGGAGCGTTTCACCGCCCTGCAGTCCGGTGAAGTCGACGTCCTGTCGCGCAACACCACCTGGACGCTCAGCCGCGATACCTCGCTCGGCCTCGATTTCCGCACCGTCACCTATTATGACGGCCAGGGCTTCATGATCAACAAGAAGAACCTGCCGGACATCACCTCCGCCCTGCAGCTGTCGAATGCCGCTGTCTGCGTGCAGTCCGGCACGACGACCGAGCTCAACCTCGCCGACTACTTCAAGGCCAACAAGATGGATTACAACCCCGTCGTGTTCGAGAAGCTTGAAGAGGTCAACGCTGCCTATGATGCCGGCCGCTGCGACGTCTACACCACCGACCAGTCGGGCCTTTATGGCATCCGCCTGACGCTGAAGAACCCGGCCGACCATGCTGTTCTGCCGGAGATCATCTCCAAGGAGCCGCTTGGACCCGGCGTTCGCCAGGGCGACAACCAGTGGGGCGATATCGTCTCCTGGGTCTACTACGCCATGGTTGCCGCTGAAGAAATGGGCGTCACCTCGGCCAATGTCGAAGAAATGAAGGCTTCGGCAAACCCCGACATCAAGCGCATGCTCGGTTCGGAAGCCGACTCCAAGCTTGGCGAGGCTCTCGGCCTGACCAATGACTGGGCCGCCCGCGTCATCAAGCATGTCGGCAATTACGGCGAAAGCTTCGAGCGCAATGTCGGCGAAGGCTCGCAGCTGAAGATCGCCCGCGGCCTCAACGCCCAGTGGACCAAGGGCGGCCTGCAGTACGCTCCGCCGATCCGCTGATCGGCACCGGACTATCCGGGAGGGGCCAGCCCCTCCCGGTTTCCGGCCACAAGGCCGGCAAGGGCCCGGAAATCAGGGCACGTCAATAAATACCTTGCTCATGAGGGGATCATGGCACTTGATACGTCCGCAGCCGCCGGAAGCGAACCGGCGCGCGCATCTCTCTTCTATGACGCCAAGGTGCGCGGCATCTTTTACCAGGTGGTCGTTTTCGCCGCGCTGGTCGCTTTCGTCTGGTGGATCGTCAACAACACGATCGTCAACCTGCAGCGCTCCAACATCGCGTCCGGATTTGATTTCCTCAACAGCCGCGCCGGTTTTGACATCGGCCAGTCGCCCATCGAGTTTACCTCCGATTCGTCCTACGGCCGCGCCATTCTGGTCGGCCTGCTCAACACGCTGATTGTTGCCGCCATCGGCATTGTCACCGCCACCATCTTTGGCTTCATGGTCGGCCTCGGGCGCATGTCGCAAAACTGGCTGATCCGCCAGATCTGCATGGTCTATGTGGAAATCTTCCGCAACATCCCGCCGCTGCTGGTCATTTTCTTCTGGTATTTCGGCGTTCTGTCGGTGCTTCCGCAGCCGCGCAACTCCATCGAGCTGCCGATGGGCGCACTCGTCAACAACCGTGGCATCTTCATGGCCAAGCCGGTCTGGGGCGATGGCTCCTGGCTCATCCTGGCGGGCTTTGTCATCGCCATCGTCGCAAGCTTTCTTGTCCGCCGCTGGGCGATCAAGCGGCAAATGGAAACCGGCCAGCCTTTCCCGGTGCTGAAAACCGCCATAGGGTTGATTGTCGGCCTGCCGCTGCTGGCTTTCGTGGTCACCGGCTTTCCGCTGACCTTTGACTATCCGGTGCTGGGGGGCTTCAATCCGCGCGGCGGCTTCCAGGTCAAGCCGGAATTCCTGGCGCTCTATCTGGCGCTGTCCTTCTACACCGCATCCTTCATTGCCGAGATTGTGCGCGCCGGCGTGATGGGCGTGGCAAAGGGCCAGACGGAAGCCTCCTATGCGCTGGGTCTTCGGCCCAAGCAGGCCTCGCGCTTCGTCATAGTGCCACAGGCCATGCGCATCGTCATTCCGCCGCTGACCAGCCAGTACCTCAACCTGACGAAAAACTCGTCGCTGGCCATCGCCATCGGCTATCCCGACCTTGTTTCCACCGGAGGCACGACGCTGAACCAGACCGGCCAGGCCATCGAGATCGTCGCGATCTGGATGGTGGCCTACCTGACCATCAGCCTCACCACCTCGCTGTTCATGAACTGGTTCAACGCCAAAATGGCGCTGGTGGAGAGATAAGATCATGCAGGAACACGATCTCTCCTACGTCCGCATGGAAATGATCAATGCGCAAGCGGCCCCGTTCAAGCAGCAGGGCGTCGGCAACTGGATGCGCCGCAACCTGTTTGCGACGCCGCTGGACACCGTGCTGACTGTCTTCGCCTTCCTCATCATGGCCTGGTTTCTGCCACCGCTCATCGGCTGGCTGTTCATCAATGCGCAGTGGACAGGCGAGGGCCGCGAGGTCTGCGCCACCACCGTGCAGGGCGGCATCCAGCCCGAAGGC
>JBGSQC010000277.1:0-3562 GCA_041738295.1 Zhengella sp. | reverse complement strand
AGATCAGGTCCTCGGTCGGGGCGTCCGGGCCGATGTAGCGGGTGCGCGGACCCATGTCGCGGTGGGTCAGCTTGAACCAGGCGCGGGCGAACGTGTCGGAGAAATAATCGAAGTCGGCCATAAAGCGTTCGCAGATGGCGCGGTAGGTCGGGTCCATCTTCATCGCCATGTCGGCATCGGTCATCATCGGCATGCGGCGGATGGACGGATCGGTCGCGTCGACCGGCATGTCTTCCTCGCGGATGTTGATCGGCTCCCACTGCTGGGCACCGGCGGGGCTGCGCTTCAGCTCCCAGTCATAGCCGAAAAGCAGCTTCAGGTAGCCGTCGTCCCACTTGGTCGGGTGCGCGGTCCATGCGCCTTCAATGCCGGAGGTCACCGCATTGGCAGCCTTGCCGCCCATGTGCGGGTTGGACCAGCCGAAGCCCTGTTCTTCCAGATCGGCGGCATCGGGATTGGGGCCGAGTGCACCGGCATCGCCATTGCCATGGGCCTTGCCGACGGTGTGGCCGCCAACGGTGAGCGCTGCGGTTTCCTCGTAGTCCATCGCCATGCGGGCGAAGGTTTCGCGCACATGGAGCGCGGTCTTCAGCGGATCGGGCTGGCCGTTGACGCCTTCCGGGTTGACGTAGATGAGGCCCATCTGCACGGCAGCCAGCGGGTTTTCCATGGTCTCGGGCTTCATGACATCGGCGTAGCGGTTTTCGGAAGGGGCGAGCCATTCCTTTTCCGAACCCCAGTAGACGTCCTTTTCAGGATGCCAGATGTCCTCGCGGCCAAAGGCGAAGCCATAGGTCTTCAGGCCCATGTTCTCATAGGCGATCGTACCGGCCAGCACCATCAGGTCGGCCCAGGACAGGCGATTGCCATATTTCTTCTTGACCGGCCAGAGCAGGCGGCGGGCCTTGTCGAGGCTGGCATTGTCGGGCCAGGAAGCGAGCGGGGCAAAACGGTGGTTGCCGGTGGAGGCGCCGCCACGGCCATCGGCCAGGCGGTAGGTGCCGGCGGCATGCCAGGACATGCGGATGAAGAAGCCGCCATAATGGCCCCAGTCGGCCGGCCACCAGGGTTGGCTGTCGGTCATCAGGGCATGGACATCGCGCTTGACGGCATCGAAGTCGAGCTTGCGGACCTCTTCGCGGTAGTTGAAGTCCTTGCCCAACGGATTGGTCTTGACGTCGTGCTGGTGCAGGATGTCGAGGTTGAGCGCCTTCGGCCACCACTCCATGACATTGCTGCCCGTGGCAGTGTTGCCGCCATGCATGACGGGGCACTTGCCTTCCACTTTCTGGTCCATCTTGTTCTCCGTTTGAAATCAGCGGGTTATAATGATTGTGCGAATGCACCCGAAGCCTCTCCATCCAGCCGTGAGGCCGGTGGGCAGCTTGCGTTCCCTCGATGACATTCGCATCACGGGAACTGGGCGCAGCGGTGAGGCGACGCGCCCGTTCCTTCTTTGAGACGTCAACCATAGCAGGTTCTATAATTATTCTAAGTTGGATTTTCTGATCAGCGCGATAAGATGAACTTATGAGCAACATCACCCTGAAGCAGCTTCGTTATTTCGAGGCACTGGTTCACCAGCGCCATTTCGGCCGGGCGGCGGATGCCTGCGCCATCTCGCAGCCGGCCCTTTCCATGCAGATCAAGGAACTGGAGGCTTCGCTCGGCACCGAACTGTTCGAGCGCAGCGCACGCCAGGTGAGCCTGACCGGTTTCGGCGAGGAGGTGGCGGGGCGCATGCGCGCCATCCTGCGGCAGGTGGAAGAGCTGGAGGACATGGCGCGTGCCTCGCGCGACACGCTGGTGGGGCGGCTCAGGATCGGCATCATTCCCACCATCGCGCCCTATCTGCTGCCGTCCATCGTCGGCCGGCTGACAGCGCAGCACGAGGGGCTGGACATCCATGTTCGCGAGACGCTGACGGCGCGCCTGGTGCAGGAACTGGCGGAAGGGCGGCTGGACACGGCGCTGGTGGCGCTGCCGGTCTCGGAGCCCTCGTTGAGCGAGGTGGCGCTGTTCACCGAGAATTTCGTTCTGGTGCGCCCGCTGGAGGATGCGGCCAAGCCGGTGCCGGACCGCGAAGGCCTGCGCGAAATGCGGTTGCTGCTGCTGGAAGAGGGCCATTGCTTCCGCGACCAGGCGCTTTCCTTCTGCAATCTCAGCACGGCTGCGCCGCGCGAACTGCTGGATGGCAGCTCGCTTTCCACGCTGGTGCAGATGGTGGGTGCCGGTATCGGCGTCACCCTGATTCCGGAAATGGCAGTGGCGGTGGAAACGCGCTCGGCGGCAGTCACGGTCCAAAGCTTCAACACGCCGGAACCCAGCCGCACCATCGGCATGATCTGGCGGCGCACCAGCCCGCTTGCCAAGCAGCTGGGGCAGGTGGCCGAGGTGGTGCGCGAGTGCGCTGCCGCGCTCGGCATCGGGCGGATGGCTCAGTGATCCTGGCGGGAAAGCTCCACCGCGATTTCAGCCGCCAGGCGCGCATTGTTCTTCACCAGCGCAATGTTGGTGGCAAGGCTGCGTCCACCGGTCAGCTCCACGATGCGGGCGAGCAGGAAGGGCGTGACGGCCTTGCCGGAGACGCCCCTGGCTTCGGCATCGGCTTGCGCCTTGGCAATGAAGACCGCCATCTCGTCGAAGGGGATCTCGTCGGCCTCGGGCACCGGATTGGCAATCAGCATGCCGCCATCAATGGCAAGCTGCCGTCTCATGGTCTGGAAGGTGGCGATGGCGGCCGGGCTGTCGAGTGTCAGCGGCGCGGCAAAGGGAGAGGATCGCGACCAGAAGGCCGGCATCACTTTCGTACCGTAGCCGACAACCGGAACGCCCTGCGTTTCAAGCACTTCCAGCGTTTTGGCAATGTCGAGAATCGCCTTGGCGCCGGCCGAGACCACGATGACCGGCGTGCGGGCGAGTTCTGGCAGGTCGGCGGAAATGTCAAAGCTCGTCTCCGCGCCCTTGTGCACGCCGCCAATGCCGCCGGTGGCAAAGACGGCGATACCGGCCATTTCGGCGACGATCATGGTGGCGGCAACCGTGGTGCCGCCGGTGCGGCGCTCGGCCACCGCGAAGGCGAGATCGGCGCGCGACAGCTTCATGGCGCCCTTGGTCTGTGCCAGGTCGTCGCGCTCGGCTTCACTCAGCCCGATCTTGAGGCGGCCCTCCATGACGGCAATGGTGGCCGGAACCGCGCCATGATCACGGATGATCTGCTCCACCTCGGCTGCCATCTGCGCATTGGCTGGAAAGGGCATGCCATGGGTGATGATGGTCGATTCCAGCGCCACCACGGGCCCGCCATCGGCAAGGGCTGCGCGCACTTCGGCAGACAGGTCGACAGGCAGGCCGGCTTCAGGGGTGGTGCTCATGACGGGTTCATCCTGCGGGCGAGAGTGAGATAATGGGACAGGCGGCCGGGCGCGGCAACGCTGTCTTCGGTTTCAACGGTGGCGGCAGCCGCTGCCATGCCATGGAGCACGGCGTCGCGAAAGGGGATGGCCTGCATCAGCGCGGCGACGGTGGCGCCGGCCAGTGCGTCTCCAGCGCCGGTGACATC
>JBGSQC010000090.1:0-5100 GCA_041738295.1 Zhengella sp. | reverse complement strand
CGAGCACCTTGGACTGGTCAAGATAGGGATGATATTCGACCTGATTGCACACCAGCGGCGCATCCGACAGCGAAATGGCCTGTGCAAGCAGGCCGGTCGGAAAGTTCGACACTCCGATATGACGCGCCAATCCGCGCTCGCGGCATTCGTTCAGCGCGCGGACCGAATCGGCAAGCGGGATCGCCGGATTCGGCCAATGGATCAGCAGCAGGTCGACCTGATCGAGACCGAGCCGTTTCAGGCTGGCCTCGGCCGAGCGCTGCAGGTCGCCTTCGGCAATGTCGGTCCACCAGACCTTGGTTGTGAGGAACAGCTTGTCGCGATCCAGGCCGGACGCCTTGAGTCCCGCGCCGACTGCGGCCTCATTCTCATATCGTGCTGCCGTATCAATGTGGCGATAGCCGCAGGCAATCGCGGCCGCCACCATCTCGCTGCAGTGTTCGTTTTCGAGCGTCCAAGTTCCCATGCCGAGTGCCGGAATGTGCGCACCATTGGCTTCGATCACATGCATCTGTAGGGTCTCCCGGAATTCATCATGACACCGGCTCCGGACTTTCCCGGCGGTGCTTCGGAACCCGACCTTATGCCACATCGCGCCCCTGAAGCCACCCGCATTGCAGCCATCGATGTGGCCCGAAGCATCGCCATCGCGGCCATGGTGATTTACCACTTCACCTGGGATCTCGAGTTTTTTGGCCATGTCGAGCGCGGACTGACACTGACGACGGGCTGGAAGCTCTTTGCCCGCTCCATTGCAACCTCCTTCCTGATGCTTGCCGGAATCTCGCTGGTGCTGGCCCATCGCAAGGCGATCCGGTGGAAAGGCTTCGGCAAGCGGTTCGCCATGGTTGCTGGTGCGGCCCTGCTGATCACGATTGCCACCTGGTTTGCCTTTCCCGACGGCTTCATCTTCTTCGGCATCCTGCACCAGATCGCGCTTGCAAGCCTGCTTGGCCTCGCCTTCCTGCGCCTTCCCTGGCTGGTCACGGCCCTTGCCGCTGCTGCCGTGATCGCGCTTCCCTTTGTCTGGCGCAGCGATCTCTTTGCTCATCCGGCGCTGCTCTGGTCCGGCCTTGCACCAACGCCCCCGCGCTCCAACGACTATGTGCCGGTCTTCCCTTGGTTTGGTGCTTTTCTCGCCGGCATGGCATTGGCGCAGGCGGCCATTTCCTTTGGTTTTCTGGACCGTCTGGCCCGATGGCGGGCCAACGGTTTGCCCGGCTGGATCATCTGGCCCGGCCGCCACAGTCTCGCCCTCTATCTGGTTCATCAACCGATGCTTCTTGGCCTTGTCTGGGCCTTCACGCAGGTCTCGCCGCCAACCGTCACAGTGCAGGAATCAATGCCCGTATGCGTGAACCAATGCCTGGAAACGCGCGATAATTCATTTTGTCTGCCTTATTGCCAATGCCTGCTTGACGCGCTGTCCTCAAAGGGCATTCTGACATCCGTGATGACGGGCAAGGCCAACGAAGAACAGACCCGTCAGACCGGGACGGATCGCGACCTTTGCCTTGCGAAGCAGGCAGACAAGACTGAGTGAGGGCAGATCCTGATGGGACCCTATGACGAGCGGCCAAACCGGTTTCCGTGGCCTCCGGTGCTCTACGGCATGGCTATCCTGGGCTCGGTCGGCCTGCAATGGCTGGTGCCGCTCGGCTGGCTGCCCCGCCCCTTTTCCGATTTCCTGTTTGCCGTCGGCATGCTCGCCGTTGTTCTGGCGCTGGTCATTGATTTTTCGGCGATGCGGACACTGCACAAGGCTCACACCACCATCATGCCCAACAAGGGGTCTGACCATCTGGTCACTGGCGGCCCTTACCGGTTCACGCGCAATCCGATCTATGTCGGCAACACCCTGCTGATGGTCGGCGCGGGCCTGATATCTGGAATTGTCTGGTTTATTCCGCTGGCCTTGCTGGCCGCCTGGGCGACAACCGAACTCGCCATCAAGCGCGAGGAAAAGCACCTCACCCACAAGTTCGGCAAAAGATACCGCGATTACATTCGCACGGTCCGCCGCTGGGTTTAGAATCCGGACCGCCTACGCTTTCAGCGAACCTCAAACAGCCATTTTCCGATCGCCTGAAGGATAGGAAGGATCACAACCAGCACAAGAATGACGCACGGCGCAGCCACTATCAGTCGATCAGCGTTCACATGGCCCGTGCCCAGCAGCACATTGATCAGCATGAGGCCGACCGGCAGCACCAGCAAAAGACCGGTCCCAGTGCCCGGCATGTAGCTGCGCGAAACGACACTCAATGCCAGATGCGGAACAATGGCATTGGCAGCCATAGCCAATGCGATGGCAGCAAAGATCAGCCAAGCCATGCTTCCAGGTGGCGACATAATCGCCAGCAATCCGCATACGGCAAAGATCAGTGAGATGGCGCCGACTGCAAACAGGAATGTCCGATTTCCAACCGGCTTTCTGAAACGGCCTGGGCGACGTGTCCATGCCGGAAGCCAAAGAGCCTCTTCAAGGTTGTGAAAACCAACTGCCAGAAGAAAGACCACGGACCAGACCGTCGCAATCTGCATCGCAACCGCGTTCCCTTCAGGTGGAAACACCCAGTTCGGCCAGCCGCTCAAGGCAGCTTTCTTCGGACCGGTCGAGTTCGGCCAGGGTTTCCTCAAGGTCACGGCGCTTCTGGCGCAGTTCCTCGCGCCGCTCTTCAATACGGGAAATGATCGTCTTCAACTGGCCTGCCTCGCCCGGCGGCTCGCGGTACATCTGGATGATGTCTCGGATTTCGGCAATGGAAAAGCCAAGGCGCTTGCCGCGCAGGATCTGCTTGATGAGATGCCGGTCCGAAGGACGGAACAGCCGCGTGCGGCCCCTGCGCACCGGGTTGATCAGCCCCTCGTCTTCGTAGAAACGCAATGTGCGCGTCGAGATGTCGAACTCCCGCGTTATTTCCGTTATTGTGTAAAATTCCCGCACCAGACCTGCCTCGCATGCAATTCGATGAATGATTCTGCCGTACTTTTACGTAAAAGTCAAATAGATCAACCCAAACAACACGCTGCAATTGCACAGCTTTTGCCGGCGAACCGTCGTTTCTGTTGTCCTTCAGGCCAAGATCAGGCGAAGCCAAACCACCAGGTCGCAATGCCGAGAAAGGCAAAAAAGCCGACCACATCTGTCACCGTCGTCACGAAAACCGACGATGCAACAGCCGGATCAATATCGAACTTGTCGAGCGCCAGCGGGATCAGGATCCCGGCAACTGCGGCCACCACCATGTTGATCACCATGGCTGCGGCGATGATGAATCCGATGGGTGGAGACTGGAACCAGGTTCCTGCCACCAAGCCAATCAGCACGGCAAAGATTACGCCGTTGATCAGGCCGACCAGCATTTCACGCCGGATGATGCGCCAGGAATTGTAGATGTCGATGTCGCGGGTCGCGAGCGCGCGCACCGTCACCGTCATGGTCTGCGAGCCCGCATTGCCGCCCATTCCGGCAACGATGGGCATGAGAACGGCCAGCGCCACCACATTCTCGATCGTCGCATCAAACAGGCCGATGACCGAGGCGGCAAGAAATGCCGTGACCAGGTTCACCAGCAGCCATGGCACGCGCGAGCGCGAGGTGGAAATCACGCTGTCCGACAATTCTTCGTCACCCACGCCACCGAGGCGCATGATGTCCTCCTCCGCCTCCTGCTTGATCACGTCCACCACGTCGTCAATGGTCAGCACGCCGACAAGCCGGTCATTCTCGTCCACGACAGCCGCCGACAAGAGGTCATACTGCTCGAATTCCTGCGCCGCCTCTTCCTGGTCCATCGTCGCCGGAATGGCGTGGCGTGTCTCGTGCATCACCTGCTCGATCTTCACATCGCGCTTGGTGCGCAGCAGCCGGTCGAGATTGACCGCGCCAACCAGCCGGAAGGTCGGGTCGATGACGAAAACCTGGCTGAAGCTCTCCGGCAGGTCCTTGTCCTCGCGCATGTAGTCGATCGTCTGGCCAACCGTCCAGAATGGCGGAACGGCAACAAACTCCGATTGCATGCGCCGGCCCGCACTCTCTTCTGGATAGTCGAGAGAGCGGCGCAACCGGATGCGCTCGGTGAACGGCAGTTGCGACAGGATTTCGTTCTGGTCGGCCTCTTCGAGGTCCTCCAGAATGTAGACCGCATCGTCGGAATCCATGTCTTGCACGGCCTGTGCGATCTGCGCATTGGGCATGTTCTCGACAATGTCGAGGCGGATGGCTTCATCGACCTCGGTCAGTGCGGCAAAGTCGAAGTCCGCGCCCAGCAGATGCACAAGCGCGCGGCGCTGCTCGACCGAAAGCGCCTCCAGCAGATCGCCCAATTCCGATTCGTGCAGTTCACCGACGTCGCGCTTGAGGGTCAGCGTGTCACGGTCGGCAATGGCCGCGCCGATATGCGCCAGATAGGAAGCCTGCACATAGCCTTCATCATCATAGATGACGGCTGGCGCCGCAGCACCGGATGCCTCTTCCATGTCGGGCTTCTGCTCTTCGGCCAAATCGCTCTCCCCGGCGCTACAATCAACGGTCAAAAACTAGTAGAGTGATTTTCCAGGCGTTTGAAGGGCGCGCCCGGCTAAATTTGTGCCGGCGCGAAACTGTTTGCCGCTGCCTTGCGTATATTCTTCTGCCTGATACCGGAGGATGACAGCCATGCCCTCTTTGCCCCGCTTCCTGATGATTGCCTTGATCCTGCTGCTGCCAATGGCAAACCCGGCGAAAGCCGCCGATGCCGGAATTGCGTCCGTCATCGAGAACCAGTTGAACGCCTTTCGCAGCGATGACATTGCGGGCGCCTATTCCCACGCCGCACCGAACATCCGGCAAATGTTCCCCACGCCGGAGATCTTCGGCACCATGGTTGAGCGTGGTTACGCTGCCATTCGCCGCCCGTCCCAATGGGTGATGGGCCGCAGCCGCGAAGTCGCCGGCAATTCCGTATTCCAGGAAGTGCTGCTGACTGGCCCGGACGGCAAGAGCTGGCGCGCGATCTATCAGATGGAGCGGCAACCGGATGGCAATTGGCTCATATCGGGCGTTTCGATGAAGGAAGCCGATCTGCCGTCGATCTGATGCTATCCCGTCTCAGAGAC
>JBGSQC010000088.1:0-4744 GCA_041738295.1 Zhengella sp. | reverse complement strand
TCCGAGTTTCGGCAGGCCTGCCAACTGCTCGCCTGGCGCAGCCGCGATCACGCCCTCGCGGACCATGATCCAGCCCACCCGGACCAACCGGAAATAAGCGCCGATTGTGCTCATTTCAAAGCTTCCAGCCCGAATGCAGCGCGCAGATGCCGCCGGTGTAATTGCGCCACGTTACCCGGTCGAAGCCGGCTGCCGTGATCATCGCGGCGAAATCCCGCTGGTTGGGGAACTTGCGGATGGATTCCACCAGATACTGGTAAGGCTCGGCTTCGCCGGTCACTGCCTTGCCGATCGGCGGGATCGCCTTGAACGACCAGGCTTCATAGACGGTGTCGAGCAGCGGCATCTCGACCTCGGAGAATTCCAGCACCATGATGCGCCCGCCGGGCTTCAGCACCCGATAGGCTTCGGCAAGGGCGTGGTCGATACGAGGCACATTGCGGATTCCAAAGGCGATCGTATAGGCATCAAATGTTTCGTCGGCGAAGGGCAGTTCCTCGGCATTGGCCTCCACGAAAGTGACGCGGTCATCAAGCCCGCGCTTCACCGCCCGCTCCTGTCCGACGCCCAGCATCGAACCATTGATGTCGAGGACGGTTGCCTCGGCGTTTCGCTGCGAAGCCTCGACAATGCGGAACGCGATATCGCCTGTGCCGCCTGCCACGTCCAGCACCCGCCAGCCGGGCCGCTTGGGCGGGTTGAGCCAGGCAACCATGGCATCTTTCCAGGCGCGGTGCAGGCCAACACTCATCAGGTCGTTCATGATGTCGTAGCGGTGGGCAACCTTGTGGAACACCTCGTTGACAAGACCCTGCTTTTCGCCGTCGCGGACGGTCTGAAAGCCGTAGCTTGTCTCCATGCCGCCATCGGCGGTCGTGCGGTTGCCTGTCATGCCATTTCACCTTCAAAGTCGCGCGGGACCATAGAAGATAATCATGCACTGCGCTATTGTGAAAACCTCTGTCATTGCGGCACATTGGTCGCAGGGGCACAACGGGGACTTTCATGAACGCACGGCTGCCGAAAGCGGAAATCCACTGCCACATCGAAGGTGCGGCTGCACCGGAACTCGTCTTGAAACAGGCCACCAAGTATGGCGTCGACATGTCGGCCTTCATCAGCGACGGCGCCTTTGTCTGGCAGGATTTCACGAGTTTCCTTGCTGCCTATGATGCCTCGGCTGCGCTCTTTCGCACCGCCGATGATTATGCGCTCCTGTCAGAGCACTACCTCACTTCGATTGCCCGTGAAGGCGCCATCTATGGCGAGTTCTTCACCTCGCCCGACCATGCCGTCCAGGCCGGGCTGAGCCCCGAGGATTACCATGCCGGCCTCGCCGCCGGGATGGACCGGGCCAAGGCGAAGACCGGCATCGAATCGCGCATGATCGTCACCGGCGTGCGTCATTTCGGCGTGGAGTCGGTGGTCGCTGCCGCGAGGTTCGCTGCCAAGGCGGACCGGACCTACATCACCGGCTTCGGCATGGCGGGCGAAGAGCGGTTTGGCGACGACGAGGACTATGTGCGTGCCTTCGAGATCGCGCGCGAGGCAGGCCTCGGCATCACCGTTCATGCCGGTGAACTGATGGGATGGGAGAGCGTTGCCGCCGCGCTCGATCACATCCGCCCGTCGCGCATCGGCCACGGCGTGCGCGCCATCGAAAACCCGGATCTGGTGAAGCGCATCGCTGCCGAGGGCGTGGTGCTGGAATGCTGCCCGGGGTCCAACATCTCGCTCAAGGTTTTCCCGGATTTTGCCAGCCACCCGTTCCGAAAGCTGATGGATGCCGGCTGCAAGGTGACGCTCAATTCCGACGATGCCCCCTATTTCCACACCACGCTCGGGCGTGAATACGCGATTGCCAAGGAGCACTTCGGACTGGATGACAAGGCGCTTGTCAAAGTGACCGAAACTGCCCTCGACGCTGCCTTCATCGACAAGGCGACCCGCTCCCGCCTCAAGGCGAAACTGGCAATGCCTGCAAGGTGACAGGATTGCGGGTTCGCGCAGGAGGGGCAGCGCCAATCTGGTGATTGGCGCGCCTGAGTTTTCCATGGGCATCGCGCGCCAGCCCTGTCTGCAGGGCATGGGCAATGATCGCTGATCGAGCAAGAAGGCGTTCAAGCCTGTCAGGCTCAATGGACCAGATCCGCAGCTGCGAGACGGCAACCGCCGTTGCCGTTGCTGATCCGCCGATCACCGAGGATTCCCCTATGAACTCGCCCCCGGTTACCGTCGCGATGCGGGTATTGCCGCAAAGGATCGCCACATCGCCGCTGGCCAGCCAATGCAGCGCTTCGGCCTTCTCGCCCTCGCGCACTAGAATGGTCCCGGCCGGCATGTCGGACCAGCTTCCGCAATCAAGAAACGCACGGCTCAAAGACGGGGTAAGCCCCGGCAGGCATTGGCCCGACAGCGCTTGTTCGTCGGTCGAAAAGCGCACGCGTCTGTTCCTGTGCCAGGCGTAAGTAATCTGGAGAACATTGGTGACGATCAGCAGCGTTTCCCAGAACGGCCCCACCGGGTCATTCAGGATGAACGCCATGTAGCCGATCGACACAATGGCTGATGCAATGACGAGCAGCCGCAGATAGAGCATGCGTTGCATCAACATGGAGGCGACCAGCAGAAGATAGGCCGAGTGGCCGATCATGCCATTGGGCGACAGCGCCGATTCGATCGTGAATTCCATGGCACGCTCCTGATCATCCAGAAAACGGCCCCGGCACCTTGCTAACAAATCCTGTGACGTCAGGCTGTGATGCCCTTCACATCGCAGGCTCTTGGGCATTAATGTTGACCGGTTGAACAAGGTCCGGAGCAAACCATGCCAGATGTCACCGTCGTCGATCACCCGCTGGTGCAGCACAAGCTCACCATCATGCGGGACAAGAACACTTCGACTGCGGGTTTTCGCCGCTTGCTGAGGGAGATTTCGCACCTGCTCTGCTACGAGGTGACGCGCAAGCTCGAACTGACGACCACCCGCATCGAGACGCCGCTCACCGAGATGGATGCGCCGATCCTTGAGGGCAAGAAACTGGTCTTTGCCTCGGTGCTGCGTGCCGGCAATGGCTTGCTGGAAGGCATGCTTGATCTCGTGCCGGCAGCCCGCGTCGCCCATATCGGTCTTTACCGCAACCATGAAACGCTGGAAGCGGTCGAATATTATTTCAAGGCACCGAGCGAGCTGGAGAACCGTTTGGTCATCGTGGTTGACCCGATGCTGGCCACCGCCAATTCCGCCATCGCCGCCATCAACAAGCTGAAGGAGCGCGGGGCCAACCATCTGCGCTTCGTCTGCCTGTTGGCAGCGCCCGAAGGCATTGCCAATTTCACCAGCGCCCATCCTGATGTCCCGGTCTTCACCGCCTCCATCGACAGCCATTTGAACGAAAAGGGCTATATCGTTCCGGGCTTGGGCGATGCGGGTGACCGCATGTACGGCACCAAGTAGGGCGTGCTGTTAGCTCCTTGTTAATCCTGCCGCCCGGTTTGCCAAGGCAAGCCGGGTGCGTTAACCGGCTGGAAAAGGACCAAGCCTATCTTTCCGCAGACTCTGGAAAGGTTCGGGCCCATGTTCAAGAAACTCATTATGGCGGCGGTCATTGTCGGCTCCGGCGCCTCGGTTCCCTTGCTCTATGAAAGCAACCCGGAAGCCTTCAACCGGCTCGTCACCGGCACGCCTGAGCCGACAGTTGAAGTCACAGCCAGCGTCAACCCGCAGGACAAGGGTCCGGTCAGCGGCACCCTGTCCGGGCGCAGCCACAAGATCGGCATGGACAGCCAGGGCCATTTCCGCGACGAGTTCAAGCTGAATGGCCGCCGAATGGATGCGCTCGTTGACACCGGCGCAACCCTGGTCGCCATCAACCGGACGACAGCCCGCCAGATCGGCATCAAGCTGGAACCGGCGGATTTCAAGTTCAAGGTCAACACGGCCAACGGCACCACGCGTGCCGCCTCGGCAGTGATCGCACGCATGCAGATCGGCCGCATCGATCTGGAGAACATCGAAGTCGTGATCCTGGAAGACAAGGCACTCAGCGGCACGCTGGTCGGCATGAGCTTCCTGAAACGACTCGACAGCTTCAAGGTCGAAGGCAAGGAACTTGTGATGAAGCAATAGGCTGGATCAGCCGGTGATCCGGCGGATGACCGGTCTGCCGGACTTGTTGCCGGCGGTCCCGATTGTATAGGCAGCCTGTATGGCCTGACGGCCCGTTCCGCGCTTGCCTTGTCCCGTGCATGGACAAAGCCCAGCGGATCACCTTTCACGACTGCCGTCCCGATTGTCGCCAGTCCGTCGATGCCGACCGCAGGGTCAATCACGTCGGCAGCCTTCTGGCGGCCTCCGCCAAGCGCCACCACGGCAATGCCGATATCGCGCGTGGCAATGGAATTGATTGTTCCGGCACTTTGGCTCGGCACGGCAACGGTAACCGGCGCCTTGGCCAGATGCTTGTCCGGCCTTTCCATCAGGTCGGATGGCCCGCCCAGCGCGCTCACCATGCGGGCAAACACCTCGGCCGCCTTGCCGCTGCCCAGTGCATCCAGCGCCCTCGCAGCGCCGTCCTTGTTCGATGGGGCAATGCCGGCCAGATGCAGCATCTCGGCCGCCAGTGCCAGGGCGACTTTCTCCAGCCGCGCGTCGCGCCTGGCCCCGGTTAGAAAGTCGATGGCATTTCTTACTTCAAGCGCATTGCCGGCAGCGCTTGCCAAGGGTTCGTTCATGTCGGTGATG
>JBGSQC010000086.1:0-4110 GCA_041738295.1 Zhengella sp. | reverse complement strand
TGCGCCAGCGCCCCGCCTGCGGCGACGCGCTCGAAGGCTCGCTGATGAGCGCGGAGTAGGGATCAGCAACCCGTCTCGGCAACAGCAGCGCCGAAACCACCCGTGAGGCTGAAGGTCTCGATGAGAGACCTCGCCCTGCCTTAACGGCGCATCAAAGCGACTCCACGAATCTGATCAGCGCAGCCCGGTCTTGCGCAGGCATGGCGGCAAACTTGTCCCGCGTCGCCTGCCCCTCGCCGCCATGCCAGAGGATCGCCTCGGTGAGATTGCGCGCCCGCCCGTCATGCAGGAAGAACGTATGCCCGCTGACAGTCTGCGTCAGGCCGATGCCCCAGAGCGGCGGAGTGCGCCATTCGGCCCCGCGCGCATCGCCCGCCACCAGCCAGTCAGCCAGTCCCACGCCCATGTCATGCAGCAGGAAATCCGAATAGGGCCAGATCAGCTGGAAGGCGAGCGCCTTGTCGGCAGCATCGCGCCGTGTCACGAATTTTGGCCGGTGGCAGGAAGCGCACCCTGCCCCGTAGAACAACGCCTTGCCGCGCAGAACTTGCGTCTCATCGGCTGCGCGCCGCTCCGGCACCGCCAGATGGCTGGAATAGAAGCTGACCAACTCCATCACCGTTTCCGGGGCTTCCGCTTGGCCGAGAGTTTCCTGCTCGCCATGCGGTGCCTTGCGGCAAAACTCCTGTGCCTTTGTGCAATCGCCAAAGGCTCCCGGCATGTCGGGCGAAGAAATTCCGATGTCGTGGAAAAAGGCATCCGCCGTCTGGGTACGAACCGTCGGATTGGTCGCTTTCCAGCCGAAACGGCCAAGAATGGCCTCTCCTGTAATATAATTACGAACGATGTTGGGCTTGCCCGAAATGCCGTCGCCGTTTGCATCTTCCGGGTCGGCAAGCGCCAGAATGTCAGCCGGATGGATCGCCTCGATCAGGCCCAGGCCGGTCATCGGCTGCGCCACGCGCGGGCTGAGCACTGTGGAGGGGTCTATCGGCCCGTAGGCGAGATCAACGACCGAATAGGCAGGCTTGCGCAGGCTGACCACGGTGCCGTCGCCCAGCGTCACCGAAAGCTCGGTGTAAGTGATCGCCATGCGGCCTTCGGCCTTGTGGCCGGGCACGGCGAAATCCTGCAACTGCGCGCCATAGACCGGATCAGGCAGAGCCAGCACGCGCTTTTCAGCCAACAGGCGATGCTCCTCTTCATCGGATGCAGCCCGCGCCAGCTTGAAGAACATCGAGGTCGCATCCGCCTTGCCTTCCGGCGGGCGCCCGCGCCCTCCCTTCGGGTGGCACATCATGCAGGCGCGTGCATTGAACAGTGGGCCAAGTCCGTCGCTCGCCCGGCTGGACGAGGGCGACGACACCCAGATCTTGTTGAACAGCGCCCGGCCGAGCTTGAAGCGCTCTTCACCTGGTGCGTCGAGGGTGGACGAGAAATGGGTGAAGGCGTTGGCATCAGCCGGCTTGCGGGAGGTTGCCGCTCCGCCCGGCAGGATCTCGTGGGTCTCGGGTCTGGAAAAGTCTGCCGTTGGCGCGGTCACCGCTTTTACGCGGGCAAGGTCGGTCCCGGACAGATCGTCACGAACAGTGGTGTCACCACCCAGCGCCGGCATCACTGCCAGGCCAGCCAGCATGGCGGCAGCAATCTGGATTCGGGTTGAAACCATCAGCAATCCTGTGTGCCGACCAGTCTACCGGCTTGCCTGGCACATGTCTTCGGGAAAGTCGAAAGCCTGACGGCTCGTCCCGCCATCCTCATTGGTGTCGTTATGTTATTTAGTTTGCTTTCGAAGCACTTTGCGCTGCCTTTCAATGGCGCCCGGCAGGGTGCAGCGTTGGAAGCGGATCGGTCAGCGCGCGGATGGCCGACGCGGAAACAGGAATAAGAAGGGCACCGGACACTTTCAGCAAAAGCGCATAAGTGCCTGCCGCCGAAATGGTTTCATGCACACGCGATGTGCAGGTCAGCGTCGAGGCGGCAAGAACTGCCGTCTCCTCATCGCCATGCTGCAAGGCCGAGACCAGCGCCAGCACCAGCAATTCGTCGCGGCAGAGTTGCTCCTCACCGGCCGGGAAAGCGCTGAGCGGACAGGCAGCGCATTGCTTGAGCGCCGTCACGAAGCCTGCAAAGGCGATGGCGACCGCTTCGGCGGAAATCAGCGAGCCGGTCACTGCCTGGAAATCCGGGCAGCCTGACGTCTCGATTTCCGAGTAGCCGATCCGATTGCGATAGCCGCCGATCACGAAATCCTCGGCCGCGCCGCGCAGCATCGAAATCGCCCGCAGATTGGCGTTAGCGGATCTCATCATTGTCTTCCGGGCACTTTGAGTGCATCACATGCGGCAAGCGGATGCTGACCAGCATACTGCGCGACGGCGCAAGTGGAACCAGCCCGTCACGGCACCAATGCCAGACGGACCGGGTTCGCAGGGATTTGGAAGCAAGTGCCATCATCGAAATTCTCCCGGTGAAAGGGTTCAAGGCCCTGACATCAAAAGGGCGTTTATCCGCCGATCCGGCTTAGAAGCAATAGATGAGCATTCTTGTCAATTAATATGATTTGGAAAAGTTCAAAACTATCAATAGTTTATAATTTTTCCAAACTGGAAACCTGCTCAATTCGGCTTGGCCCTGCGGCAAGAATTCCGGTGACAAGCCGACATTCTATGATTATATGAAAACATGTAAATCAATTCCCCCTTTATGGAGGCTGCCATGTCAGCTGTTGCAGAAACACCGGCCATTGAGACCCATTCGCGGCTGGAGCATTTTCCCATCGGCCTGTTCGCAACCGTGATGGGACTGGCGGGGCTGACGCTGGCAACGCTGCGCATGGAGCACGCTTCCGGCATCGGCCGCATCATCAGCCCCTGGCTGCTCGGCCTTTCCATCACTGTCTTCGTGCTTCTGGCAGCCACCTATGCGGTACGCGCCATGAAATACCCCGCAGCAGTGAAGGCCGACTGGAACCACCCGGTCAAGATTGCCTTTTTCCCGGCCATCTCCATCGGCATGCTGCTGATTTCAACGGCTATCCTGCCCTTTGCCCCCTCCGTCGCGCTGGTTGTCTGGGCAACGGCAGCCACCCTCCAGCTTGGTGCCACCTTGTCGGTCGTCTCAAGCTGGATCGGCCACCGCAAATGGGAAGCCGTCCACATCACGCCGGCCTGGTTCATCCCGGCCGTCGGCAATGTCATTGTGCCCATTGCCGGAGCGCGCCTCGGCTATGTGGAAGTCTCATGGTTCTTCTTCACCACCGGCATCCTGTTCTGGCTGATCCTGCTGACGCTGGTCTTCAACCGGCTGATCTTCCACGCGCCGCTGCCAGAGCGCCTCATTCCCACGCTGATGATCCTTGTCGCACCACCCTCCGTAGGCTTCGTCGCATGGCATGAACTGACCGGCGGGATCGACCCTTTCGCCCGCATCCTTTATTTCGGCGCAGTGCTCTTCACGCTGGTGGTGATGACGCAGCTTGGCAAGTTCATCCGCCTGCCCTTCGTCATTTCATGGTGGGCCTATTCCTTCCCGCTTGCCGCGCTCACCATCGCCACATTTGTCTATGGCGAGGCAACAGGAAAGGCGGGCTTCATCACGGCAGGCTATGCCATCTATGCGGTGCTGGTGGCCGTCATGGCATTGCTGATCGTGCGCACGGTCTCGGCAATGCTGGCCGGCCATGTGTTCCGTCCGGAATAAGCGTTCAGGATGAGCCTGATTTGAGAGCAACATCGCGCGCCAGCAGGCGCTGCGCCATGGTGTAGGTCGGCACTTCGACGAGAGTACCGTCGAGTGCCACATTGGCCTCGCCATTGGCCCGTGCTGCCTCGAAGGCCTCCACGATACGGCGGGCTTGCGCCACGTCCGCCTCCGATGGTGTCAGCATGGCGTTGATGATTGCGGCATGGCCGGGTGCCACCGCGCTCTTGGCCTTGAACCCCCAGCGCCGCGCTTTCAGCGTGTCGGCACGCACGCCTTCGGGATCGGCCCAAGTGAACGGACAATCCACCGCCAGCACATTGGCCGCGCGCGTTTCCAGCAGGAAGCGCTGGCGCGCATGATCGAGCTCGCTGCCGTCGGCCAGACGCTCGGCACCGAGATCAGCCG
>JBGSQC010000065.1:0-3336 GCA_041738295.1 Zhengella sp. | reverse complement strand
CGGTTTGCGCCTGCGCACTGCCGGCCAGCATGGCGACCAGCACCGATGGCAAGCCTGCACCCTCCATCTGGCCGCGCGCATCGGGAGCCATGCGCGCCCAGCCGAAAAGGGCCAGTAGCCCAACCGCCAGAACGCCGATTGCCTGCTTCCACCACGCCATGATCAATTCCTGTTTCAGCCAAGCAATATGGATCACACGCGAAAGCGGTCAAATTAAAAGTCCGTAACGAAGCGCTGGTTCACTTTATGGTGAAAGCCGGCAAAGCCTGAGAAGCGGCCGGGCGCGGCCAATGCACGCCCGGCAGCCAGGTCTCAGAAGAACGCCTGAAGTCCGGTCTGCGCGCGCCCAAGGATCAGCGCATGAACGTCATGTGTGCCTTCATAGGTGTTGACCGTTTCAAGGTTGGCGGCATGGCGCATCACCTTGTAGCCGATCTGGATGCCGTTGCCGCCATGCATGTCGCGGGCAAGCCGCGCAATGTCGAGCGCCTTGCCGCAATTGTTGCGCTTGATGAGCGAGATCATCTCGGGCGCGGCACTGGCCTCGTCCATCAACCGGCCGACGCGCAGCGCTGCCTGAAGGCCAAGCGCAATCTCGGTCTGCATGTCAGCAAGCTTCTTCTGGTAAAGCTGCGTTCCGGCCAGCGGCTTGTTGAACTGCTTGCGGTCAAGGCCGTACTGGCGGGCCTGGTGCCAGCAATCTTCCGCCGCGCCCATCACGCCCCAGGCAATGCCGAAGCGCGCACGGTTGAGGCAGCCGAACGGACCCTTGAGGCCTTCCACATGCGGCAGCAGGGCCTCTTCGCCCACTTCGACATTTTCCATCACGATTTCGCCCGTCACCGAGGCGCGAAGCGACAACTTGCCGCCGACCTTGGGTGCCGACAGGCCCTTCATGCCCTTATCAAGGATGAAGCCGCGGATCTTGCCGCCATGGGCATCCGACTTTGCCCAGACCACGAAGACATCGGCGATCGGGCTGTTGGAGATCCACATCTTGGCGCCGTTCAGCACATAGCCGCCCTCGGTCTTGGTGGCGCGCGTCTTCATGCCGGCAGGATCGGAGCCTGCTTCCGGCTCGGTCAGGCCGAAGCAGCCGATCCATTGGCCGCTGGAAAGCTTCGGCAGATATTTCTTGCGCTGCTCCTCCGAGCCATAGGCATAGATCGGATACATGACGAGCGAAGACTGCACGCTCATCATCGAGCGGAAGCCGGAATCCACGCGCTCCACTTCGCGCGCGACCAGGCCATAGGTCACATAGCCGGCACCGAGCCCGCCATAGGCTTCCGGAACGGTGACGCCCAGCAGGCCCGCTTCGCCCATTTCCGCAAAGATGGCCGGATCGGCCTTTTCGTTGAGATAGAAATCCTCGACGCGTGGCGCGAGACGGTCCTGCGCAAAGTCAAAGGCCGCCTGGCGGATCATCCGCTCCTCTTCCTCAAGCTGGCTGTCCAGCAGAAAAGGATCATCCCAGGAAAAGGCACCGAGATCAGGCCGGTCCTTGGGCTTCAGGGTGGGTTTTTCAGTGCTCATGTCAGGCCCTTCATGTTCGTGATCGCCGGCATGATGCACATCGGCAGGCGGTCGGCAAGTCCGTCAGAGACTGCGGAACCGCTGTGCAAAAATGAAAAAAGGCGGGTTTCCCCGCCTTCTTCCCGCGCCTTGCGGCGCAATCGGTCTACGAAATCTCAAGCAGCAGTGAGATTGTCGGCCGAGGACTTGCCCGAACGGCGGTCCTGGACGATTTCGTAGTTGATCTTCTGGCCTTCCACGAGGGTGGTCATGCCAGAGCGCTGGACAGCGGAAATGTGAACGAACACGTCGTTGCCCGGAGCATCCGGCTGGATGAAGCCGAAGCCCTTGGTCGTGTTGAACCACTTGACGGTACCGGTAGCCATTGCGTTTCTCTCTTTTAAGCAAGTGCTGACTTTGCCCCTTGTGCGCTTGGCGCAATTCGGAGCGGTGGTTTCGAATTTTAGAAGATAGAACGTCAGCAAGCGCCGAAACGCGGGCGAAGTCGATCGGTCGAAAAATCGAGCCCTATCTATAGCAAAACAGTGAAGTCTAGGCAAGGCCGGCAATATCGGCCCAGACAGCGGTTCAGGCTTGAGCTTCCGGGCCGCCGGGAGCCTGAAGGATTGCTATGAACTCGACCCGTTTCTCGGGCGTTTCATAGACTTGCAGCGGCTTGAGCGGCGACATGCCGAGTTCATAAAGCTGGGACGTGATGGAGTGGAACGAGTCCGGCGTGAAGCGCCACGCATGGACGTCGATATAGTCTCCGTTCGATGCTTCATAGAGCTTGATGGCGTTCCGGATGCGGGCAGTCGTGTTCATCTTTAAAAAAGGCGCTTCATGATCGCCGGCCCAGTGGCGCAAGCAATCATTGTGGGTGTGCAAGGCCCGCCCGATGATGACGTTTTCAAGCGTGTGGACCTTGCGCCCACGCGCCCCGATCACATCGGCAACCGTTGAAAGTGGCGCATAGTGATCAAAGCAATATCGCTTGTCGGGTACGGCCAGAAAGTAGAGCCCGCCCGGCTCCAGGATGTTCCCGACATCGGTAAGATGTTTGATCAGGTCGGGCTGGTGCTCGACCGCATGAGAAGAACAGGCAGCCTTGAACTTGCGATTGATCACCGACATGTCGCCCACCGGCGAAACAAACTCGATGAACGGAACTGTTCCGGTGCGCCGCGGATTGTCGGCTGCCTTTGCCGTCAGGCTCTCCTGGTCCAGAACGTCGAAATAGGAAACGCCCTCGCCCTGCACCATCGGACGATCATAGGGTCCGATCTCGAGGACCGGCCGGATCGGCGTCAGGGCTTTGAGCATCTCTTGGCGCGCCAGGGCGCCGGCCGGTGGAATCTTGATCATGTCGCTTCCTAACATGTACGTAGAGGGACTTTCAACAAGGCCTGAGGCTTCCATGCTAGACTGCAGCCTTGCCTGCAATTTCGAAAATGGCTTGGACCAGTTTGCCATTGCGTCGCTCCTTCAGGCACACCAGTGCCTCGTCCATGATAAGGCCGCGATCCTGCTCCAGTTCAACCTGAACCAGGCGATTGTCCGAGCCGAATTCGGCCAATGACACGAAACCGACACCGGCGCCAGAGGCCACGATTTCGCGCACCGCCTCGCGTCCATAGGCCTCGATGGCGGGCACCAGGTCAACTCCCCGCCGGGCCGCCGCCTCTTCCAGCTTCAGCCGCGTCTTGGACCCGCGCTCGCGTAGCACCAGCGGCAGGTCCGCCAACTGCGCAAAGGTCAGCATGCCCGATCCGGCCAGCGGATGGCTCTTGGCAACAAAGGCAATGATCGGCGAAGCGCTCA
>JBGSQC010000060.1:0-22707 GCA_041738295.1 Zhengella sp. | reverse complement strand
TCCCGCAGGCGCGCCAGCAAATGGAAGGCGGTCGTTTCCGGCGCACCGCCCAGCGTGACTGACAGGGTGGCGGCCTCGCTGCTCCACTCAATGACGGCGTTGGCGAAAAGCGCCTCGCCCTCTGCGAACGGCAGGTGCCTTTCCAGAGCGAGACTCTCATGGACAAGCACGCGGCCCTCGCCTGTCGCGCAGGTCACCAGTTCTGCCGCCTCCGGCAACGCTGCCAGCAGCAAAAGCGGAGCAATGAAGGGCACCGCTGGCACCGGAAAGCCGGATATTTCGCCCAGCAGATGGGCAAGCGCACTGACGGCTTTGGCGTCCAGACCGTCCGGCAGATCCAACTGTCGCTTGTCTGCGGTCAATGAAAGGCGTCCGGCAAGGCAAGCAGCAGCGAAGCATTGATGCCGCCGAAGGCAAAGGAGTTGGACAATGCTGCAGGGGCGGCAAATGATTGCGCAGCTCCATGGACGGGTTGGAAACCGATCTTCGGATCCTCTGCCAGGAAATTCAGCGTGGGCGGCGCCAGCTGCGCCCGCAATGCCTCAAGTGTCACGATGAACTCCATCGCACCGCCAGCACCCAGCGCATGGCCATGCACCGGCTTGGTGGACGAGACCTTGAGGTCCCCGAGACCTTTGGCGAAAACCGATCGAAGGGCTTTGGCTTCCGCGATGTCGTTGGCGATCGTTCCTGTCCCGTGGGCGTTCACGTGCCCTATGGATGCCGCATCCAGTCCCGACGAGGCAATGGCTTGCTCCATGCAGGCCCGTGAACCTGCGGGATCGGGGCGCAGCAGGTCGCCCGCATCGCTGTTTGTCCCATATCCTGCAAGCACGGCAAGAATGGGCGCTCCGCGTGCCTTTGCCGCTTCCTCGGATTCCAGAACGACCATGCCGGATCCGTCACCCAGCACCATCCCGTCGCGATCCTTGGAGAATGGCCGGCACAGCGTGCTCGTCATCACGTGGAGGGCTTCCCAGGCGGCAAAGACCGCATCAACCAGCAGGGCTTCGGCGCCTCCAGCCAGGCACCGGTCGACCATGCCCGATGCGATGAGCTGGGCGCCAAGTCCGATGGACTGCGCACCCGAAGAGCAGGCGGTGGAGACGCAATAGACAGGGCCGGTCGCCTTCATTTCCATGGACACCCAGGAAGCGGGCGCATTGGTCATGATCTTGGGGATGGAGAAGGGATCGACGCGGATCCTCGGATCGACCGCGAAAGAATGAAAATTCTGGTCGAGGGTCAGGGCACCGCCGAAGCCCGATCCGATAACCACGCCGCAGCGCGCCCCGAAATCGGCCGGTTCCAGCCCTGCCTGCGCGGCAGCCTCGCGGGCTGCGGCAAGTGCCAGCATCGAGATGCGGTCCTGGAAGCGCGGCTTTCCGGTTTCCGTCAACTTTTGCCAGACATTCTGGGAAACGGGTGCCGCGTGGTGCACGTTCTGGCGCGGATTGCGTGAAAAGACGACCCGGCTGACGCAACTGCGGCCATCCTTGGCGGCCGACCAGAGGGCCTCGCGACCGTTGCCGCAGGCTGTGACCGCACCGGCGCCCGTGATGACGACCCGTCTCAAGATACGCTCGCGGCTCCGCGGGCTTTTGCATCGATCCTGGAAGTCACCATGGAAACCAGGTCCCCGACCGTCTTGGCATCGGTCAGCTCCTCGTCAACCGGAATGTAGACCCCCCACTTTTCTTCGATCGCCATCAGCACCATCACGTAGTCAGCCGATTGGATGGAAAGGGATTCCAGAGTGGTCTCCGCATGGAGAAGCCCGCGGTCCACCATTGTTTCCCGCGCAACAATGTCCAGCAGTTCACTTTCGATATCCATTCTTTGCAGGCCCTTCATGAAGTTCAGCCCCCCGGTTGGCTCTTGTTGACACAAGCAGGTTTGTGTTTCAACAAGCCATCTGCAGCAAGGGAGGGAGTGCAGCCGTGCCGAAGGTCCTCGTCATCCTGAGAACCGCCGCATATTTCCTCCTTCTCGGCCTTGTTTCCCTGCCATTCGTTATCCTGTTTCCGCTCTACCGGTTCCGGATCGTTTCGGATGCGGCATCCGACAAGGTTATCGCGCTCTACCTGCAGCTTGTCCTGTTTCTGCTTCGCACAGTCTGCGGCATCACCTGGGAGATACGCGGAAGGGAAAACATTCCTGCGTCCACCTGCCTGCTGGCATCGCAGCACCAGTCGTTCTGGGAAAACATGTTCTTTCCCCACCTGCTGGGCAATCCGGCCTTCTTCGCCAAGAAGGAAATTTTCAGCTATCCCTTTGCTGGAACGCTGGTCCGGCGGAACGGACATATCATGACCGACCGGTCCGGTGACCTGGTTGCAGTGCGAGACGCTTTCGACAAGGCAATCGCCATCGTCCGCTCGGGACGCAACGTCCTGATCTATCCGGCAGGAACCCGCTCCGGCTCCGGGCACGACATCATCAAGTCCGGTGTCGGGTTGCTCTATGTGCGCATGGGCGTTCCCTGCGTGCCGATCCGGCTGAACACCGGCAGCGTCTGGCCTGCCGGGTCCTGGCTGAAACATCCCGGCCACATCATCATCTCTATCCGGCCTGCCCTCCCGGCGGGAATGGAACGGCCTGCCTTCATGAAGGCACTTGCCGGCGAGTTGGAACTCAAGACGTCACGGATGCCGGAAACCGTCCCCGCCAACTGAGGTCCCGGCCCTTAAGTCAACCTGTCGCGCGCCGCGATGATCCGCAGCAGCAGCACGAAGGAAACAGACAGTATTACCGGCATGGCAAGGCTTGCCGTCGCTGGAGCCAGAACATGGTTTTCTGCCAGAACCGCCGAGAGGCGGACCAGGAAATAGGCAAGATAACCGGCAAAGAGTGCCGTGACCGTGGCGGCTACAAGGCCGGCCATGTCGAGCAGAAGAGCAAAGACGGCTCCGAGGCAGATGGCGATCAGCCCGGGCGCCAGGCATTGAAATATCCTGATCCCCAGCCATTCACTGTACTTGGGATGGTCATCGGGTAGCGCGGTATCGGTTGCAAGCGAGACAAGGTCGGGCAGCGGGACATATTTTGGTTGGATGCCACGATACTTGAGCCAGAGATGGCTGATCCGAACCCCTGCCGGCGCCAGATCCACCCGCGTATGCGTATTGGTGGCCGGAGCTACCGGGTTTTCTGCATTCGCGGCAGGAAAATCCCAGATATCGGCATCGCGTATCTGCCAGGAATGCCGGTCGCCGGAGGCGGGCTCGAGTGCTTGCGCATGGACAATACGCTCCACCGCACCGCCGGGACTGAAGACATAAAGCGTGACCTGCGTGAACCTTGGCACTGGCCTGGGTTCCAGCACTCCCTGGATGGCTGCGCCGTCAATGGCCAGCCATTCCGGACTCGGCTGGCGGTTCTTGGCATAGCTCCATCCATAATCCCCCAGTCCTTGCACGCTGAGCGTCATGAAGGCGAAGGGCCGCACCACATTGTCGAGCAAAAAGAGCACCGGCACTGAAAAAAGTGCCACGAAGACGAGCGCCCTCGCCCGCCGGGCAAAGGGCATTCCAGTGGTGCGCACCATGGTCAGGCGGCCGGACAGCGCATGGGCTGCCTCTGCCCAGATCACACCGAGCACGAAGGTGATCGGAAAGGCCTGGGTGCCGTTGTCGAGGATGCGCAGCAGGACGTAGGCCGCAGTTCGCGCCACACCATAGGCCACCCCGTGCTCCGCCTGCTCAGTCCAGACGCGGACGATCTCCGGCGACACATTGATGGCAGTGATCGCTGCGGTCACCGCAAGCCAGCAGACCATCATGAACCAGAGATAGTGGACGACCATGAAACGATCATAGATTCCGGGCCGCAGCGCGGTTCTCAAGGCGGCAAGGCGGGTGGAACCGGTGTTGGTCATGGTCGGCCGAGCCCGGGCATGAGCAAGCGGCTGCGCACGGATGTGAACGCCAGAGGGATCATCGCCAGGCAAGCAAGCAGCGCCAGACCGAAGGCGGCGATGAAGCCGGCAAGGCCAGGCCGGATGCCGGGAACCGCAAAGCCGGAACTGGCCGCCACACTGGTCAGCATGACGAGTGCTATGGCGCCGGGAAGCACGGCGAAGCGGTTTCGGTATCCTGTCAACGCCACGGCAACAACCGCTATGGCGGCAGCCAGGATGCTCGCCAGTCCGAGCATGAGAATGATGGCGGCGTCGCGGAAATTGCGACCAGACAGGATCAGGCCTTCCTCGTCCACGCCCAGCAACCCACGCAGGCTTCTCTCATTGTGGCGCAGGCCGATCGCCTCGCCGGCTATCGAATTGAGCGGGAAGAGCACGGCCGATTGGCCGATGTCGATGACCGTGAGATCGAGGTTCCCCGAAGCGTCGGGACAAAGCCGGCAAGGCGGCTTCAGGTCACCCGCCCCGCCTTCGGTCGCCGGACCCTTTGGCGGCTTTGCAAAATCGTAGATGCGCGCCGCGCACAGGTTGATGATCAGGTCGCCTTGGGTGGCCGTGAGATGGGAACAGTCCGAAACCATCGCCCTTTCCAGGCGCTCGCGGTCGAAGGCGAACATGCGCAGCGCGCGCTTTCCGTTCATGCCCTTGTCCGAGACGTAGAAAATTCGATTGCCGTCGCGCGTGAATCGACCGTTGCGTGGCCCTTCCGACACGAATGCGGCCACCACCTGCAACCGTTCGGACCGGTAGGCATGGGCGGAAAATGGCTTGAGATAGCCTGATATGGCAACCGAGAAGACGAAGAACAGGCAGGCCACCGCAAGCACCAGCATGACAACCGGGCGTAGGTCGCTTCCGCCCGCCGCAAGGATGAGAAACTCGCGGTTCTCGCGCTTGAACAGCAGCACCATGTAGATTGAGACGAGCACCGAAACGGGGACGATGAAGTCCGCAACTTCCGGAAGCGTCAGGAAAAAAAGCGACAGGAAACCGGCCAGCGACGCGTCATATTCCATCGCCTTGCGCAAGACGGCGTCAAATTGCTCAATGGCAAAGACAATCATCAGCACTGCATAGATCAGCGCGTAGAGGAGGAGGATGTGGCCGATCGAACGGGTGAAGTACTTCATTGCCGGCTGCGTTCCACTCGTTCTGTTGCACCGTCGCTCGGCCGGCTGTCGGGAGTGACTGGTCGCAGTCAACCTGGCATTGCGTCAGGTGGTGCTCCCCTCGCCGAGAAAGACGCTTCTCAAGACCGGACTCGCCGCGATCTCGCCGGAAGGCCCGCTTGCAACGATGGATCCATCGTTGATGATATTCACAGTGTCGGCAAGGGCAAGTGCGGTATGCGCCTTGTGGTCGGTCAGCAGGATGCCAACCCCTACCTTCGCAAGGACGCGAAGCCGGCCTGCGATCATGTCGACATTGATCGGGTCGAGCTTTGCAAACGGTTCGTCAAGCAGCAGGAAGCGCGGCCGTGCGCACATGGAGAAGCCGACTTCGACAAGCTTGCGCTGGCCCCCCGAAAGATTGCCGACCGGGGCCTCCATGAAGTCATCCAGCAGGAATGTCCGTGCGATGACCCCCAGCGTCCGGTCGGCCTCGAAGCCTTTTGCGCCCTGCGCCTCGATGCCGATCTGCAGGTTCTGACGGGTTGTTAGCGACAGGAAGAGATCAGGCGCCTGCTGGACATAGCCAATGCCCAGGCGCGCTCGCGCATCAATTCCAAGTCGGGTGATATTCTGATTTCCATGCACCACCATTCCGTCATCGGGCTTCTCCACCCCCGAAAGGATGCGAAAGATGGTCGACTTGCCGGAACCGGACGGGCCGAGCAAGCCGCAGATCGTCCCTCGGCGAATACGCAGGCTGACCCCGTTGAGAACGTCGCGGCGCGCGTACGACTTGCGCAGGGAGCGCGCACCGAAAGTCGCCAGCCCCGCCACGGGATCAGCCATGGCCGGCCGCATAGGTCTCGATCAGGCCAAGTGCCACCGTATCGTCCATCTGGACGGGAGGGTGCTTGAACAGGAAGGCGCATATGTCCGGGATGGCACCCACGTCGCCGCGGTCAAGCGCGATGCGGGCGCAGCGGATGGCCGCCATCGCCATGATGGCGGCGTTGGGAGAATCTTCCACGTCCAGCCGCATTTCTACATTCACCGTAGCACCGCCGAACAGGCGGCCTTCCATGCGGATGAAGGCGACCTTGCGGTCCTTCAGCCACGGTACGTAGTCGGAGGGTCCCACCCTGAGGTCGGTGTCTTTGAAACGGCTGCGGGTCACGCTTTGCACTGATTCTGTCTTGGAGACGCGCTTGGTCGTCAACCGGCCGGAATCCATCATGTTGAGAAAATCCGTATTCCCGCCGGTGTTGAGTTGGTAGGAACGGTCCATCTCCGCGCCGCGGGTGCGGAACAGGCTGACCAGCGCGCGGTGCATGATTGTCGCGCCAACCTGTGCCTTGAAGTCGTCGCCCAGAACCGGCAGGCCGGCGGCGGCGAACCGGGCCGCCCACTCCGGGTTGCTGGCAATCAGCACCGGGATGGCGTTGACGAAGGCAACCCCGGCTTCCAGTGCACAGCCGGCATAGAATTCTGTGGCGATCTGCGAGCCGACCGGCAGGAAGCTGATGGCGACCGCGGCTCCGCTTTCGCGCAGCATGGCGATGATGTCCTCGCGCGTGGCCTCGCCTTCGCTTACCGGGTCGAAACCCAATTCCGGATCACACTCCAGCATGCCCGGAGCAACCCCATCCAGGATGGCACCGGCAGCGACGGTAACGGTGTCGAAAAGGGCGTCGGCATGGAACACCATGGTGTTGTTGGGCGCTTCGAAAATCGCCTTCGACAGGGGCTTGCCGACCTTGCGACGGTCAATGTCAACAGCCATCACTATTTCGATGTCCTCGGGCCTGTAGCCCCCAAGATCGGGAAAGAGAACCCCTTGTGCGGTGTCGCCAAGCTGGCGGCAGTAGCTGATGCCCTGAACTAGGGAACTGGCACAGTTGCCGATGCCGAAAATCGCAGTCTTGATCAAGATTCCACCCGCTCGTCCTGCATGCCGGTCCAATGGCCGGGGCATGGCCGGAACCAGTCTTCATTAGCCGGGGGCCTGCCCCATCGCAGGTGTCTCCCGGAGTATAGATTTCATGACAAGGCCTATTTTTCCAGCCCTGATCGGCGATGCCGTGACCTCCACAAAGACCGCTTCCTCCCGCCAGTCAAGATGGACGTGGTTCTGTTGGGTTCCTTCGATGACAGAAGGGGCAATGGAATACCGCCCGCGAGGAAGGTACGGCATCACGAAAGACAGTCGCGCCTCGAACAGGCGACCGGCCGGTACTGATACGGGCCGGTCCCGGTATGTCAGGAACGTGTTGTCGCCAAAGAGGTTCTGGCCGTCGCTTTCGCGAAGCATGAAGCCGACGATGGGGCTGTCGATCCTCCGTTCAGCGCGCGCAATCACATGGAGTGTCACCGCCTTCCCTGCGGTGACCAGGTAAGCCGGACCGGAGCCTTCATGGGACAGGTAGCAATCTTCGATCCGGCAGCCTCCGATACCGTGGCTGGGTGAATCGGGCATGAAGGGCGACACTTCCATGCGAACGCTTCCGGCCCAGATGACGTCATCGCCCTGCGGAGGCTCCAGCGCGTCGGGCTGGCGCCCGTCAACCGCCACCTCGTGTGAAATCCCGAAAAGCGCGTCCACATAGGATTTCATGACCACGGCAGCGTCCCCGTCCATCACCTTGTGCCCTTCTTCGAGCCATATGGCTCGACGGCACAGGCTGGTCACTGCGCCCGGATCATGGGAGACGAAGATGACGGTGCCGCCACCATCCAGGAAACCCTGCATGAAATTCTGGCACTTCTTTTGAAAGGCGCTGTCGCCCACTCCGAGGATCTCGTCCACGATCAGGATGGATGCATCAACATGGACAGCCACGGCAAAGGCAAGGCGCGCCTGCATGCCGCTCGAATATTCCCGCAATGGCCGGTCGAAATAGATCCCGATATCGGCAAAGGCCTCGATGCCCGGCATGCGGGTTTCAATGTCACCGGCGGCAAGGCCGTGTGCTGCGGCTGACAATTCCGCGTTCTCCCGCCCGGAAAAATCCGGATTGAAGCCTGCACCCAGTTCGAGCATGGCACTGATGCGGCCGGTGCGCTCCACAGTTCCGGTTGTTGGCTGCAAGGTGCCGCACAGGATTTGCAGCAAGGTGGATTTTCCCGATCCGTTGCGCCCGACGATGCCGATCGCCTCGCCCTTGTATACGCTCAGGTCCACGCCATTGAGCGCCCAGAAGGCGCGGTCTGGCGGCGACCCCGCGAGAACCCGCATGAGCCGTTGCACCTGGCCCCTCTGGTGGTCAAACCCCTTTGTGATGCCCCGCGCCTCGATGACGATGTCGCCCAAACTCATGCCCCTTCGTCCATGACCGCGATGGAGGCTTCCAACAGCTGCACATTGGCCAGACCAGCCGAGATGTGGCGGGACACCACCTCGAAGGTCACAGCCAGATCCTTGCGGTCAAGGCACTCGAGCGGTGTCTGGTCCGGCGCGCAGAAGGCTATGTCGATCGCATAGGAACCCGACGGAAGATAGGGGATGGCGAACTCGAAGCAGACCCGTGTTGGCCTTCCAGGTTCAGCGCCCTCGCCGGTTTCCGCGCCGATGCTGTCCCGGTAGGCGAGAATCTGTCCAAGCGAGTCACGCAGCACGAACGCGGCATAGTCGCCCGTACCAGGACCGGAAGCATCGATTTCCAGCGTGTGTGTCTCGCCGCCCGAAAGCACGCCGGCCGGCTTGCCGCCGTGGCGAAGTTCCGCACCCGCAATCAAGCCGGGGCGGCTCGGTGCTGGCGTGCTGTCGAAGTCATGCCAGGGCGTTTCATCTCTTGCCTCGGGTTCGTCCGCACTTGCTTCATCGCTGCTGGTCAGGTGGCCGGTGACCTCGAAGTCCACCTCACCGGCAATGGAGCGTGCGGTTGCCGTGTGATAGGCATGCACCACTTCCTTTGGAGTACCGCTGGCGGCGACAACCCCGCCATCGATCCAGATTGCCCGGTTGCACAAGGCGAGAACCGCCCCTTCATTGTGCGACACGAAGAGCACGATGCGGTTCTTTGCAAATTCGCGCAGGAACCGCATGGATTTCTGGCGGAAGCGCACGTCACCGACACCAAGGATTTCGTCGATGATCAGGATATCGGCATCACAATGAATGCAGACGGCAAAGGCGAGCCGGGCAAACATGCCGCTTGAATACTCCCGCGTCGGTCTGTCGGCAAAGTCGCCGATCCCGGCAAATTCGAGGATGGACGGCATGCGATCTTCCGTCTTGCGTTCATCAAGACCGTAAGCGGCCGCACACAGCCTGGCATTTTCCCTTCCGGTAAAGTCGGGATTGAACCCTGCACCCAATTCAAGCAGGGCCGTCACCCGTCCGCCAACCTCCAGCGAACCGGTTGATGGAGTACGGGTGCCGGCGATGATCTCGAGGAGCGTTGACTTCCCTGCCCCGTTTCGACCGAGTATGCCGATGAAATCACCCGGATGCGCCTCAAGGCTTACATCCCGCAACGCCCAGGTTTGCCGGGCGGCATGTGTGCCGCGCAGCACCCCGCCAAGCGTGCCCAGCGGATTGGCATGCAGTTCGTAGACCTTGCCGATCCCCTTGGCGCTGATCCGGACTTCAGATGACATCGGCAAACCCGGTGCGCGCTTTGCGGAAGAAGATGAAACCGCTGCCAAACACCGCGAGAGCGGCAAGCCAGTAGAGGCCGTAGGCTTGCCAATTGATGCCCTGGCCGAAGAACAGCAGGCCGCGCAGTGTTTCCAGCACGAAGGTCAGCGGATTGGCCCAGTAGAGCGGCCTGAACCGCTCCGGAACCTGATCGAGGGAATAAAAGATCGGGCTGATGAACATCAGCACCGGACCAATGGCGAGAAGCAATTGGTTCAGGTCACGCACATAGGTGCCGATGGCTGAAAGATACCAGGCAAGCCCCGTGGTCAGGATCACAAGCGGCAGCAGCACCAGCGGAACGCCCAGCAGTCCTGCCGGGAGATGGCCCAGCGCCAGCAACAGGAACAGGCACAGCAGGGTGAGGCTGGCGGCGAGCTTGAAGAGTGCGGTTCCCACCAGCACCCAGTCCAGCACTTCCACCGGAAACACGATCTTGGTGACATAAGTCCTGTTGGCGCGAATGAATTCCGGTGCGCGCGTGATCACTTCCATGAAGAAGGAAAAGACCATCAGCCCGGTGAAATAGATCAGCGGAACTTCCAGAGGGCTTCCGGTGCGGGCAAACCAGGCCGACTTCAGCACCATGCCGAAGACAAAGGTGTAGATGGCCACCAGCACCAGCGGAGTGATGAAAATCCAGGAAACGCCGAGGACACTGGCTCGGACATTGGCATGCAGGTCCCGCTTCAGAAGCTGCCAGACCAACGACCGGTTGGCAATCAACGGGCGAACGGGATCATCAATCCAGCTCATCGCTGCCCTGCCCCGGCACCTGCACAGGCGTCGCCCAGCACTTCACCGTTTCGTCCTGCCATGGCCCCGACTTTCCGTTTGAACTGAACTTGGGCCGGTTTTATCAGTCCCTTCTTGTGATTGGAAAGCACATTCCGTAAGGCTGTGCGCAACGGGCTTCAGGGCAGGACATGACAGGCGGACAGGCGCAGAACCGAATCTGGATCGACACGGATGATTTCATCCGCATGTTCGATTGGGCCATCACCCCGACTGGCATCGGTCGCGTCCAGATGGAACTGGTGCCGGAACTGGTCCGCGCCTTTCCCGACAAGGTCCGCTTGTTCCGTGTCTCGCGCAACGGCAAGCCTGCTGTGGTCGTGGAACCCGAAGAAATCACGCGTCTGGTCAGGAGCGCCGATTTCGTGCTGGCCAATGGCCGCGAGCGCCGGTCACTCGTGCGCGTGGTGCAGTTCCTGCGTTTTTCAGCCCGCCGTGCGAAGGCGAAACTGGAGAGCCTGACTGGCAATGCCCCCGCCCGCCGCTTTGCCAGCGAGGTCCGGCCGGGCGACCTGATCGTCAATTTCGGCGCTTCCTGGGAACATCCCGGTTACGGCAAGGAGATCCGCGCGCTGAAGAAGCAATATGGTCTGCGTTTCGCGATCCTGGTGCATGACATCCTGCCCGTGACCCATCCGCAATTTGTGTCTCCGTCCCATATTCCGAACTTCAAGCGGTGGCTGGCCGAGATGGCTGGCCTCTGGGATATGGTGCTCACGCCGTCGAAGGCATCGGCGCAGGCGCTTGTCCGCTACCTTGAAGCCACCGGCCTGCCTGTGCCGCCGGTCACGCCCATTCCCTTTGGTGCGGGCTTCCGGTCGCTCGACAGCAATCCTGACGCCACCTTGCCGGTGAAGGAACCCTACGTGCTGTTCGTTTCCACCATCGAGGTGCGCAAGAACCACTTGCTGCTGGTACGCATCTGGAAACGCCTGATCGAAAAGCATGGTGCCGCCAAGGTGCCGGCTCTGGTGTTTGCAGGCAAACTCGGCTGGGAAATCGACGCGCTGAGGGCAGAACTCGCCGCGACCAACGATCTGGGTGGCAAGGTGAAGGTCCTCGAATATCTCTCCGATGCCGAGATACGTGCCGCCTATGACGGCTGCCTCTTCACCGCCTTTCCCAGCCTTTGCGAGGGCTGGGGGTTGCCGGTGTCGGAGAGCCTGTCACATGGCAAGTTCTGCGTGGCCTCCAATGCCACGTCGATCCCGGAAGCCGGCGGACCCTTTGCCGACTATTTCGACCCTGCAGACGAGGAGGAAGCATTCAGGCTGATCGAACGCGCGGTCTTTGACACGCAATACCGGCAGGCGCGCGAAGACGAAATCGCCAACCGGTTCCGGCGTACAACCTGGGGCGATACCGCCGCCGAGGTTGCCGCCCTGCTGTCCGAACCTGCCCGTGGAGAAATTCCATTCGTACTTTCCTGATCGTCAATCCGATGGCGGGCAACGGGCGGGCAGCCGCGCGCTGGCCCTCGATATCCTCGCAGGCGTCCGCTGCTTTCGGCTCCTTCACCCACGCCTTCACCGAGCAGCCAGGTCATGCCACGGACCTGGCCCGCAAGGCAGTTGAAGAGGGAGTGGATCGCGTCATCGCGGTCGGCGGCGACGGCACCGCCAACGAGGTCATCAACGGCTTGCTTTCCCTGACGGCCGGCAGCAGTGCTGCCACGTCGTTTGGCGTCATCCCCTGTGGCACCGGGTCGGATTTCTGCCGGTCGCTGGGCCTCAAGCCCGATCCTGCAGCCGCCATTGCCCGCATTGCCTCGGGCCGCGAGCGGCTGATTGATGTCGGCCACTCCACCTTCACCGACAAGTCGGGTCACACATCGCAACGGCTCTTCATCAACATTGCCACGTTCGGTCTGTCAGGCATCATTTCGGCCAACATCAATGACCGGTCCCGTGCAGCCTTCCTGCCGGGGCCGATGCGCTATCTTGCGGGAACCCTGTCGGCCCTTGCCGGCTACCGCCCGCCACGCATGCGCATCACCATGGACGGAACGATGGTGGAACGCGACGTGCACTTGGCCGCAGTGGCCAATGCCTGTTTCTTCGGCGGCGGCATGAAAATCGCACCGGAGGCGTCGCTGGACGACGGGCTGTTCGATGTCGTGATCCTTGATGCCATTCCCCGCCTGCGGCTGGCACGCAAGATTGCAAAGGTCTATGGCGGCAGGCATCTCGGGGAACCGGAGATCACCTTTCTGCGCGCCCGTCATGTGATAGCCGAAAACGTTGATCCCGGTCATGCGGCCATGGGCCTGCTCGATCTCGACGGCGAAAATCCGGGCATGCTGCGCGCGGAATTTTCCATCCTGCCCAAGGCTCTTCGGCTGGCAATGTAGAGCCGGATCAGCCCCGCGACAGCAAGGCGAGAATGGCAGAAGGTTCGGTCACCGTGGCATGATGCTCCCGGAGCCAGCGGGCCTCTGAGCGGGCTAGCAGCAGATCGCCCACCAATTCGGTCTCTCCGCCCATGAACTCGGCCCCGGCAAGTGCGGCTCCCGGAGGCGGTACACGGCCGGGAGTGAGCCGGTTGAGGATCGCGCTAATCTCCCCTCGCCCCGCATAGCCCAGCGCTACGCCCACGCCTGCGGTCGATGCAAAGGCGGCGCCTGCAAGGAGCTTTCTGTGGTTGATCATGATGCGAGTCTCCCCAGGTGGTCGGCAAGGCGCAGGGCAAAAGCTGCGCCATTCATCGTCGGATTGACACAGGATGACGTCGGGAAAATGCCCGTCGTTGCCAGATAGAGGTTCTGCGTGCCGAAGACGCGCAAATCCCTGTCGACCACGCCATCCGCCGGGGACAGCCCCATGCGCACGGTACCCATGTGATGGTGGCCGACGCCGATCCATGGCAGGTCGGCCATCGATTCCTTCGGATCGGTCCGGCGCAAGCGAAGGCGGGTTCGGCCAAAACCGGCAACGGCAAGAGCGCGTGCAGCAAGATCCACCCCGTCGTTGATCGCCTCATGGTCCTCGTGGGTGACGAAATAGTTCAGCACGGTCAGCGGGTCGCCCAGCGCGTCTGTCCTGGTGCCGGAAAGTGTGACGTGGCGCCGGTCGTCCGGCAATTGTTCGAAAAGGCCGACCATGTGGACCTTGCGCAAGTCATCGCCGAACCATCCGTCGAAACCGTCAAAGGGATCAAGCCGGAAATAGAAGGAAACGGTCTTCCTCGCTTCCTGAATTTCCGGACTTGCGAAAAAAACAACCCGCGAGGAGGAATCGTCATCCTCGGTGCCGCGCCGGAACGGCCATGGCAGCGGCCTGAACAGGAAGACATCGGCCAGATGGGGATGGGGATGCTCCATGAAACCCTTGCCGATCAGCGGCAGGGCCGAAAGCGGACCAGAAGGATTGTGCAGCCGGTCGACCAGCAGGAAGCGGGCCGTCTCGATGCCGCCGAGCGCCAGCACGACATGGTCAGCCGCAATGAATAGGTCCGTGCCATCGGCCCGTGTAAAGCGGACCCCGGTCACCCGGCCGTCGCCATCAGTATCCAGCCTTCGCGCGGTCAATCCGGTGATCACGTCGGCCTTCACCCTGGCGCCGTTGATGGACCAGAAATCGCCTGGCGGCGGGATGGCCGCGCCGGCACGCGGTGACAGTCGGTAGGCTTCCAGCGAGAAGAACGGCACGGTGATCCCGGCAATGCTTTCCGGGGTGTTGCGGACCGAACGCGCACTCCAGTCGTCCTTCATCGTGAAAAGCGGACACACCTGCGTGAACCATGGCCTGAACTCGCCATGAGTGATCGGCCAACCTTTGAGGCCGAGCCAGGGACGGGGCTGGAAATCAATGGGCCGCAGCGGATGGGAATGGCCGCCCCAGACATGGCTGGTGCCGCCCAGCGCCCGGATGCGCGTTCCCGCCAGATCGGGATAGTGCCCGCCGGTCGTTTCGCCATCGCAAAGTTCCTGGGCTTCCCCCGGTTCGATACCGCCGCTGTCAACGAGAAGGTGATCGACGCCACGGTCCGAAAGGCCGATGGATGCAGTGATCCCGAGCGGACCTGCGCCGATGACGAGCACTTTCGTGGCAAGCGCTTTCTCGGTCAGTTCAAGGGATGAGATGATTCTCGGCACCGGTTCGACGTCCCCGTTCGGTCCTTGGCAATTAACCCGAATTCAGGCCGAAGGCCATATCGGGCTTCCATTCCCGCGACCGTCTGCACCAGCATCTAGAACGGCAGTGGCAGGGGTTGCAACGTCCGGGCTTTCACCGCCTTCAGTGCCTGCGGAGCCACCACCGGCCCCAGCGGTTTGACGTCTGCCGAGAACAGCCTGCCCGAGGCGTCATGGCTGCTGCAGTCCAGCAGCGCTTCGTCACATCCGGTCAGCTTTCCGTCGGCGGACAGTTCATGGATGCGGTTCTTGTAGACATTGGCAAAGTACAAAGGTCGGGATACCGGATAGCGGCGGAGAAGGCTTCGCCCGATGAAAGCCGCGTCCGGATTTTCAAACCCGAGATAGTCCAGCACGGACAGTGCGACGTCCGATTGCTGGAACGGCTCGTCGATACGCATCTGCGTTCCTTCGGGCGTGAGAGCCACCAGCAGGCCCCAGTTTTCCACAAGGGTCTGGAGCTCTTCCGGGCGCGTCTGCACTTTTTCTGGTGCCATGGAGGCTTCATCCGAGGTGATCAGCACAAGAGTGTCCGACAGCATCCCCTCATCGGCGAGCTTTCCGATGAAACCGGCAATGGCGGCGTCTGCATAGCCCCATGCGCGCACGCGCGGGGCTTCTTCAGGCAGGTCCCGATAGGATGCCGGAACCTCGAAGGGATGATGGGTGGAGGACGTGAATAGCGTCGCGAACCAGGGTTTTCCAGCCGCACGAAGGGCCGACAATTCGGTCAGGGCGCGGTTGTAGAGATCGCCGTCCATGACGCCCCACTTGCCCTGCGGCACGGCGGGATCGAAATCGCCCGACCCAAGGGAACGGTCAACGCCTGCCTTCCTCATGAACTGGTCCATCAGCATGAAGTCCAGCTCCCCGCTTTCAAGGAACAGCGTCTGGTACCCGTGTGAGCGAAGCACCTCCGGAAGGCAGGTCCTGCGACCCCCGTTTGCCACTTCCGTCATCTTCGGCAGGGCTTTTCCGAGGCGGGGAAAATCGCCGCAAAGCAACGCATAGGTTCCACGGTTGGATTGGCGCTGATGCGTCAGGAAAGCCGACCATGACAGGGCCTTGCGCGCGATCATGTCAAGCTTTGGCATGACCAGTTGGTTGTTGAGACCGTGATGACGTGCATTCAGCGGCAGGTGGCCGCCATTCGCCCCTTCGATCATCACCAGCAACACGTTGCGCCTGCTCCGGTCACCGGCCGGAAGAATCGAAACACCTGACAGGTCGGGCCGGAAGACCATCGCAGCTTCAACGGGCAAGTCGGCCTGCTCCGCGCCTGCCCTGGCATGGGCCAGAAGCCGCGTGGAAAGATCCGCCAGATTGTTGGAGACGAAATCGCGTTGGCGCCAGGCGGCAATTTGCGAGATGCCGGGGAAGAATTGCAGGGCCGCCAGAACAAGCACGGCAACTAGTCCGGTCGCCAAGAGAAGCCGTCCTGATGCCCGCCGCGAAACGTGGAGCGCACCGGCGAGGATGACGGCAAGCCAGACCGCGGCAAGCACCGGATGGCGCAGCGAAAGGCCGGAGCCGTTCATGAAATCCCCGTCCAGCAAATAGTCAGCATGGATCAGGAAAAAGGGCGAATCGAACTCGTGAAGGAATTCGTAGTAGCCGACATTAAGACCCACCCAGCCAATGGCCCCAACGACAAGCAGCATCTTGTGAAGTCGGCAAAGGCCGACAAGTACCAATGAGGCGAGCAACCCCACGGCGACATCCATGCCCGCTGCTGCCAGATCCTCGGTCCGCAGCGGCGTTCCAGCTTCCACCATGCGCACCAGCCGGATTGCGAGCGGCAGGCCGGAAATGCATAGTAAAACGAGCAAAAGGCCAAGACTCGCCAACTTCGGCAAACGTCTTTCCCGAAAAGGTGTCGCAATCACTGTTGCGCCTGCTTCCTTGGGTCTTTGCGGAGTCACTTCTCTCACTTGGCTCTCATCATCCCAACCTGGACTGGTGATGACTGCATAGCAAAGCTCTCACCGTCTTGGGATCGCCCAGAGCGAGAATTTTAGGCGTCAGGGCAGCTTTATCTGAAGTCTGCATCAAACACGAAGATCAATTGTTCTTCACCACATGGTCCCTTCCATGGATTGACCAATTCCGCATAAAGCTCCTCGCCATCTACACCGCGCGCAAATCCGCTGCCAGGAACCGCAAAAGCAGCCCTGCTCTCCTTCCCAATATGGAAGTCATCACGGTCTATCGAAGCGAGCATGGTCCACTTGTCAATTACCCCCAAATCCTCGGCTGCGTGCTCCAGTCGCTCCTGCCCTGTCGGGGCGCACGGATGGTCGGGGACGCCAGGGCCAACACCATCACCGATGATGCAGCGCGCCAGCGGGCAACAGTCGTGCACGGGCGTCAAGTTGGGGACGGGGCGTTTCGCCGCTGTGCCAACCGGCACCAGCGTTCCGCCCAAGCTTTTGAAGGAATGGTGGGCGCGACAGGGATTGAACCTGTGACCCCTCCCGTGTGAAGGGAGTGCTCTCCCGCTGAGCTACGCACCCGCCGGGCGGTCAAGCCGCCTGGAACGAGCGGGGTATAAGGCGGCTCCATCAGGGAAGTCAAGGGCCGATTGATCGCCGCCCGGAGGTGCCGCCTTGCCTGTCAGATGACAGGCTCGCGCGCGCTGCGCACCGCATCCAGCGCCTTCTTCAGGTGATCGTCGCGCCCGTAGACATCGCCGAAATAGCCCACCTTGCCTTGGGCATCCGGCCAGGCCGTGAAATAGGCGACATAGACCGGGATCTTGACCGGCACTTTTTTGGCCGAATGGCCCTTGGCGAGCTGCGTCTTGATGTCCTCCACCGTGGTGCCGAGCACCGCTGCGGCCATGGCCCTCGGATCATGCAGGCGCACGCAACCATGGCTGAAGGCGCGGCTGTCGCGGTTGAAGAGAGACTTCGACGGCGTGTCATGCATGTAGATGGCATGCTTGTTGGGGAACAGGATCTTCAGTTCACCCAGCGCATTGGCCTCACCCGGCGTCTGGCGCACACTGTAGGGCACCTTGCCGCCATGCGCCGCCCAGTTGATCGAAGACGAGGGAATGCGCTTGCCCTTGGAATCGGTCACCTCGTAGCCCGCCCTGTCCAGATAGCCCGGATCGCGCTGCAGGCGCGGCAGCATCTCGTTGACGATAATCGACTGCGGCACGCCCCAATAGGGATTGAAATCCACCTGCTCGATCTCGTCATAGAAGAAACTGGTCTGGTTCGACGGTTTGCCGATCACCACCCGCATCGACAGCGTCTCAAGGTCATTCTCGTAATAGCGAACCTGGAATTCCGGCTGGTTGATGAAAACGCGGCGCGCGCCAAGCTGGTGGGGCAGCCAGCGCAGCCGCTCCATCGCAAAACGGACCTTGGCGATCCGCTCCGCCTTGGAGGCAGGCGCCAGCACGGAAACCGTGCGCGGACCGATGATGCCGTCGCCCGACAGCCCCTTTTCTTTCTGAACCGACTTGATCAGCGGCACCAGATCTTCGCCATAAAGCGTCCTGCCCTGCGCCGCCTCGATCAGGGCGCCATGCGCGGCGGTCAGTTCAGCGGAAGCATCGCGCTTGATGACCGCCAGGATTTTCGCCAGTTCCGGATTGTCCTGGCCGGGCTTCAAGAGCAGCTTGGGATCAAGCAGGATTTCTTCTTCCGCCTGCACGGACAGCGCCGCCAGTTCGCCCTTCAACTGGCCATATTCCGGGTTTGCCGGGGCAAGCGCTGCCAGCAGCGCTTCCATGTCCACGCTTTCCTTTGCCGCCTCCAGCGTCTGGACGCCGTCAAACGGACGCATCGGCAGGTCGTGATAGCCCGACAGCCGGTTCGGATCGACCCGGCCCGAGGTCATGTCGTTTCCATACCGCAGGAGGCGCGCCGACAGCGCCATCTCGAAGCGCGCCAGTTCGGCCTGCCTTGCGGCCATGTCATCCATGGAGAAGGCATCATCGGGCAGCGTCACCGCATAGTCTTCCGCATCCAGCCCGTGCTCACCCGCGCGGCTGAGGACTGCCACCGCAGCCTTCGCCTTGGCGTTGGGGGCAAAACCGCTGATCCAGATGAATTCCGGATTGGCAGCATAGAAGGTGGTCAGCGCCGCTGCATGGGCCTTTTCTGCGCGAAGCTCGTAACCGGCCAGATGGGCACGCGCGGAAACAAAGTCGATGCCACCACCAAGCACGAGCCCCTGCGCCGGGACGGCTGCGTCCAGAACAGGCTTGAAATCGATGGCGACGGGCGCCGCTACCGTATACTTGAAATAGCTCGGCGCACTCACCTTCTTGATCGGCTTGGCAACCGGCTTCGGTGGCTCGGGCACTTCGACCGGCTGCTGGCGGCGAGGCTTGTTCAGGTCACCCGAGAACATCCTCTCCAGCCAGGTTTGCGCGGCTGCCGGCCCCGTCATCGGCGCGACAAGGGCGAGACCTAGGGCAAGGGCGGCGGTTCTGGAAAGGGTCATGTGGCAACTGTCCTGCTTGAAAGCGGCTCCGGCCTGAGCGGGACCGGCAAGGCGTTCGGACCATGCCAGCATGGGCGCCCCTGCCCCTTGCTGCCTGTCTGCGAACCATGAATTGCCGCAAAGCATAAAACTTTATTCGATTTGCGTTAAGCGCAAGCTGTCACACAATGTCGTTATGCTTAAGATTTTGCTGCAACAGGTTGCCCGTTTTCAACACACGGCATGAAAAAGGGCCGGCGACTTCCGTCACCGGCCTGAAATTTGTGAGGGCGTCGAAGGGCTTACTGGGTCAGGCGCAGTGCCGTCAGGCTCTTGGCAATGTCCTGGAACGCCTGGTCCAGCTTGTCGGCGCTCGATGCATCGTAATAATTGGCGGGCGATGAAGCACAGCGCTTCATGATGTTCTTGGCCGAGATCGGAACCTGCGTCCCGAAGGTGACGGTGAAGATCTCCACCCCGCCCTTGTCCTTTGTGTGGTTGCAGGCCTTCTGCGTCCAGGTGTCGGAGCGGGCCAGATCCGTTCCCCAATGATCCGGGAAATCGTCAATGCGCGGCGATGCCTTGTTTTCGCCATCCGTCATCAGGATCATGATCTTGCGCACCTTGCGGGTGCTTGTGGCCGGATCAGCGCCTTCGGTGAACGGCTCCTGCGGCGACAGCACGCGCAGCCCCCACATCACGCCATCGGCAATATAGGTGTTGCCATTGGCGGTGAAGGCGGCAATCTCGTTGACAATGGTCGTCCGGTTGTCGGTCAGCGGCGTGATCGGCCGCGCGCACCAGGCATTCATGATGCCCGGAAACTTCGCCTTGTTGGTGGCCGTTGCGTTCGGCATCGTGTCCTTGAGCGTCAGCATGTTGGATGTCGTGCCGCGCGTTCCCACACAGCCGCTCCAGGTCGTGCTGTTCGTGTTGGTCACCGGCTCGCAGGTCTCGTATTCCGGACCCCAGATCGGCTCGCAATACTGGTATTCCACCGTCACTCCGTCATTCACATAGGAGCGGTTTTCGCAATTGGTCGAGTAGCCCTGGAAATCGCGCACCATGCGGCAGCCGGTCGAGGTGGTGGTCTCAGTGGTATCGGCCGGCACGCTCATCCAGCTTTTGCCGCGATTGCCAAGGCCGACATTCACATACTGGTCGAAAGGAACCAGGCCGATCTTCACCTTCGTGCGCGTGTTGGCAGCATCAAACAGCGAGTTGGCAAAATTGGTGGCTGCCACTTTCAGGCCGCCGATCTTGTTGTTGGCCGTCATGGAATAGGTCGTATCGAGCGCCATCACCACTTCGAGGTCGATATCCTCGGCAATCGCGGCAGCACTGCGGATGTTGACGTCATAGTTCTGACGGTCAGCGACATTCATGATGAAGGGATGGTAAGTTGTCGTGGTATCGATGACGACCTGGTTGTTCTCAACCGCCAGCTTGGTCACCACAATCGAATCGAACGCGCTGTTTCCATAAAGGAAATTCTTGACGTCCTCTTTTGACGGCAGCTTCTTGTTCACTTCAAAATAGCGCGCGGCAAAGACCGTGGCGGAATCCGTGGCATTCTGGAGCTGGGACTCTGTGCGCAGGAGATTGGTGTAGTCGATTGTCAGCGCAACACCACCCATCACGGGCAGCATCAGGATCGAAAACATCATGGCGAAGTTGCCGGCCTCGTTGGCACGGAACTTCCCCGAAATACGATGCAACATGAAGTGTATTCCTTCGTGCGGGGCTACGCTCACCATGGCTCAAAAATTCTAATTTCGGCTTAAGCTATCGATTCAATTCGATTGAACATCGCCTCGGCAGGCCGCTGCTGGCCCGCATAAGCCTTTCGCGGCACTGGATTTTGCGGCTGTCTGGGCTTAACAAACGGGCCGAAAGCGCATCGCCAGCCCGGAGACCCATGATGGCCGAGACCTTCACCGCCGATCTCTTCCCGCTCGCCAAGGACACCACGCCGTGGCGCAAGCTGACCTCGGACTATGTCTCGGTCGACACCTTCAAGGGCCAGGAAGTCCTCAGCGTCGAGCCCGAAGGCCTGCGCCTCCTGTCTGAGACTGCCTTTTCCGACATCAACCATCTGCTGCGACCGGGCCATCTCCAGCAGCTCGCCAACATTCTCGAAGACCCGGAAGCCACGGAGAACGACCGCTTCGTCGCCTATGACCTGCTGAAAAACGCCAACATTGCCGCCGGCGGCGTGCTGCCCATGTGCCAGGACACCGGCACCGCCATCATCATGGGCAAGAAGGGCCGCCGCGTCTGGACCGAGGGTGGCGACGCCGATGCGTTGGGCCAAGGCGTGCTGGATGCCTATGAGCGCAAGAACCTGCGCTATTCGCAGCTGGCGCCGCTCAAAATGTTCGAGGAGAAGAACACCAAAAACAATCTCCCCGCCCAGATCGACATCTATGAAGAGGGCGAGGACGCCTACAAGTTCCTGTTCATGGCCAAGGGCGGCGGCTCGGCCAACAAGACATTCCTGTACCAGGGCACGCCTTCGCTGCTGACGCATGACCGCATGATCGACTTCCTGAAGGAAAAGATCCTGACGCTCGGCACCTCCGCCTGCCCGCCCTATCATCTGGCCATCGTCATCGGCGGCACGTCGGCCGAAATGTGCCTGAAGACCGTCAAGCTCGCCTCCGCGCGCTATCTCGACGGCCTGCCGACGCAAGGGTCCGAGAGCGGCCACGCCTTCCGTGATCTCGAGATGGAAGCCGAGATCCACAAGGCAACGCAACAGATGGGTGTCGGCGCGCAGTTCGGTGGCAAATATTTCTGCCATGATGTGCGGGTCATCCGCCTGCCCCGCCACGGCGCCTCGCTGCCGATCGGCCTTGGCGTCTCCTGCTCGGCCGACCGTCAGGCACTGGGCAAGATCACCAGGGACGGCATCTATATCGAGCAGCTTGAGGCCGATCCGTCCAAATACATGCCCGACATCTACGAGGCAGCGTTGTCGGAACATGTGGTGAAGATCGACCTGAACCAGCCGATGAATCAGATTCTCGGCGAACTGACCAAACACCCTGTGAAGACTCGCCTTTCGCTCTCCGGCCCCATCATCGTCGCGCGCGATCTGGCGCACGCCAAAATCCGCGAGCGGCTGGAGCGTGGCGAGCCCATGCCCGACTATTTCAAGAACCACCCGGTCTATTACGCCGGTCCGGCCAAGACGCCGGAAGGCATGGCGTCCGGCTCCTTCGGCCCGACGACCGCCGGCCGCATGGACTCTTACGTCGACCAATTCCAGTCCTTCGGCGGTTCCATGGTGATGCTGGCCAAGGGCAACCGCTCGCGCCAGGTGCGCGATGCCTGCGCCACCCATCACGGCTTCTATCTCGGCTCCATCGGCGGCCCGGCAGCCCGTCTGGCGCAGGATTGCATCAAGAAGGTCGAAGTGGTCGAGTATGCCGAACTCGGCATGGAAGCGATCTGGCGCATCGAAGTGGTCGATTTCCCCGCCTTCATCGTCATCGACGACAAGGGCAACGACTTCTTCAAGGAGTTGAACCTCGGCTGAGGCGTCAGCGCCCCGCTGCTGCGCGCTCCAGATTGAGCGCCAGCAGCTTCTCCAGCGCCTCGTCGGTGGAAATGTCCTCCGGCCAGCCATAGGCGGCGGCAACGGCGCGGTCGAGCGCGTCATGCAGGGCCGCAA
>JBGSQC010000055.1:0-1813 GCA_041738295.1 Zhengella sp. | reverse complement strand
ACGGTGGAGGCAGGCGTCATCCTGCAAAATCTGCAAGCGGCGGCTGAAGAAGCGGGCCTGCTTTTCCCGCTGTCGCTTGGCAGCCAGGGCACCTGCCAGATCGGCGGCAACCTTTCCTCCAATGCCGGCGGCACCGGCGTGCTCGCCTATGGCAATGCGCGCGAACTCTGCCTCGGCGTCGAGGTGGTGCTGCCGACCGGCGAGGTGCTGGATGATCTGCGCAAGCTGAAGAAGGACAACACCGGCTACGACCTGAAGAACCTGTTCATCGGCGCGGAAGGCACGCTGGGCGTCATCACCGCTGCCGTCATGAAGCTGCATCCGGCACCAAAGGGCAGGCAAGTCAGCTGGATCGGCCTCAATTCACCCGATGACGCGCTGGCACTTTTCAATCTGGCAGGCTCGCTGGCAGGCTCCGGCCTCACCGCCTTTGAACTGGTGCGCGACATGGCAATGGACTTTGCCACCCGCCACATTCCGGGCAACACCGCCCCGCTCACCGGCTCCCATCCCTGGTTCGTGCTGATGGAAATCTCGTCGGGCCGCTCGCAGGAAGAGGCGCGCGCCCTGATTGAAACCATTTTGGAACAGGGTTTCGAGGCGGGCCTGCTGCAGGATGCGGCATTGGCGGAAAGCCTGGCGCAGGCCGATTCCTTCTGGCGGCTGCGCGAAAGCCTGTCGGATGCGCAAAAGCCCGCCGGCGCCTCCATCAAGCATGACATTTCGGTGCCGGTGGCGAGTATCCCGGCCTTCATCCGCGCAGGCGAAGTGGCGGTGCGCACCGTCAGTCCTGAGGCGCGCGTCGTCTGCTTCGGCCATATGGGAGACGGAAACCTGCACTACAACATTTCCGAGCCGGAAGCAGGAGATCCGGATTTCCTGAAGCTTTACAAGCCGATGAACAAGGCCGTGCATGATGTTGTGCGCGCCATGAACGGGTCCATTTCCGCCGAACACGGCATCGGCCAGATGAAGCGCGACGAACTTTTGGAAACCGCGCCGCCGGTCGCCATAGCCCTGATGCGCCGCATCAAGGCGGCCTTTGATCCGGCAGGCATCATGAACCCCGGCAAGGTGATCTGACCGCTGACACAACCGTTTGCGCGCTCTCGCGGCAACGCGCTTTCATAGCCGGTTAAACTCCCTTTCGCTTTTCTTTCCGGCCCGTTCAGCCCTCGTAAACCCTGACTTGCACAGGGATTTTCTTAACCCCGTTTTTTAAGCGGGAGCGAAGATACGCGCTGTACCTTCCCATCCAACGAGGCCGAAAACGGTCCGCTCGAAACTGGCTCAAGACCGGCTCGGGAAGTTTACAGGAAGGCGTACAGACATGAACCTTGACAGGAAGCCCCAGTGGGCTGGCCGCGATATGCGGCTGGACCCGTCCCGATTGCCGCAGATTGCGAGCTATGCCTCGCCGGACAATTCGGACGTGACCTTCACGGTCCACGCGACGGGTGTGTCGGTCCGCAAGTTCATGCCCATGTCCAAGCTGCCGCTGTCGATGGTCCTGCCGTTCAAGGCGTTTCACGGCGTTGCCGCCCGCGCCATCGAGGACGACTATGGCCAGGTGACGGTGACGCTGGAACTGCTCCACGAGGATCCGTCCCTCTGCGTGCCGCTGCTGGTCGCCGGAAATCTCGCCGACATCGCCGCTGACTGGCGCGCCTGGTCGGAAAAGGTCGAACTGCCGATGATGCTGTTTGAGGCCGACGGCATTGCCCGCGCGCTGGAGGAAAGCCTCGGCCAGGTCAAGACGCGCCCCGTGCAGGAGCGCCGCCAGGGCCGCATGCCGCGCCGCCATCGCCCGCGC
>JBGSQC010000106.1:0-6193 GCA_041738295.1 Zhengella sp. | reverse complement strand
GGCCGCTGCCCGGAAAACAGCGGATCGGCCAGCGCTTCTGCCATGTCGGCCAGCAGCCTGCCACCCTCGTCCTCCGACAGGCTGGCAATGTCGACGGCGAAGGTTTCGGCCAGCGCCAGCAGCACCGAGGCGGAGAGATGGCGCTGGTTGTTTTCGATCTGGTTCAGATAGGAGGTGGAAATGCCGAGCCGTGTGGCAAAGGCAGCCTGCGTCAGCCCCTGCTTCAGGCGGATGTCGCGGACATTGCGTCCCGCAAAGGTCTTTTTGGCGCGCATGTTTGCAACTTTGCAAAATGGTGATCACATTTTTGCTTTTGTCACTTTTTCCGGCCTCCCGGAAGCCCCCTGAATGGCGTATGCGGGGCAGACATCAAAAAACGACCGGGGGAAGACCGCCATGCAGGACATTCTTGACCAGCTCGAAGCCCGCCGCGCCGAAGCGCGTCTCGGCGGCGGTGCCAAGCGCATCGAAGCCCAGCATTCAAAAGGCAAGCTGACGGCCCGCGAGCGCCTCGAAATCCTTCTCGATGAAGGCTCCTTCGAGGAATACGACATGTACAAGACCCACCGCTGCACCGATTTCGGCATGGAGGAGACCAAGATTTCCGGCGATGGCGTGGTCACCGGCTGGGGCACCATCAATGGCCGCCCGGTCTATGTCTTCTCCCAGGATTTCACCGTCTTCGGCGGCTCTCTGTCAGAAACCCATGCCGAGAAGATCTGCAAGATCATGGATCTGGCCGTGCAGAACGGCGCTCCGGTGATCGGCCTGAATGATTCCGGCGGCGCGCGCATCCAGGAAGGTGTCGCCTCGCTCGGCGGCTATGCCGAAGTGTTCTGGCGCAACGTGCAGGCCTCCGGCGTCGTGCCGCAGATTTCCGTGATCATGGGGCCGTGTGCCGGTGGTGCCGTCTATTCGCCCGCCATGACCGACTTCATCTACATGGTGAAGGACACGTCCTACATGTTCGTCACCGGCCCGGACGTCGTGAAGACCGTGACCAACGAGATCGTGACGGCAGAGGAACTGGGCGGCGCGTCCACCCACACCCGCAAGTCCTCGGTGGCTGACGGCTCCTTCGAGAACGACGTCGAGGCGCTGGTCGAAATCCGCCGCATGTTCGATTTCCTGCCGCTGTCATCGCGCGAGAAGCCGCCGGTAATGCCGACTGCCGACCGCCCCGACCGGCTGGAAATGGCGCTCGACACCATCATTCCGGACAATCCGAACAAGCCCTATGACATGCATGAGGTGATCGCCAAGATCTCCGACGAGGGTGATTTCTTCGAGATCCAGAAGGATCACGCCAAGAACATTCTCTGCGGCTTCATGCGCCTCAACGGTTCCACCATCGGCGTTGTCGCCAACCAGCCGATGGTGCTGGCCGGCTGCCTCGACATCGACAGTTCAAAAAAGGCCGCCCGCTTCGTGCGCTTCTGCGATGCCTTCAACATTCCCATCCTGACGCTGGTGGACGTGCCGGGCTTCCTGCCGGGTGTCCAGCAGGAGCTGAACGGCATCATCAAGCATGGCGCCAAGCTGCTCTTTGCCTATGCCGAGGCCACCGTGCCAAAAGTCACCGTCATCACCCGCAAGGCCTATGGCGGCGCCTATGACGTGATGAGCTCCAAGCACATCCGCGCCGACGTCAACTATGCCTGGCCGACTGCGCAGATCGCCGTGATGGGCGCAAAGGGCGCCACCGAAATCCTCTACCGCTCGGAACTGGGCGACAAGGACAAGATCGCCGGCCGCACCAGGGATTATGAGGACCGCTTCGCCAATCCCTTCGTGGCGGCGCAGCGCGGCTTCATCGACGAGGTGATCATGCCGCACTCCACTCGCCGCCGCGTGCTCCGCGCCTTCGAGATGCTGAAAGGCAAGCAGGTCGAAGGCCCGAAGCGCAAGCACGACAACATTCCGTTGTGAGGTGGTAGTGATGGCCAAAGAACACGATCAGATCATAAATGCGTTTCTTGCCCAAAAAGGCTTAGATAACTTGAACGTCCAGGGCGTGGGCGAGGGCATGGGTGGCGGTACCAAAACCGTTGAATTCAGATCAAAAAAGTCAATCGACCAGGAAATTTTGAATCGAGCCTTGCGCTCGAATGATGACACATCCTTTGTATTACTGCTATCTTTGGAGATTGAACAGCAAACCGCGTTCTTTATTGAATCAATGCTCAATGAAGATGCGATTAATGTTGAAAATTTTTCCACATTGTGTCAAATGCTAAGAGTATTTAGGTTTGATAATGATATATATAAGATAGTAAATGGATTCAGAAAGTTAAGAAACAAATTTGCCCATAACAAAGATGCATCATTGGATAAACATAGATCTTTACTTGATGAGATTTTTAGTTTTGAGCCACCATCCCCAACAATGGATAAAATTGAATACATCTCAGATGAAGGAGGAAGGTATAAAATATCCGACCTTCCAAATAGGGAAAAATTATATGCATACGCAAATCTTTGCGTGATTTTCCTCGCGGTAGCTCCAGAAATATATGAATTCGGAAAGCCCAGAAAAAGGATAGAAATAAAATTTAACGGCGAAAAGGGGTAGGGCGTGCTCATGAAAATCCGTTTCATCTCACAGATTATCAAGTCTGCGTCCCCTTCCAACTGGGGAGCGTCTAATGCCAAAAGCACCTGACATGACCAAGCATCGCGGCTTTCCCTCCGGCCTGCCGGGGACAGGGCTGCAATTCACCATCCGGCGCGCCAATGCCAAGGGCGTGGCGAAGCTGTTCGAGCGCCCGCGCGTGCGTGACCGCGACGCGACCGAGAGCCTTGCCGACAAGGCCTTTCTCCATGCCATCTGGCACCAGTTCGGCGCAGAGCCTTTCGAGCGCGGCAATCTGGATGCCGGCCGCCTCAACTGGCTGTTTGGCCGCGAGATCGTGCCGGGCGAGCACCCGTTCGATCCGCAATCCTATTCGGCCCTTCTGGTGCTGAACGAGACCGTTGCCCGCAAGAGCTTTCCAGACGCCTTCAACGACGTGCTGGAAGTGTGATGACAAGGCTCAATTCCGCAAGAACAATTCCGGGCGCGACCCGTCGCAGCCCCAAGGGGAAAAACCACTGATGTTCACCAAGATCCTGATCGCAAACCGGGGCGAGATCGCCTGCCGCGTCATCAAGTCCGCCAGGAAGATGGGCATCGCGACGGTCGCCGTCTATTCCGATGCCGACCGCGAGGCCGAACACGTGAAGATGGCCGACGAGGCCGTGCATATCGGTGCGTCACCGGCCAACCAGTCCTACCTGATCCCAGAAAAGATCATCGCCGCCTGCAAGCAGACCGGGGCGCAAGCCGTGCATCCGGGCTATGGCTTCCTGTCGGAACGCGCCTCCTTCTGCGAAGCCTTGGAAAAGGAAGGCATCACCTTCATCGGGCCGAAGGTGAAGGCGATCAACGCCATGGGCGACAAGATCACTTCCAAGAAGATCGCCGCTGAAGCCGGTGTTTCCACCGTGCCGGGCCATATGGGCCTGATCGACGACGCCGAACACGCCGTGACCATTTCGAAGCAAATCGGCTATCCCGTCATGATCAAGGCGTCGGCGGGCGGCGGCGGCAAGGGCATGCGCATCGCCTGGAACGATGCCGAGGCCCGCGAAGGCTTCGAGCGCTCCAAGTCGGAAGCCGCCTCCTCCTTCGGTGACGACCGCATCTTCATCGAAAAATTTGTCGTGGAACCGCGCCACATCGAGATCCAGGTGCTGGGCGATGCCCATGGCAACTGCATCTATTTGAACGAGCGCGAATGCTCGGTGCAGCGCCGCAACCAGAAGGTCGTGGAAGAGGCCCCGTCCCCCTTCCTCGATGAAGCCACCCGCAAAGCCATGGGCGAACAGTCCGTGGCACTCGCCAAGGCGGTGGACTACCAGTCTGCCGGCACGGTGGAGTTCATCGTCGACAAGGACCGCAATTTCTATTTCCTCGAGATGAACACCCGCCTGCAGGTGGAACACCCGGTGACCGAGCTGATCACCGGCGTGGACTTGGTGGAGCAGATGATCCGCATCGCCGCCGGCGAGAAGCTGGACATCGCCCAGGCCGATGTGAAGATCAACGGCTGGGCGATTGAGAGCCGGCTATACGCCGAAGATCCCTACCGCAACTTCCTGCCCTCGATCGGCCGCCTGACACGCTACCGCCCGCCGGCCGAAGGCCCGCTCGGCGATGCCATCATCCGCAATGACACCGGCGTCACCGAGGGTTCGGAAATCTCGATGTTCTACGATCCGATGATCGCCAAGCTCTGCACCTGGGCCCCGACGCGCCTGCGCGCGGTGGATGCCATGGCCGATGCGCTGGACCGCTTCGAGGTGGAAGGCATCGGCCACAACCTCCCCTTCTGCTCGGCGCTGATGCAGCATCCGCGCTGGCGCGAGGGCCGCCTGTCGACTGCCTTCATTGCCGAGGAATATCCCGACGGCTTTGAAAAGATGGTGCCTGACGAGACCATGACCGAGCGCTTTGCGATTGCCGCGGTCACCTTCGCCTTCATCGCGGATGAGCGCCGCGCAGGCGTCTCCGGTGTCCGCTTCCCGCAGTCCCATGGGTCCGAACGCAATGCCCGCACCGTGCTGATCAACGGCATCGAGACGGCAACTGCGATCACTGGCGAGGCCGGCCGCTTCATGGTGGCGGTCAATGGCGCGAGCGCCGTGCCGGTGCTGACCAACTGGCAGCCGGGCCAACCTCTCGCGCTGATCACCATTGGCAACATCGAACATGCCATCAAGGTCGCCCCGGTGCCCGGCGGCTACCGCCTGCGCCAGAGCGGCCAGGATGTGAAGGCGCAGGTCTTCACGCAGCGCGTCGCCGAACTCGCCCGCCTCATGCCGGTCAAGGCCGCGCCTGACACGTCGAACCTGCTGCTCTGCCCGATGCCGGGGCTCATCGTCTCGATTGCGGTGGAAGAAGGACAGGAAGTGCAGGAAGGCCAGACGCTTGCCATCGTCGAAGCCATGAAGATGGAAAACGTGCTGCGCGCCGAACAACGCGCGGTCATCAAGAAGATCCCGGTCAAGGCCGGTGACAGCCTTGCCGTGGACGAGATCATCATGGAGTTCGAGAAGTGACCAAGACCGCCCGCGACTGGCTCGACCTCGCCAAAAAAGACCTGAAGGGCAAGGACCCTTCGGTGCTGGACTGGCACACGCCGGAAGGCATCACGGTGAAGCCGCTTTACACGGCGGCGGACCTGCCGGAGAGCGCCAGCACCGAACTGCCGGGCGTTGCCCCCTTCACGCGCGGCGTGCGCGCCACCATGTATGCGGGCCAACCCTGGACGATCCGCCAATATGCGGGCTTCTCGACGGCTGAAGAAAGCAACGCCTTCTACCGCAAGAACCTTGCTGCCGGCCAGAAGGGCCTGTCAGTCGCCTTTGATCTGGCCACCCATCGCGGCTATGACAGCGACCATCCGCGCGTCGTCGGCGATGTCGGCAAGGCAGGCGTCGCCATCGACTCGGTCGAGGACATGAAGATCCTCTTCGACGGCGTGCCGCTCGACAAGATGTCGGTGTCGATGACGATGAACGGCGCCGTCCTCCCCGTGCTCGCGAGCTTCATCGTCGCGGGCGAGGAGCAGGGCGTGCCGCGCGCACAACTCACCGGGACGATCCAGAACGACATCCTGAAAGAGTTCATGGTCCGCAACACCTACATCTACCCGCCGACGCCCTCGATGCGGATCTGCGCCGACATCATCGAGTTCACGTCGAAGGAGATGCCGAAGTTCAACTCGATCTCGATCAGCGGTTACCACATGCAGGAAGCCGGAGCGACGTGCGACCTCGAGCTCGGCTTCACGATCGCCGATGGCCTGGAGTACGTGCGCGCCGCCCTCTCGAAGGGCCTCGACATCGACCAGTTCGCCGGCCGCCTCTCGTTCTTCTTCGCGATCGGCATGAACTTCTACATGGAGGTGGCGAAGCTCCGCGCCGCGCGTCTTCTGTGGGCGACGCTCGTGAAGAAGCACTTCGCCCCGAAGAAGCAGACGTCGCTCATGCTGCGGACGCACTGCCAGACCTCGGGCGCGAGCCTCACCGAGCAGGATCCCTACAACAACATCATCCGCACGACGGTCGAGGCCATGGCGGCCACGCTCGGCGGCACCCAGAGCCTCCACACCAACGGCTTCGACGAGGCGCTCTCGCTCCCGACCGACAC
>JBGSQC010000040.1:0-2225 GCA_041738295.1 Zhengella sp. | reverse complement strand
GCCTTGCCTGTCCTGCTGCTGACACTGAAGCAGGCGTTTGGCGCGCAGGTGCGGCTTGCCGCTGCACCGCTCTATGACGGGCAAGACCACGCTGCCCTTGAAGCCGTCACCGGGCTTGCCACGCTCACGGGGCTGAAGGCGATGGCGGTGGGCGATGCCTTTTACCATGGGCCGGAGCGCCGCGCGCTTGCCGACGTGTTGACCGCCATCCGCATCCACAAGCCGTTGGCGCAAGCGGGCTTCGAGCTTCGGCCCAATGCGGAACGGTTCCTCAGAAGCCCCGCCGACATGGCGCGGCTGTTTGCGTCTGCGCCCTCCATGCTGGCCGAAGCCAATGCCTTCTTTGAAAGCCTCTCCTTTTCGCTGGATGAGTTGCGCTACGAGTATCCCGAGGAATCCTCCGGCGAGAGCGCGACGCCGCAGGAGGAACTGGCGCGCCTTGCCTGGCAGGGTGCATCAATCCGCTATCCCGATGGCGTGCCGGACAAGGTCGCCCACCAGATCCGCCACGAGCTGACGCTGATCGCGGAGCTCGCCTATGCGCCCTATTTTTTGACCGTGCATGACATTGTCCGCTTTGCCCGCTCCAAGGGCATCCTCTGCCAGGGGCGCGGCTCGGCGGCCAACTCCACAGTCTGCTATTGTGTCGGCATCACCGAGGTGGACCCGGCGCTGACCGACCTTCTCTTCGAGCGCTTCATCTCGCCGGAGCGGCGCGAGCCGCCCGACATTGATGTCGATTTCGAGCATGAGCGGCGCGAAGAAGTCATCCAGTACATCTATGCCAAATATGGCCGCGAGCGCGCCGGGCTGGCGGCGACCATCATTACCTACCGCGCGCGGTCTGCGGCGCGCGAGGTGTCGAAGGCCTTCGCGCTGTCGGATGATGTCGCCTCGGCGATTTCCGGCTCGGTCTGGGGCTGGTCGAAGGTGGATCTCGGCGAGCGCGAGGCCAAGGCCGCCGGTCTTGACATGGAGGATCGCACAACGCGCCAGGTGCTGGATTTTTCCACCCGCATCATGGGGTTTCCGCGCCATCTCTCCCAGCATGTCGGCGGTTTCGTCATCACCCGCGACCGCCTCGACGAGGTGGTGCCGATCACCAAATCCGCCATGGACGGGCGCACCATGGTGGAATGGGACAAGGATGATCTCGACGGGCTGGGCATCCTCAAGATCGACATCCTGGCGCTCGGCATGCTGACCTGCCTGCGCAAGGCGCTCGACCTGCTGGACGACCACTACGGGCGGCACGAGACGCTGGCCTCGATGCCGAAGGAGGATGCCCGCGTCTATGACATGATCTGCCGGGCCGACACGCTGGGCGTCTTCCAGATCGAGAGCCGGGCGCAGATGACCATGCTGCCGCGCCTTCGCCCTCGCGCCTTCTACGATCTCGTCATCGAAGTGGCGATCGTGCGGCCCGGCCCCATCCAGGGCGACATGGTGCATCCCTATCTCAGGCGCCGGCAGGGCAAGGAGACGGTGAGCTTTCCCTCGGCGGAACTGGAGGCGGTGCTCGGCAAGACGCTGGGCGTGCCGCTGTTCCAGGAACAGGCGATGAAGATTGCCATCGTGGCGGCGGGCTTCACGCCGGGCGAGGCCGACAAGCTCAGGCGCGCCATGGCCACCTTCCGGCGTGTCGGCACCATCCACAGTTTCCAGCAGAAGATGATCGAGGGCATGGTGGCCAAGGGCTATGAGCGCGACTTTGCCGCGCGCTGCTTCCGCCAGATCGAGGGCTTTGGCGAATATGGCTTCCCGGAAAGCCATGCGGCGAGCTTCGCGCTCTTGGTCTATGCCTCGTGCTGGCTGAAGGCGCATTATCCCGATGTGTTCTGCGCGGCCATCCTGAACGCCCAGCCGATGGGCTTTTATGCGCCGGCGCAATTGGTGCGCGATGCGCGCGAGCATGGCGTGGCGGTGCATCCGGCCGATATCAACGCATCCGCCTGGGACTCCACGCTGGAAGCGCTGGAGCCTGACGAAGGCGGGTTCGCGCGCCGCCTGCATTCGCGTCATCACTCCATGAATGATCTTATCAAGACCACCCATGCGGTGCGGCTCGGTTTCCGGCAGGTCAAGGGGCTGGCAGAGGCCGAGATGGCGCTGCTCACCGCCCGGCGCGGCGACGGCTATGACAGCGTGCGCGATCTCTGGCTGCGCTCGGGCATCAGCCGGGGGCAACTGGAGCGGCTGGCCGATGCCGATGCCTTCCGCTCGCT
>JBGSQC010000017.1:0-12328 GCA_041738295.1 Zhengella sp. | reverse complement strand
CTGTTACAGATCGCCTCGCAGCAGCCTAAGCTGGGTTGAAATGGGGGTGGCCGGATGCCCCGGAATCCCCGGCCGGATCAAATCGGAATCAGTGGCCGGATGCTATCGGAATCGGTGGCCGGATCGTCCCGGAATACGCAGGGCGAGCGGGATCGCCCGGTGCAGGCCCGAGAAGCCCGGGAGCAGCGCTGTCGGCGAGATGGATCAAAATCGCCGCCGACTCCGTCATGACGGTTCCATCCGGCAGCACCAGCGCCGGAACCTGGCCGAGCGGGTTCAGAGCGAGAAGACCATCATGACCAGGAGCCGAAGGATCGGCCGGTACATCAATGATGTCGGCATCGAAACCGCCCATCGCCAGTGCCGCTTCCACCGGCGCGGAGCCCGTTCCCGGCCGTCCATAAAGGCAATAGCGGCCATTCGCCATGGTTCAGGAGGCCTGATCAGCGATGCGGCCGAGGCTTTCGTCGCGGCCAAGCACAGCCAGAACATCAAACACGCCGGGCGACGTGCCGCGACCGGTCAAGGCAGCGCGCAGCGGCTGCGCCACCTTGCCGAGCTTCAGCTCCTTGCGTTCTGCATAGGAGCGCACGGCGGCTTCCGTCTCTTCGACACCCCAATCGCTGACCGCCTGAAGGTCGGGCAGGATGTCGGCGAGAAGTGCCTTGGATTCCACATCAAGGATCGAGGCCGCCTTTTCGTCCATTGCCAGCGGGCGCTGGTCAAACAGGAAGCCTGCGCTGTCCACCAGTTCATTCAGCGTCTTGGCGCGTTCCTTCAGACCTGGCATGGCAGCCAGCAGCTGCGCCTTCTTGCCTTCGTCCAGCTTTTCCAGCAGCGCCGGGCCGGCGGGCAGGTAGGGCAGGGTGTCGATCAGGATGTCAAACAGCGCCTGCGGCGTGGCATTGCGCATGTGGATGCCGTTGAGGGCTTCGAGCTTCTTGAAATCGAAGCGGGCGGCACCCTTGTTGATATCTCCGATCTCGAACCAGGCGATCATGTCTTCCATGCGCATCACCTCGTCATCGCCATGGCTCCAGCCGAGGCGCACGAGATAGTTGAGCAGTGCAGAGGGCAGATAACCCATCTCGCGATAGGCCTCTACGCCGAGCGCGCCATGGCGCTTGGACAGTTTTGCGCCGTCAGATCCATGGATCAGCGGGATATGCGCCATCACCGGCACTTCCCAGCCCATGGCCGTGTAGATGATGGTCTGGCGCGCCGCATTGGTCAGGTGGTCATCGCCGCGGATGATATGGGTGACGCCCATGTCGTGATCGTCCACCACGACGGCATGCATGTAAGTGGGCGTGCCGTCGGAGCGCAGGATGATGAAATCATCCAAATCCTTGTTGGGGAAGCGCACGTCGCCCTGCACCTTGTCGGCGACAATCGTTTCGCCTTCCGTCGGCGCCTTGATGCGCACCACCGGCCTGACACCCGCCGGAGCCTCGGACGGATCACGGTCACGCCAGCGCCCATCATAGCGCGGCGGTAGGCCGTTCGCCTTGGCGTTTTCGCGCATCTCTGTCAGTTCTTCGGGCGTGCAGTAGCAGAAATAGGCCTTGCCGGTCTTCACCAGCTGATGAGCCACTTCGGCATGGCGCGGCGAGCGTTCAAACTGCGAGATCGGCTCACCGTCCCACTTGAGACCAAGCCAGGAGAGGCCCTCGAGAATGGCGGCGGTTGCTGCATCGGTGGAGCGTTCGCGATCGGTGTCCTCAATGCGCAGAAGCATCTGGCCGCCGGTGTGCCGGGCATAGAGCCAGTTGAACAGCGCCGTGCGTGCGCCGCCAATGTGCAGGTAGCCGGTGGGCGAGGGCGCGAAACGGGTGATAACCTTGTCAGTCATGGGTCTTTCCGGGATCAGGCAGGCCGGGCAGCGACCCGGTGGCAAAATGAGGTGTTTCCTGTAGCATAGACGCCGTGGGGTGCAAGTGCTGGCTCGGAAGACCGGGCTTTGCGGGTGCGTGGTACGGGTGCGGAGAGTGACGAGCGGGCGCATTTTGCGCCCGGCGGCATCGCTTTTACCCCTAAGGATTTGGAACCGGCAGACAGGATCTGGCTTCCGGATGCAATGCCGGGCGATGATCGCGAGATCGATCCAGCCGTTCCTGTGGTGGTGCGCCTCCCTGCAGCGCTCAAGCCACGAAGCCGCTGGCTGCAGGCACTGCGCCTCTGGACGCGCGACTGGAACCCGGCACAACTTGCCCAGCGGGAACTCGATCTTGGCACCGGCTTCGTGCTGGTGCCGATTCTGTTTGCCATTGGTGTCAGTTTCTATCTCGGGATGGTCACCGAGCCTGGCCTGCGGCCCTTGCTGAGCGGCATGGCGCTGTTTTGCCTTTTGCTGTGGCTGGTGCGTCATCGCCATGCGGCGAAACTTGCTGTAGCTGCAGGGCTCGTCATCCTTGCCGGGGCCACCACTGCCAAGCTCGCCGTGATGGCGCGGCCTTCCACCATGCTGGCAGGCGCTGTTACCACCACAATTACCGGCATCATTCTGGATGCAGAGCAGGTTTCGGCCAAGCGCGATCGAATTCTGGTCGCGGTGGAGGAGACCGCGAAGCCCAAGCTGAAATATGCCCCTCGACGCGTGAGGCTTTCGGTCAACCGCGGCAAGACGGAGATCCTGCCCGGCGACCGGATCACGTTGCGCGCGCGGCTTTCGCCGCCCGGTGGGCCAGTGCGACCGGGTGGTTATGATTTCGCATTCCAGGCGTGGTTTTCCGGGTTGGACGCGACGGGGTTTGCGCTCGCTCCGCCGGATAAATCCGAAAGCGCATCACTGTGGTCTGCCTCGGCAACACTGGCGAAAGTGCGCAACTGGCTGACAAGGCGGATCATCAGCCGGATCGATGGCAGCGATGGTGCCATAGCGGCGGCTCTCATCACCGGGCACAAGAGTGGCATCGACGAGGACGCAGAGGAGGCGCTGCGAACCGCGGGCCTTGCCCATATCCTCGCCATTTCCGGGCTCCACATGGCACTGGTGGCCGGAACCATCGCGGGCAGCCTGCGTGCGGTGCTGGCACTTTTCCCGGAGTTGGCCAGCCGCCACGCGGTGCGCAAATGGGCGGCCGGTGCCGCCTTGGCAGCGGCTGCCTTCTATCTTCTCATTTCAGGTGGCGCTGTGGCCACGCAGCGCAGCTTCATCATGCTGGCTGTGATGCTGCTGGCCCTCCTGGTTGACCGCTCGGCGCTCACCATGCGCAACCTTGCGATTGCGGCGCTGATCGTGCTGGTCATTGCACCGGCTGAACTTGCCGGAGCGGGCTTCCAGATGTCGTTTGCTGCAACGGCTGCGCTGATAGCCGCCTATGCCGGGATCAAGCACTGGCGGCTTGCCCGGGCCGCTCCGGTGAACCAGTCGATCCCGGCGAAACTCTTTCGCGCGGTCCTGGCGCTCGGTTTCACGGCACTCATTGCCGGGATCGCGACCGGCGTGTTCGGGGCCTATCATTTCCAGCGCATTGCGCCGCTCGGAATGCTGGGCAATCTTGCTGCCATGCCTATTGTCACGCTGGTCATCATGCCCAGTGCGGTGGCAGCCCTCCTGCTTTTGCCATTCGATCTGGATGGTCCGTTCTTCTGGCTGATGGGCGAAGGGATCAGACTTGTGGTTGTGATCGCTGCCCAAGTGGAGGAGATGACCGGGCAGGATGCGACCGGACCCATGCCGAGGGCAGCGATGCTGTGGTTTGCGCTCGCACTAGGGACGCTCACCTTGCTGGCGACGCGGCTGAGGCTGATCGCTCTGCCGATGATCATCGCCGGAACGCTTGCGATCAGCGCAAGCCGGGTTCCGGACGGCGTGGTGAACGAGGATGGTGACCTGGTGGCTGTCCGCATCGATGCCGGAACTGTCGCGGTCACCTCGAAACGAACGACCGGCTTTGTGCTCGACAACTGGAAACGGTTGTGGCCGGGAGCTGTTTTGCGCAAGTCAGAATCGGTCGAAGACACGGAACTAGAAAAGTTTTTTCAGGAAAGCTCGAAAGGCACGGACAGGATGCCATCGGGTTTCCGCTGTTCTATGTCGCTGTGCCTAGCCCGCACATCCATCGGCCAAGTGGTCGCCCTGGCGAAAAGCGCCGATGCCCTTTCGTCAGTCTGCGGCAGGGCTGACCTTGTGGTCGTCAGCGATGCATCCATTTCACCGCGATGCGAAACTGGAAACGAATCCAGCCGTAAAGAGCGGCGGGCGACCGTGGTAATCGGAGCAAAAGACCTTGCCCTGAAAGGCAGCGCCGAGTTCCGCTTTGCCGACACACTGCCGAATGAGCCAAAGCTTGCGCCCTGGCCATCACCGGACCCAAGACCGCCGGAACCCGACCAGCGGATTGCCACACTGCCTGCAGTCAGCAATCAAAAGCCGCCGCCACCTTACTCCGGCAGCATCGTGATCGCCCATGCGCTGGAAGGCGAGTTGCGTCCGTGGCATGCCCACAGGATCCATTCACGCGCCGCACGCGGCCTTGCTCCCTGGAAACCCAAGGACCGGAAGGAAAAGTCAAAAGCCGATAAGACGCAAACCCAAAAGACCAAGCCAAGCCCGAAGGCAAAGCCCGAGAAAAAGCCGAAGACCACGCCTCTCCCTCAAGCCAAGCCATCCGGCAAGAGCAGCGGGCTTACACCTCAGTAGCGGCGGATCAGTCCAACCAGCCGACCCTGAACCTTCACCCGGTCCGGCGGGAAAATGCGCGTCTCATAGGCCGGATTGGCGGCTTCAAGGGCGATTGAAGCGCCCTTGCGGCGGAACCGCTTCAGCGTTGCTTCCTCGTCATCGACCAGCGCCACCACGATGTCTCCCGGATTGGCTGTCTTGCCGTCGCGGATAATGACCGTGTCGCCATCGAAAATGCCGGCCTCGATCATCGAATCGCCACGCACTTCCAGTGCGTAATGATCACCCTGACCGATCATGTCCGGCGGAAGGGCAATGGAATGGGTCTGGTGCTGGATGGCCGAGATCGGCACACCAGCAGCAATCCGCCCCATGACCGGAATGGAAATGGCATGAACACTGTCATCATTCGAGGCAGCCGGGGCCCGCGCCGGCGCTGTATCACCCTTGTCACGGCCAAGCCCACCCTCGATCACACCGGGCGAGAAGGGCTTGCGCGGCGATGCCAAGCCCTGAACCATGGATTCCGGCAGCTTCAGCACTTCCAGAGCGCGCGCACGGTTGGGCAGGCGGCGGATGAAGCCGCGCTCTTCCAGTGCCGTGATCAGGCGATGGATGCCGGACTTCGAGGCGAGATCCAGCGCATCCTTCATTTCGTCAAAGGACGGCGGAATGCCGCTTTCCTTCAGCCTGTCATGGATGAACAGAAGCAATTCATGTTGTTTGCGCGTCAGCATGGTGACCCCTTCGCAGTCGCAAATACAAAACCAGAACAAACCTACATGTTCCGCTTGTGTTCCGCAAGTGGCTGCCGGCAATTTCTCATTGCAATGGACTTGGGGTTTGTCTTGCTTGCCTAGAAGGGCCGCAGTACCAGCACAGGCACGAGCGTTCCGGCTGGTGCGGCTGGCGCAAAAGGTGGGCGGATGAGCAGACAATGAGCTTCGGCCAGCGTCATCAGCATGGAGGAATCCTGGCGCGCAAAGGGTTCCACGACAAGGCTTCCGTCATCCTGGCGGGTCAGGCGGGCGCGAACATAGTCCTGCCGGTTGTCATTTTCTGGCATAGCAACGGCAAGCGCAGCTTCGCGCATGTCCTCTGCATGCGGACGCCCGCCAAGGCGCGCCAGCAGGGGTTTCAGGAAGAGGTGGCTGCACACCAGGCTCGAAACTGGATTTCCGGGCAAACCCAGAACATGGACAGGACCGAATCGCCCGACCATCAGCGGTTTTCCGGGCCTGAGCGCGATTTTCCAGAAATCGAGATCCATGCCCATGCCCGTCAGCACGGACTGCATATGGTCATGGTCGCCGACGGAAGCCCCACCGAGCGTGACGATGACATCGGCGCCTCCATCCAGGGCCTGCTGCACGGCGGCGGCAATCAGCGCCCTGTCATCCGGGATGATGCCGAGATCCAGCACTTCGGCTCCGGCCTCGCGCGCCAAGGCAGCAACGCCGAAGGAGTTGGAGGCGATGATCTGGCCGGGGCCTGTCACCGAACCGGGCGGCAACAATTCGTCGCCGGTTGCGATCACCGCGACAAGCGGGCGGCGAACCACGTCAACGCTCGCATGGTTGGCAGCGGCCGCCAGGCTGAGCGCGGCTGCGTCCAGCATGCGCCCTGAGCCAAGGATCAGATCGCCATCGCGAAAATCAATGCCGGCGGCGCGGATGTTGCGCCCTTCGGCTGCGCCTTGGAGAATGCGGATGAGGCCGTCGCCGGAACTGTCGGTGTTTTCCTGGATCACCACAGTATCGGCGCCTTCAGGAACGGGTGCGCCGGTGAAAATGCGCACGCATTCACCGGGTCCAACGGTGCCGCCAAACGCACGCCCTGCGGGAGCGGTACCGATCACGCGCAACGTCATTGGCACGGCAGCAATGTCGGCAGTTCGCAACGCGTAGCCATCCATGGCGGAAGCCGGAAAGGGCGGCTGGGTGCGAAGCGCAGTCAGGGGAGTGGCGAGAATTCTGCCTTCGGCATGCGAAATACCAATTTTTTCACCAGCAAGTGGTGCTGCACCGGCGAGGATGCGGGAAAGGGCCTCCTCCACAGGTATCAACGCCATGGGTCAGCCTTCCGCCTTGAATGTGCCGGATTTCCCGCCGGTCTTTTCCAGAAGCCGGATGCCGGTGATCACCATCGCCTTGTCCACCGCCTTGGCCATGTCATAGATGGTGAGACAGGCAACGGAGGCTGCCGTCAACGCTTCCATCTCAACGCCCGTCTGGCCAGTGACACGCGCAAGCGCAGTGACCTTCAGGCCCGGCAGTGCCTCATCCGGCTCAATGTCGACCGACACCTTGGTCAGCATTAGCGGATGGCAGAGCGGGATCAGCTCATGGGTCTTCTTGGCGGCCATGATGCCGGCAATGCGCGCGGTCGCCAGAACGTCGCCCTTCTTGGAATTGCCGGAAAGAATGAGCGCCAGCGTCTCGGGCTTCATCTCCACCTTGCCTTCGGCAATCGCGGTGCGCGTGGTGGCTTCCTTGTTGCCGACATCCACCATGTGGGCTTCGCCGCTGGCGCCGATATGGGTGAGGGCTGGCTTGTTGGTCATGGAATCAGCCCTGCAAGAGCGCGCGGGTTGCGGCTTCCACATCGTCCTGCCGCATCAGGCTTTCACCGACAAGGAAAGTCGAGATGCCATGGCGAGCGAGGCGCGCGCAGTCACCATGGGTGAAGATGCCGCTTTCGCCGACCAGCAACCGGTCATCCGGCACCATGGCGGCCAGCCGTTCCGAGGTTTCGAGGCTCACCTCGAAGGTGCGCAGGTTGCGGTTGTTGACACCGAGAAGGCGCGACGAGAGCTTCAGCGCGCGCTCGGTTTCAGCTTCATCATGCACCTCGACCAGTGCATCCATGCCCATTTCAAAAGCAGCGTCCTCAAGGATCATCGCCTCGTCATCTGTCAGGCTAGCCATGATGATGAGGATGGCATCCGCTCCCCAGCTGCGGGCTTCCCACACCTGGTAGGGTTCGAACATGAAATCCTTGCGCAGCGCCGGGAGGCTGCATGCCGCCCGCGCCTGCTTCAGGAAATCCGGAGCACCCTGGAAGCTCGGCGTATCTGTCAGCACTGACAAGCAGGCAGCGCCTCCCGCCGCATAGGCCTTTGCAAGCGCCGGAGGATCGAAATCCGCGCGGATCAGGCCCTTGGACGGGCTCGCCTTCTTGATCTCGGCGATCAGGCCGAAGGTTCCGGCGGCCTTGCGGTGTTCCAGCGCTTTCAGGAAACCGCGCGGGACGTCGGCATCCTTGGCTCGCGCCTTCATCTCGGCAGGGGCAATTGCCTGCTTGGCGGCAGCGATCTCAAGACGCTTGTAATCTTCGATCTTTTTCAGGATGTCGGCCATGGATCAGGCCTCCGCGCCGGCATTGGAAACGGCGACAAGGCGGTCCAGCGCGCCACGCGCAGCGCCACTGTCGATCGCACTTGCCGCAATGGCAGCGCCTTCAGCCAGATCACCGGCCTTTCCTGCGATCATCAGCGCGGCGGCGGAATTCAGCAGCACGATATCGCGATAGGCCGACGGCTTGCCGTCCAGAACTGAAAGCAGGGCTTCGGCATTGTGGGCTGCGTCGCCGCCTTTCAATCCATCCATGGAGGAGCGCGGCAGGCCTGCCTCTTCCGGCGTCACCTCGAAGCGGGTGATTTTGCCGTCAAGCAACCGCACCACTGACGTTGCGCCTGTGGTTGTCATCTCGTCGAGACCATCGCCATGCACAACCCATATGCTTTGGGAACCCAGATCGCGCAGCACATGGGCCATTGGTTCCAGCCAGCGCGGCGAGAAGACGCCGATCAGCTGGCGCTTGACGCCCGCAGGATTGGAGAGCGGGCCAAGAATGTTGAAAATCGTGCGCGTTCCCAGTTCCACGCGCGACGGGCCGACAAAGCGCATGGCCGAATGATGGGAGGGAGCAAACATGAAGCCGAGACCGGCCTCGGAAATGCACTGGCTGATCTTGTCGGGTCCGATCTCTATTCTGACTCCCAGCGCCATCAGCACATCGGCCGCACCTGATTTGGACGAAAGCGCGCGGTTGCCATGCTTGGCCACCGGGACGCCGCAACCTGCCACCACAAAGGCCGAGCAGGTGGAAACATTGTAGGTGCCGGACGCATCGCCGCCCGTGCCGACAATATCGATGGCATGGGACGGGGCGGTTACTGGAAGCATCTTGGCGCGCATGGTGGAGACGGCACCGGCAATCTCGTCCACCGTCTCGCCGCGCACGCGAAGCGCCATCAGGAAGCCGCCGATCTGGCTCGGGGTGGCTTCGCCCGACATCATCACGTCAAAGGCGTGGCGGGCTTCGGCTGCGGTCAGCGATGCGCCATCGGCCACCTTCGCTATTGCCTGTTTCAGCTCGCTCATCTTGGTCTCCGCTTGTCTCGGGTGCCAGCAAAGGAGCCGGGCAGGGGTCAGAAAGTGAGGGCGCGCGACAGGGCGCCTTGGTCTACCGTGACGCCAAAATCGGTCCGAAGGCGCGCCACCAGCTGGTCCAGCAGGTCATCAGCGAAGGCACCGGTCAGGCGGGTACGTTCCTCGTCAGGAATGGACTGGGCACTGGCGCCGGCAGGCTCGAAGCTCTCGGTCACCTTGAACAGGATCTGAGAGGAACCGGACGGACCGGCAACAAGACCTGTCTCACCGGGCTTTACCCCGAAGACCGCCGTCACGGCTGCCGAGCCGATGTCGGCATCGTCGGCACCGCGCTTCAGGCCGCGCTTGGTCACTTTTTCGCCGCCGATTTCCGTCGCGATGACGTCAAGCTCCGTGCCGTCCTTCAGCCGCTTGGCGAAGTCATTGGCCTTGGCCGTCAGGCGCGACGCAGCTTCGGCGGCCTTCCAATCGGCAACAGCCTTTTCGCGCACCTCATCCAGCGTCCTGTCGCGGGCCGGAGTAACCGACTTGACCTCAAACCAGACAAAGCCGTTGGTGCCAGCATTGATGGCAGGGGTTTCGGCATCAACCTGCGCATCAAATGCGGCCTTCAGGAGAGCTGCCGATTCAGGAATTTCCTTCAGCACGGTGCCGTCAGGTGCCTGGCCTGTGATGTCCACCGCTTCCACGGTCACAGTCTTGAGCTTCAGCTTGGCTGCGGCCTCAGTCATCGTCTCGCCGCCGGCGCGCGCATCCTCATAGGCATCGTGAACATCAAGCAGAACGCGGTTGGCCTCGGCTAGCGCCAGATCCTTTCGGATGTCTGCCGAAACTTCCTCCAGCGGCTTTATGGTTTCAGGCGAAATCTCTGAAGCCCGGACGATCACCGGACCAAAAGCACCATCAATAACCGGCGAGATTTCATTTTCCTTCAGTCGGAAGGCCTCTTCGGCGATTTTTGCATCCCCGATCTGCTGGCGCGTGACCTTTCCGAGGCTCGTATCGGATGCGGTCTTGCCTTCGGCAGCGGCGACTTGGTCAAACGTTGCACCCGCCAGGATGCGCTTGACTGCTTCGTCGGCGGCCGCGCGATCCTTGAAGACAATCTGATCGATCGTGCGGGTTTCAGGCGTGGTGTATTGCGCCTTGCGCGCCTGGTAATCCTTCGCCACCTGCTCGTCGAGGATCGACGTCGGGTCGGCAATGGCCGCGCTGTCGAGCAACACATAGTCGATCTTGCGATATTCCGGCGCGCCGTAATTGGCCTTGTTGGTTTCAAACCAGGCGGAGATGACATCTGCCGCAGGATCTTCGACCGGCTGGACCATGGAAAGCGGCAGGCTGACATAGTCGATTGTGCGGTCCTCGCCCTGGTAAAGCGCCTGCGCCTTCAGATATGCGTCGGGAATGTTCATGCCGTCGGAAATGGCTTCGACGATCTGCTGGCGCGTTGCCACCTGCTCGCGGTTTTTCAGATAGTCCTCCGGGCGCATGCCGACGGACCGCAGAACCTGGTCAAAGGCAAAGCGGTCAAACCTTCCGTCGGCTCCCTTGAAGGCGGGATCTTCCGCAGTGAGTGTGGCAAGCCGATCCTTGGAAAGGCCAAGTTGCAGTTTGCGGGCCTGTTCGTCGAGCACGGCGCCTGCCACGAGCTGGGCGAGAACCTGCTGGTCAATGCCAAGAGCCTGGGCCTGTTCGCGGGTGATCTGCTGACCGAAGCGCTGGGAAAGCACGCGCACCTGCCGGTCATAGGCAAGGCGGAAGTCGGTGACCGACACGGAAGTGCCGCCTGCTTCCAAAACGGTGTTGGAAGTGAGGCTCTGCGTCATTTGGCCCGAAATGCCCCAAACGCCAAAGCTGAGCACCAGAAGGATCAGAAGTGCCTTTGCGACCCAGGTTCCAGCGGCATTGCGGAGGGAATTCAGCATGGTTTGACCAGTCCGTTCGATGTTTCAGAGGCGTTGGCACACGATTCAGGAAAGGCAGATAGCCCTGATCCGGCCCGCTGTCGATTGCTTTATGGGCTGAAACCGTTCATGTAGTCCGCAAATCACCGTCTGCCAATCCTGTGGAGAATAAAGCCATGACACCAGGCATCAAGCCGCTTGTTGCGGGCAACTGGAAGATGAACGGAACCTCCGAGCATCTTCGGGAACTGACCGCCATGACGCGTGGCCTTTCAGGCGGGCTGGATGCTGAATGTGATGCGCTGATCTGCGTGCCGGCCACGCTGATCTCGCGCGCGGCGCAGATGATGTCCTCCTCCAATATCCGCGTTGGCGGGCAGGACTGCCATCCGTTGGTGTCTGGTGCCCACACCGGCGATACGTCGGCAGAAATGATCAAGGATGCCGGGGCCAGCCACGTCATCGTCGGGCATTCCGAGCGCCGCACCGACCATTTCGAAGGTGATGCCATGGTGGCTGCCAAGGCCAAGGCCGCCTGGCGGGCAGGGCTGGTTGCCATCATCTGCATTGGCGAGACCGAAGAGCAGCGCACCAGCGGCCAGACGCTGGATGTGCTGTCGCGCCAGATCGAATCGTCGATTCCGTCCGGTGCCGTTCCGGAAAACACCATCATCGCCTACGAGCCGGTCTGGGCCATCGGCACCGGGCTGACGCCAACCGCCGATGACGTGGAAGATGCCCATGCCCATATCCGCGAGCGGCTGATTGATCTGCTTGGGGACGGCGCGCGCAAGATGCGCATTCTCTATGGCGGCTCGGTAAAGCCGTCCAATGCCAAGGAATTGATGGCGATCGCCAATGTGGACGGGGCGCTGGTCGGTGGGGCAAGCCTGAAATCAGCCGATTTCCTTGGCATTGCGGATGCTTATTTGTCGATGTGAAGCAGTTTCAGAGACGGTCCAGGGTGGGCGGGCCTTGCAGCCTGCACCCCGGCTCACCCATATGGGTCAGGACCCAAGAGGCGGCGCGCCCCTTTCAAAGCTGAGAAAAGACGTGTAAGAGCCGCCCGTTCTCACTTCAAACAGATGGACAGACCCGCAAATTGCGGGACCGGGAAAAAGCATGGAAACCGTACTGATCGTCATTCATCTCATCGTCGTTCTGGCGCTCGTGGGCGTGGTCCTGCTGCAGCGTTCTGAAGGCGGCGGCCTTGGCATTGGCGGCGGTTCGGGCTTCATGACCGCGCGTGGCGCTGCCAATGCGCTCACCCGCACGACGGCCATCCTCGCAGCGGTGTTCTTTGTGACCTCGCTCGGCCTGTCGATCATCGCCCGCTACAGCGAGCGCCCGACCGACATTCTGAACCGCGTTCCCCAGCAAAACGAGCAAAACCAGGGCAA
>JBGSQC010000010.1:0-8461 GCA_041738295.1 Zhengella sp. | reverse complement strand
GCCGATGCGCACCGGCGCATTGCCGCGCGCAATCTTGGAAGGCGGGCAGTCCGACAGGTCCGGCAGATGCGCCTCGCGGGTGTGGATTACCGGCCAGCCCTTTCCCCTGAAGAGCGCGATGAGGCGCGCGGTCGCCGGGATGATGGCGGCAAGCCTTGCCACTTCGTTGCCGAGCGCCTCGCCGAAGCCGCCCGGCTCGATGAAGTCGCGCTGCATGTCGATAACGACCAGAGCGACGCCTGCCGGATCGAGCATGTAGTCATAGGGCTCAGCCTTCACCGCGATCATGATCAATGCCCCGCCATGTGCGTGCCGATGGTGTTTCTGTCGGTCTCGCCGATGGGCGCGACATAGGCGATCCGCCCTTCCGACATGACGGCGACGCGGTCCGACAGTTCGAGGATTTCATCGAGATCCTCCGACACCAACAGCACGGCAGCCCCCTTGTTGCGCTGGTCGATGATCTGCGCACGGATTTCGGCAACCGAGGCAAAATCCAGCCCGAAACAGGGATTGGCGACAATCAGCACGTCCACTTCGCCCGACAGTTCGCGCGCCAGAATTGTTCGCTGGACATTTCCGCCCGACAGGTTCTCGATCGGCGTTTCGGGGGACGGTGTTTTCACCCGGTAGCGTGCGATCAGTCCTTGCGCCTTGTCGCGCATGGCAAGGGGTTTCAGCCACCAGCCGAGGCCCGCCAGGGGCGGCTTGTCAAAGGAGCGGAAGGCGATGTTCTCCGCAACGCTCATGCGGCGGACCGCAGCATTGCGCAGCGGCTCTTCGGGCAGACCGAAAACCTTGAAGCGGTCATAGTCGGCGCGGGTCATCTCGAAAGGCTTGCCATTGATGAAGACGCGCCCGTCCTTCAGCGGACGCTGGCCGGAGATCGCCTCCACCAGTTCCGACTGGCCATTGCCCGAGACGCCCGCAATGCCGAGGATCTCGCCGCCATTGATCTTAAGGTCTACGGCCTCGACTGCCGGCAGGCCTTCATTGTTCTCCACATGGAGGCCTGCCAATTCGAGCTTCACGGCGCTCTTCACCCCTGAAATGCGCGCCGCACTTTTGCGGATCTCGGTCTCGCCGATCATCATGCGCGACATTTCGTCGGTGGACACTTCGCCCACCGTGCCGCCGCCCACATAGGCGCCGCGCCGCAGCACCGAGAAGCGGTCGGCAAAGGCATTCACCTCGCGGAACTTGTGGGTGATCATCAGCACGGTGATGTCGCCGGCACGCGCCATGGCGTGCAGCAGGCCCAGCACCTCGTCGGCTTCGGCTGGCGTCAGCACGGAGGTCGGCTCATCCAGGATCAGAAAATGCTGGTCGAGATAGAGCTGCTTGAGGATTTCGAGCTTCTGCTTTTCGCCTGCAGACAGGCCCGAAACCGGCTCATCCAGCGGCACCTGGAACGGCATGCGCTCCATGAACTCCGCCAGCGCCCTCTTTTCGCTCGCCCAGTTGATGATGGACGGCACATCGGCGCGCGAGATCACCATGTTTTCGGCAGCCGTCAGGCAGGGCACGAGGGTAAAATGCTGGTAGACCATGCCGATGCCGCTGGCGCGGGCATCATGCGGCGAGCGGATCAGCGCTTCGCGCCCATTGACCAGCAACTGACCGCGCGTCGGCTGATAAAAGCCCATGATGCATTTGACGAGCGTGGACTTGCCGGCACCGTTTTCGCCCAGAAGCGCGTGGAACTCGCCCGGCTCGATGCGGATCGACACATCGTCGAGCGCGGTCAGCGCGCCGAAAATCTTGGTCATGCCGACGGTTTCCAGTCCGAAGGCGCGCTTCGGCTGAACATCCATCAAAAACGGTTCGGCCATCGCGTCCATCAGGCCGCCTCCAGCCCGGAAAGGAAAGTCGCACTCGTGGCCGTCGCGCCAAAGACACCACCCTGCATCTTGACCATGTCGATGGCGGCCAGATGGTTTTCGAGCTTGGTCGCGCCGCAGCAATCCTCCAGCAGCAGGCATTCGAAGCCCCGGTCATTGGCCTCACGCATGGTGGTGTGGACGCAGACATCGGTGGTGATACCGGTCAGCACGATGTTTCGGATGCCGCGCATACGCAGCAGCAGTTCAAGGTCTGTGGCGCAGAACGAGCCCTTGCCCGGCTTGTCGATGATGATCTCGCCCGGCAGCGGCGCCAGCTCGTCAATGATCTCCCAGCCCGGCTCGCCGCGCACCAGGATCTTGCCGCAGGGACCGGGATCGCCGATACCAGCGCCGATGCGCTGCGAGCGCCAGCGCTTGTTGGCCGGCAGGTCGGAGAGGTCGGGGCGATGGCCTTCACGGGTGTGGATGATGGTGAAGCCCTTGGCGCGCATGGCCGCCAGCACCGTCTTGATCGGCTCGATAGGCGCGCGGGTGAGCGACAGATCGTAGCCCATGGCATCGACATAGCCGCCCGGCCCGCAGAAATCGGTCTGCATGTCGATGATGATGAGCGCGGTGTTGTCCGGCCTCAGGTCGCCGTCAAAGGGCCAGGGATAGGGATTGGCCTTGACGGGGCCTTCGGTGGTGGCTTCAGGGTTGATCATGTCCATGATGCTTACTCCGCTGCCTTTCTGGTGCTTTCACCATAGCTGCGCTGCGGCCGTGCAAAGCCGCAGGAGGTGCCATCGGTGTGGACGATCTGCTCTTCCCATGGCAGGCGGTAAGTACCGGCCACCATGTCCTGCATGAAGGTGTAGGGGCAGTCCTGTGCGCCGCCGAGCACGGCGGTGTAGCCGCGATGGCCAAGCTGGTAGATGTTGTTCTCGACCGACCAGTGGATGCGGGCCTCGCGGACCAGACGGGCCTTACCTCCGCGGTGATGATCTCGTCGGGACGGCCCGTCGTGCCGTGGGCCAGGACCGATCCGTCGAAATTGACGATCATCCCTTCGCCCATGGAATCGAAGGTGCCGTCGGATCCGCACATGCAGACATTGGCGGTGACCATCAGATTGTGGAATGCATTGGCCTGGTTGGTGAAGCGCCAGCTGTCGCGGATCGGCGCGGTGTATCCGGCCGTACGCAGCATGATTTCGGCGCCCTTGTAGGCGCATTCGCGGGCCATCTCCGGGAACATCCCGTCATGGCAGATGATCAGTGCCAGCTTGCAGCCATTCGGGCCGTCAATGACCGGGATGCCAAGGTCACCCGGCTCCCACGGCTCCACCGGCACCCAGGGATGGAGCTTGCGGTAGTAGAGCTTCAGGTCGCCCTGATCATCAATCACCAGGCCGGAATTGTAGGGATTGCCCTCGGGATTGAACTCCATGATGGAGAAACAGCCCCAGATCGCATTGTCCCTGCAGGCCTTCCTGAAGGCAGCAACTTCCGGGCCGTCGAGCGAGCACATGATCGCCGGGTTGGTGTCCATGGACAGGCCGTGCAGCGCATATTCCGGAAAGACCACCAGATCCATTGTTGCCATGTTGCGGCGCGCTTTGGCCACCATGGCGACGATCTTGTCTGTCTGCTGTGCCAGGTCTGCCGGTGTTTCAACAACCGGCAGCTGCAGTTGCACCAGCCCGATCACCACTCCGTTGGGGGTCTTGTTCAGTCCGCCAAGCGCACTCATGGAAAGCCTCCTATTTGATGATGGACAACTCGCCCGGCGCTTCGCGCGCTGCCGCGTTGGAGCGGGCCGAGGCGATCATGATGAAAAGCGTGAGAATGTAGGGTGCGGCGTTGAAGAAGTAGTAGCCCTGGCTGATGCCGACCGATTGCAGCGCCGGGCCGATGGCGCCGGCTGCACCGAACAAAAGCGCAGCGACGATGCAGCGGATCGGGTTCCAGCGCGCGAAGATCACCAGCGCCACGGCCATTAGGCCCTGACCCGACGACAGGCCCTCGTTCCACGACCCCGGATAGGAAAGCGACAGGAAGGCACCGCCTGTTCCGGCAAGAAAACCGCCGAGCGCAGTGGCGATGATGCGCACTGCCACCGGGTTGACGCCCATGGCGCGCGCCGCCGCTTCGCTGTCACCCGTGGTGCGCAAGATGAGGCCTTGGCGCGTGTTGGCCAAGGCCCACCACATGACCAGCGCCACCGCGATGCCGGTAAAGAACAGCGGGTTGATTTCCAGCGCCTTGGCCAGCGCCGTGTTGGACGACCAGTTGCCGAGCGGCAGGGCTTCCAGGCGCGGCGCGGAGGGCTGGATGTAGGGCTTGCCGAAGAAGAAGGCGATGCCCGTGCCAAAGCTCATCATGGCGATGCCGACGGCAATGTCGTTGACGCGTTTCAACGAGCAGATGGCGCCATGCATCAGACCGAGGAACAGGCCGGAGACGCCTGCTGCCAGCACGCCCGCCCAAGGCGATCCGCTCTGGAAGGAGATGGCATAGGCGACCATCGCGCCCAGCACCAGATTGCCTTCGAGGCCAAGATTGATGCGTCCGGATTTCTCTGTCAGCGTTTCACCAAGCGCCACGAACATGAAGGGCGTGGAGACGCGGATCGCGCCGCCCAGCATGGCAATCAGGATGGTGATGAGGGCGTCGTCGCTCATGTCCGGTCCACCTCGGCTTTCGGCTGGAAGATGGCAAAGCGCCCGTGCAGCGTTTCGGAAGCGAGCAGCACCACGAAGATGATGCCCTGCAGCACCAGCGCGGTGGCATCAGGCATGTCCATCCGCCGCTGGATCAACCCGCCCGACGCCTCGATGGCCCCGAACATCACTGCGACCGGAATGATGGCCAGCGGATTGTGGCGGGCAAGGAAGGAAACAAGGATACCGGTGAAGCCATAACCTGCGACCAGCGACGCATTGGCCTGGCCATGGATGGCGGCGACTTCGTAATAGCCTGCCAGGCCGGCGCAGCCCCCGGCAATGGCCGAGCAGATGACAACCAGCCGTCCGACCGGCAGACCTTGCGCCAGAGCGGCGCGGGGGTTTCCGCCGGTCACGCGGGCCGCAAAGCCGAAGGTGGTGCGCGCCATCAGGAACCAGAGAATGACGGCAAGCATGATGCCTGCGATGAGGCCCCAGTGCACATCGGTGCCCGGAATATTGCCCACCATGTAGTCCTTGCCGAGCGGCATGGTGGACGGCTTGTTCTGCGACGCCGGATCGCGCAGTGCGCCTTCGACGAAGAAGTTCATGATGGCGATGGCGATATAGGTCAGCAGCAGCGTCGAAATGGTCTCGTTGACGCCACGCGCATGGCGCAACCAGCCGGCAATGGCGTTCCACCCTGCCCCGGCTGCCATGGCAAACAGCGCCATCAGCGGCATGGTCAGGATAACGGGCGCACCGGACGAGACGAGCGGAATGCCGATGGCTGCGGCAGCAAAGCCACCAAGCACCAGCGCCCATTCCGCGCCGATCATGGTCAGGCCGATCTGCGCGGGAATGGCAAAGGCAAGGCCTGTCAGAATGATCGGCGTGGCGCGTTGCAGCGTGTTCTGGAAGGAGAATGCGGAGCCGAAACCGCCCTGCCAGACAAGGCCGAAGAAGGCAGCAGGGCTTTTCCCAAGCAAAAGCAGGAAGGCCGAGAACAGCAGCGCTGAAGCCAGCAAAGCACCCAGCGGAATCACAAAGGCCTCGGCTGCGCCAAGAAAACGCGCGGAGGCAACGAACTTCGGAGCAGGTGCAGTTTCTGTCAGGGCCATGACCGTCTCGCTGGAAGAGGAACCGGCGGGCCGCCCGTGGGGCGGCCCAGTCCTTGTCGCAGGTCGATCAGGTGATCGAGCCGATCACGCCTTCCAGCAGGTAGCCCATGCCGTCCAGCGTCGGATCGTAATTGTCATAGGTCTTGTCGATGACGAGATTGCCGGCATTGTCCTTCAGCGGGCCGACATAGATCGGCTTCTTGGCCTTCAGGCCGGCAATGGCTGCTTCGGCTGCCTTGATGGCTTCCGGTGTTGCACCGGCACCAAAGGCGGTGTTCTGCACCATGTCGTTGTCGTAACCGCCAACCACCATGTTCGGCAGCGCTTCGCCCTTGGCAAGCATGTCGGCATACATCTTGTAGATGGTTTCCCACTTGTACTCCGCGCCGGTGATGAAGCCCTTGGGGGCCAAGGGCGCCTGCGAAGCGTTGTGACCGCAGGACTTGACGCCGCGTCCCTCTGCCGTCTCGATCACCACCTTGGGTCCGTCGACATGGCAGGTCAGCACATCGCAGCCGGCATCCACCAGCGCATTGGCGGCTTCCGCTTCGCGCACCGGCAATGACCAGTCGCCGGTGAAGATCACCTGGACCGTGGCGTTCGGATTGACCGAGCGGGCACCGAGCAGCACTGAGTTGATGTTGGAAAGCACGGTCGGGATCGGCTTGGCGGCAACAAAGCCGATCTTGCCGGTGGCTGACGACAGGCCTGCGGCGACACCGTTCACGAAATGCGCCTGGTTCAGGTAGCAGAAATAGGAGCCGGCATTCTTCGGATCGGTATCCTTGTTCCACAGCGGCGCGGCATGGCGGAACTCGACATTGGGATATTTCTTGGCGAGGTCGACCATGAATGGGCTGTAGTAGCCGAAGGACGTGGCGAGGATCAGGTTCGCGCCGTCGAGATTGATCATCGACTCCATCGACTTGGCGACGGCGTCGGTCTCGGGGACGTTTTCTTCCTCGATAACCTTCACATTGGCGACAGACTTCAGGATCTCCATGGCCACTGCATGGGCCTGGTTCCATCCGTAATCATCACGCGGGCCGACATAGACGGCACCAAGAACCACATCACCGGCAGCACGCGCAGGCCTCAAGGCACCGAGCGGCAGAGCTGTGGTGGCAAGACCGGCGATCCCGGCCTTGAGAAGTGAACGACGGGAAATTCCTTCGAGTGACATGAGTGAGCTCCTGCATGTGTTCGCCCTGGGAGGCATTCAGGCACGATGGACCGGAAGCGGTGCCATCCCCTGAAAACGAAAAAGCAAGCGGCATGCCAAACCGCGACTGTCCCACAAGGATTCACTAATTCTCTTTCTTTTCAATGGCTTGCATTTAGGATGGAAAAATCAACGGGCGCGCGGAAATGACCGTTGAAATCGCAGAATGACCAACATTTATTCACACAAACTTTTGTGATTAATTTTTAGTCAGACATTGTAGTATTGTATGCAATCATGAACACAGCCCTTGATTGCCGCCCCGGAAGAGCGGCGGACGGATTGGAGCGTTCAGGCCAGTCCGCCCTTGGCATAGGTCGGGTTCAGGCGGCTTTCGAGATAGTCTGCTCCGGTTACCGGCGGATATTTCGCCGGGTTTTCCGGCGTCGCGCAGGTCGGCAGGCATTCCACGACGGCATCAGGGTTCGGGTCGAGGAAGAAAGCGACCGAGAAGCGTTCGCGGCCTGCCGGATTGACCACGCGATGCGGGGTCGAGACATAGGTGTCGTTGGTCCAGCGCATCAGGCAATCACCGATGTTGCAGACATAGGCGCCCGGCACATGGGGCGCGGCCAGCCATTGGCCGTCGCGCGTGCGCACTTCCAGACCGCCAGCATTGTCGGTCATCAGCAGGGTCACACAGCCATAGTCGGTGTGCTCGCCTGCACCAAGCTGGCCCTCCTCCATGGTGTCAGGGCGCGGCGGATAATGCAGCAGGCGCAGTGTGGCCAGCGGACGGTCGAGCTTGTCCTCGAAAAAATTCGCGGCAACGCCCAGTTCGGCGGCAAAGGCGGCGTGAAGCGTGCGGCCCAGCGCCCAAACTGCATCGAAATAGGCCAGCATGGTCTTGCGGAATTCCGGATCGTCCGGCCAGAGATTGAGTGCCCGGAACCTGGTGCCTGCTATGATGTCGGGGTCATCGGGACCAAGCTCAAGCCCGATGTTGAAGGCCTCTTTCACATCCTGCGGCTTGGTTGGGTCCAGCGCCTCGCCTTTCATGGGGATGTAGCCGCGATTTCCGGTGGCGGACGAAAAGAGCGCTTTGCGCTTTTCGGCCTCCGGCAGGGCAAAGAAACCTTCCGCTTCGGCAAAGACCTGGTCGATCAACCCGCCTGCAATGCCATGGCCCGTGACATAGAAAAAGCCGATGCCCCGGCAGGCTGCGCCAATTGCTGCAGCGACGGTTTCCAGCCCACCGGGCTCTTTGTTGAGCAGCGGCGCAATGTCGATGACCGGGATGTCAGCATGGCTCATGGGACCGTCTCCTGTCAGGTAAAGATGCGGGCAGCTGCAGAATGACCGGCGATCAGGCCGGCGGTGTCGAAACCGGGGATCTGGCCGTCCACCACCCGCCAGTTGCCCGCCACCATCACCCGGTCGGCGCGGCTTGCCCCGCAATGGACAAGCGCGGCGATGGGATCATGGGCGCCGGAAAAGCGCAGCTCATCGAGCGTGAAGAGCGCGAGATCGGCCTGCTTGCCGACGGCGATTTCGCCAATGTCGGAGCGTCCGATGCACCGCGCCGAACCTTGCGTCGCCCAGCGCAGCGCATCGCGGTGGGTCACGCGGGCTGCCGACTTGTAGCCCAGCCTGTTGACCATCAGCGCATGGCGCACCTCCTCCATCATGT
>JBGSQC010000008.1:0-1710 GCA_041738295.1 Zhengella sp. | reverse complement strand
ACCCTCGATCAGCCAGGCCAGTTACGAGGTCGGCCCGGAATTTGTCGAACGCGCGCTCACAGCCGATCCGGACAACGGCCGCTGGTTCATTCCGTCGGCCCGCCCCGGTCATGCCATGTTCGATCTTCAAGGCTACACGGTTGCAAGGCTCGCCCGCGCCGGTGTCTCCGCATCCATGACCGGCCATTGCACCTATCGCGACGAGCCGGCCTTCTTTTCCTACCGGCGCACGACCCATCGCGCCGAGCCGGATTATGGCCGGCAGATTTCGGCAATCGTACTGGAGGATATCTGATGGCCCTGCATTTTGACGAAGCCGAATATGCCGCGCGCCGCGACCGGCTGGCGGCAGCCATGGCAGAGGAAAAGCTCGACGCCATGCTGCTGTTTGCACAGGAAAGCATGTACTGGCTGACCGGCTATGACACGTTCGGCTTTTGCTTCTTCCAGTGCCTCGTGGTCACCGCCAAGGGTGAAATGGTGCTGCTGACGCGTTCGGCAGATTTGCGCCAGGCACGCCACACCTCCAACATCCCGCAGATCGTGGTCTGGCCGGATCGTGCCGGCGCCAATCCGACGACCGACCTGCGCAACCTGCTCAATGACCTCGACCTGCTCGGCTGCCGCATCGGCATCGAATATGACACCCACGGACTGACCGCCGCCAATGGGCGCAAGCTGGACGAGCAGCTGGCCACTTTCGGTACCATTGTCGACGCGTCGCCCGTCGTGCCCCGGCTCAGGGTGTTGAAGAGCCCGGCAGAAATCGAAAAGGCGCGCAAGGCTGCCTCGCTCGCCGATGATGCCTTTGATGCAGCCTTGCCGCTGATCAAGGCCAAGGGCGATGAAGGCAAAATCCTCGCCGCCATGCAGGGAGCCATTTTCGAGGGCGGCGGCGATTATCCCGGCAACGAATTCATCATCGGTTCGGCCGAGGATGCCCTGCTCTGCCGCTACAAGGCCGGCAGGCGAAAACTCTCCGCCAAGGACCAGCTGACGCTCGAATGGGCCGGCGTCTTCCACCATTACCATGCCGCAAGAATGGAAACGGTGATCATCGGCAAGCCTTCCAAATACCAGGAAGAGCTGTTCGAGGCGGCGCGCCAGTCGCTGGCTGCAGTCGAAGTGGCCATGGTTCCCGGCAAGACCTTTGGCGATGTGTTTGATGCTCATGCCAAGGAGATGGAGGCCCACGGACTGTCCCGCCACCGGCTCAACGCCTGCGGCTATTCGCTGGGCGCCCGCTTCACCCCGTCCTGGATGGACATGCCCATGTTCTATGCCGGCAATACGGAGCCGATTGCGGCCGACCAGATCCTGTTTGCCCACATGATCATCATGGATTCCGACACCTCCTCTGCCATGTGCCTCGGGCGCACCTACCTGACCACCGCCGGCGCGCCGGAAGGTCTGTCGCGCCATGCACCGGCCTTGATTGTTCGCTAGAGAGGGTTAGAACTGGTGCATGGTGACGAAATGCCGATTTGGGCAGGCTCAGCAGGAAAAGCGATGATGGCACCCTTCATCCGCCGTGCCGCCATTGGTGTGCTGATCCTGGGTCTCGCCGGATGCACCGCCACCGAAAGCACACTTGATCCGAAGGCCGCCGATTCCAACGCCCCTGTCACGCTGACCCCGCAGGCCGCATCGCCTTCCCCCGCTGAAGCAACCACCTCCCCGCCCGTTGCCGCCGCACCCGCAGGCCCGCAG
>JBGSQC010000003.1:0-6345 GCA_041738295.1 Zhengella sp. | reverse complement strand
CCTGACGCAACCGTTACATTCCTGACACCCTGCCCGGTTTGTATTGAACCGGGCAGGGCCTTGGTGCATTAAAGGGCAACAGAAGATCGGGAGTGTGGACCATGCGCTGGAGAGGCCGAAAGCAATCGGACAATGTGGAAGACATGCGTGGCCAGCAGCCGGGCGGCTTCAATCCGCTCGGGCGTGGCAACACCCGCATGCGCATTCCCATGGGCACGCGTGTCAATGGCGCGCGCGGCGGCGGCATTTCCGGCATCATCATGCTGGTGGTGCTGTTCTTTGTGCTGAAGGCCTGCGGCATTGATCCGATGCAAATCCTTGCCGGTGGCGATCCGGGATCGATCGTTCCGCAGCAGACCCAGCCGCAGCGCCAGCAGGTGCCGTCAACGCCCGCAAGCGACGAGATGGGCCAGTTCATGGCGACCGTTCTCGCCGAGACGGAAGAAACCTGGAACGGCATCTTTGCCGCCGAGGGCATCAAGTATCGCGAGCCGAAGATGGTGCTGTTCTCCGACCGGGTGCAATCGGCCTGCGGCTTTGCCTCGGCAGCGTCGGGCCCCTTCTATTGCCCCGGCGACGAGAAGCTTTATCTCGACACCACCTTCTTCGAGCAGCTTGACCGCCAGTTCAAGGCATCGGGCGATTTTGCCCAGGCCTATGTGGTGGCGCATGAAGTGGGCCATCATGTGCAGAACCTGATCGGCGTGCTGCCGAAATTCAACCGCATGCGCCAGTCAATGAGCCAGCTGGAAGCCAACCAGATGTCGATCCGTGTCGAGCTTCAGGCCGATTGCTTTGCCGGTGTCTGGGCGCATTTCACCGGCCAGAAGGGCCTGCTGGAAAAGGGCGACGTGGAAGAGGCGCTGAACGCCGCACAGCAGATCGGCGATGATACGCTGCAGAAGCGCACCCAAGGCTATGTGGTGCCGGAAAGCTTCAACCATGGCACCTCGCAGCAGCGCAAGACCTGGTTCGGCCGTGGCTTCCAGAGCGGCAAGCTGTCCTCCTGCGACACCTTCACCAATCCTGTCTGACGCGCGGTGATACAGGCGCGCCGGACATGGCGGGCCTGTGAGACGATAATTTTAGGCAACGGTTTAACGCGATTGCAAGGCTGGCATGGGAAGATGCAGGACTTGGAAATCCGCGAGAGAAAAAACCGATGGCCAGCCTGTTTGATCTTGTCCGCAACCGTGACGGCAATTTTGCCGTTTATTTAGCCGTTGCTGCGGTACCGCTGCTGATAGCGGCGGGTCTTGCGATGGACTACACGACTGTGACCCGCGTTGACCGCGAATTGCAGGCCGCGCTGGACACGGCCGCCCTTTCGGTGGCGCGTGAGGGCATCAAGATGGATGATGCCAAGGCAAAGGCCATTGCCGAGCAATTTGTCGCCGCCAATTTCAATGGAGTTGTCAATTCGGTTACGGTCAACCGGTCCGGAGTGGCGGTCAGCATTGGCGCAACCGTCCCGCCGAACCTGGCGTTTTCCGGCCTTCTGGGCAATGACAGCTGGCAGGTCTCGGCGATTTCGAAGGCCGAGTATGCTCCCGCAAAATTCGAGATTGCACTGGCACTTGACCAGACCGGATCGATGGAAGGCGCAAAGCTCGCGGCCATGAAGGACGCGGTCAACACCATGGTGGACGCCATGAGCGTGCAGGTGAGCGATCCTGCCGCACTCAAGATCGGCATTGTACCCTATGCCACCTTCGTCAATGTCGGTCCGCAATATGGGCCGTCCTTCGACAGCAAGGGAAGGCAGATCAAGGGCACGGGCGCAAAGTGGCTTGATGTGGAAGGCGTTTCGCCCATCCCTCAGGTCGAGCTTCCCTTTGGTGTCAGCCGGTTCCAGATTTATCAGAATCTCGGCAAGACATGGCCCGGATGTGTCGAAACCCGCCCGGCGGTCGGTCTCAATGACTATGATGTCACTGATGCCGACGCTCATTCTTCGATTCCGTCGTCCCTGTTCGTGCCAGCATTTAATATCGATGAACCGGACTCGATACTCTATCCCAACCACTACATTGTTTCTGATGTCAGCCCGATGGACAAAACTGCGCCGGGGCTCGTCAAAAAGAGCAACAAGTACGGCATTCCTGTCAATGCGTCCGGTGACCCGATTGCGTCCGGTACTTGGACTCCGATACCCATTGATGACTCGCTGTCCTATTTCTACTCCAACGAAGCCGATCCCAAGGGTCCGGGCTATGGCTGCGAGATCGAGCCGATCCTGCCGCTGACGAACAACATCGCGGCGATCAAGGCGAAGGTGAACGCCATCCAGGCCAATGGTTCGACCAACATCACCGAAGGTGTGATGTGGGGCTGGCGGGTGCTTTCAGACCGGGCACCGTTCCAGGAAGGATCGGCCAAGGCCAAGAAGGCGCGCAAGATCCTGATCCTGCTGACCGATGGCACGAATTCCTTTGGCAATCTGCCCAATGATCTGGGTTCGGGTTACTCCTCCACCGGCTATTTGGTGGACGAGCGGCTGGATGGTACGGATATCGGAAGCACGGTTTCCGATACCACCGCTGCCATGAATGCCAAGACGCTGGCCTCCTGCACCAATGCCAAGGCGGACGGCATCGAGATTTTCACCATCCGGCTGGAAGAGCCGAATGTGGCCACCGGAACGCTGCTTGCTGATTGCGCGACCGACGCGGACCACTTTTTTGACAGCCCGTCAAAGGACGACCTTAAGCCGATCTTTGAAAAGATCCGCGACCAGCTGACCGTGGTGCGCCTGGCGAGCTGAGCCCGGCACTCCTTGCAGAAAACAAAAAGGGCGGTCCTTGCGGGCCGCCCTTCTTCGTTTCAGTTGCCTTGCAGTACCGTCAGGCAGCGGCAGTCTCGTCCTTGCGGGCGCGGATCATCGCGGCAAAGCGCTGGAACAGATAGTGGCTGTCCTGCGGGCCGGGCGAGGCTTCCGGATGATGCTGGACCGAAAACACCGGCTTGCCGGCAAGCGTCAGGCCGCAATTGGAGGCGTCAAACAGCGAGACATGTGTTTCCTCGACGCCGACCGGAAGCGAATCGCTGTCCACCGCAAAGCCGTGGTTCATCGACACGATTTCCACCTTGCCGGTGGTGTGGTCCTTGACCGGATGGTTGGCGCCATGATGGCCCTGATGCATCTTGGACGTACGCGCGCCCAGCGCCAGCGCCAGCATCTGGTGGCCAAGGCAGATGCCGAAAAGCGGCACATCGGTCTTCAGCAGGTCGCGGATCATCGGCACGGCATAAGTGCCGGTGGCAGCCGGGTCGCCGGGGCCGTTCGACAGGAAGATGCCGTCGGGGTTGAGCGCCAGGATATCGGCGGCAGGCGTCTTGGCAGGGACAATGGTGACCTTGGCGCCGAGGCCTGCCAGCAGGCGCAGGATGTTGCGCTTGACGCCGAAATCCACCGCAACAATGTGCATGGTGGTGGCATCATTGTCGGCATAGCCCTCGTTCCAGACCCAGGGCGTCTCGGTCCACTCGGACGACTGGCCGGACGTTACGTCCTTGGCGAGGTCGAGATCAATCAGGCCATGCCAGGCCTTGGCGCGCGCCTTCAGCGCCGGAATATCAAAGGAACCGCTGGCCGAATGGGCGATGACGGCGTTCGGCATGCCCTTTTCACGGATCAGCGTGGTCAGCGCGCGGGTGTCAACGCCGCTCATGGCGATGACGCCGCGCCGCTTCAGCCAGCCATCCAGATGGGCGGCAGAGCGGTAGTTGGAGGGGTTCGTCACTTCGGCCTTGAAGACGGCTCCCACCGCGCCGTGGCGGGCGGCGGGCGTCAGGTCCTCGATGTCCTCTTCATTGGTTCCGACATTGCCGATGTGCGGGAAGGTGAAGGTGACGATCTGGCCAGCATAGGAGGGATCGGTGAGGATTTCCTCATAGCCTGTCAGCGCCGTGTTGAAGCAGACTTCGGCCTCGATGATGCCTTCGGCACCCAGGCCCTTGCCCTCGATCACGGTGCCATCAGCCAGCACCAGCAGGGCGGTCGGCTTCTCGGCAGCCCATGGGGCGGTGGTGGCGCTCATCTCGCTCTCCGTTGTCCGTCCTGCCGGTCCAAGGCTTGAAAGCCGGCCGGAGGATCACAATATCTTTGGCTTAAAATCCGCGCGCCCTGATGCAGGCGCAGGCGGACCGGCCCTCAAGTGAGGCCTTGCGGACCAAGGTTCAAGGTCCGGCGTGACTGTTCATGTCCATGCAAGGGCGCACTCTTAGGGCAAGCCACCCGTGCGGTCAATCAACCTGGCCCGGTTATGGACAGGCTGATGCGCGGAACTGAAACCAATTGCATCGCTCAAGGGCGGGGGATATGTTCCCGCCCCGGTGAACAGGAGATTGCTTCCACCATGATGCGTGAAACCATCGCCACGGCCATGAAGGCTGCCATGAAATCCGGAGACAAGCGCCGGCTCGGAACGCTGCGCCTGATCCAGGCGGCGGTGAACGACCGCGACATTGCCAACCGGGGTTCGGGCAAGGACCCGGTCAATGATGACGATATCCTGCAGATCCTGTCCAAGATGGTGAAGCAGCGCGAGGAATCGGCCAAGGCCTTTGAAGAAGGCGCACGCATCGAGCTTGCCGAGCAGGAGCGCGAAGAAGCCGAGATCATCCGTGATTTCATGCCGCGCCAGCTGTGCGAGGATGACACCCGCAAGGCGGTGGCCGAAGTGATCGGCGACCTCAAGGCCGAGGGCCTGCGCGACATGGGCCGCTGCATGGCGGCGCTGAAGGAGCGCTATCCCGGCCAGATGGACTTTGCCAAGGCCAATGGCATCGCCAAGGCGATCCTGCAGTAAGAGCCCAACCGAAATCACGCCGGGACGGTCTCCAACACCTGCAGACGTGAAATTTTGAAGGCCTGGCCCCAAGGCCGGGCTTTTGCTTTGCGGGCCGGAACGGTTCCGATGTTTCCGCCACGGCTGTGGAAAGCGGGCATATCCGGCGGGCCGGGCGGGCTTCATTGTCGCTTGTGGCCGACTGTGCCTATAGTGAATCCCGACCCTAGGAAGAATGATGCGATTTCCCCAGTCCTTTCTCGACGAGATCAGGGACCGCGTGCCGATTTCGGCCGTGGTGGGGACACGCGTCACCTTTGACCGCAAGAAATCCAATCCGGCGCGCGGCGACCATTGGGCCTGCTGCCCGTTCCACGGCGAGAAATCGCCGAGCTTCCACTGCGAGGACAAGAAGGGCCGCTACCATTGCTTCGGCTGCGGCGTCTCGGGCGATCATTTCCGCTTCCTGACCGAGCTGGACGGCATGCCGTTTCCCGAAGCCGTGGAGCGGATTGCCGCCATGGCAGGCGTCGCAATGCCGGCGGTTCATCCGGAAGCCGAGCGCCGCGAACAGCAAAAGGCCTCGCTGACCGATGTGATGGACATGGCGGCGGCCTTTTTTGAGGAAAAGCTGCAGGCAGCCGAGGGCGCCAGGGCGCGGGCTTACTTGCGCGGGCGCGAACTGACCTCGGTGACGCAGCGCGCCTTCAGCATCGGCTATTCGCCCGACAGCCGCAATGCGCTGAAGGAGCATCTGGCGGCCAAGGGCGTGACGCGCGAGCAGATGGAAGCCTGCGGGTTGCTCGTCCACGGGCCGGACATTCCGGTTTCCTATGACCGGTTCCGCGACCGCATCATGTTTCCGATCACGGATACGCGGGGCCGCGTGATTGCCTTTGGCGGGCGGGCGCTGTCGCCTGATGTCTCGGCCAAATATCTCCACTCGCCGGAGACCGAGCTCTTCCACCCGGGCAATGTGCTCTACAATCAGGGCCCTGCGCGCCGGGCGGCGCAGGATGCAGGCACGGTCATCGCGGTTGAAGGCTACATGGACGTGATTGCGCTGGCGCAGGCGGGGATCGCCAACGCCGTCGCGCCGCTCGGCACGGCTTTGACCGAAAACCAGATGGAGCTGCTGTGGCGCATCACCGGCGAGCCGATCCTGTGCTTTGACGGCGACCAGGCGGGCCTGAAGGCCGCTTGGCGGGCCGCCGACCTTATGCTTCCGCAGATCAAGGCAGGACGCACGGTGCGTTTTGCCATGCTACCGGAAGGCAAGGACCCGGACGACCTCATCCGCGAAAGCGGGGTGGAGGCCGTGCAGGCCGTGCTGAAGGATGCACGGCCGCTGTCGGACATGGTGTGGGCGCGCGAAACGGCGAGCGGCATTTTCGACACGCCGGAAAGGCGTGCTGAGCTTGAAAAGAACCTGCGGCTCGCCGTGTCGCGCATTGCCGATGAAAGCGTGCGCCATCACTACCAGCAGGACATGCGGGAGCGCGCGCAGGCCTTTTTCGGTGGCGGTCCCACCCAGCGCAGGCAGGGCGACCGGGAC
>JBGSQC010000338.1:0-7382 GCA_041738295.1 Zhengella sp. | reverse complement strand
GCCCTCGATATGGACCGGCAGGCCGAGCTTGGCGGCTGCCTCTTCGGCTGCATCCAGCAGTTCCAGATAATCCTCGACGCGCTCGACCGGCGGCATGAAGACACAGAGCCTGCCATCGCGCGGCTCGACGGCAAGTGCGGTGCGCACCGCGCCATCCAGCGTGTCGCCGCCCTGTTCCACGCGCTCCTGCGACGGGCCTGATGCAGTGAATTGCGCGCGCATCTGCTCGCGGCCTTCGGCGGCTGCCTCAGCGCCGGTGCCATGGTCCTCGCCTGCTGACCGGCTGCCGAAATCCGGCAAGGAGCCGCGCAGCTCGGTCGGGTCGGCCATGTTGACATAGGGATATTGCGACGGCGGCACATAGGGGAGCGCACCCAGAGGCAGGCGGTAGCCGACAGGGCTGTCGCCGGGAACGAGGAAGACATGGCCGCGGCGCGGCTTCCATTGTTCCGATTGCCAGCGGCGGGTCTCCGTTGCGCGCGCCTGCCAGCGCTGCACCGGCAGTACGTAGCCGGATGGCTTGGTCAGGCCGCGTTCAAAAACACGGGCAATGCGATGGCGCTCCTCGGCATCCTCAAGCTTGGAGTTTGCCCGCGTGACGTTCTCCGGAAGGTTGGCCTCCTTCAGGATCCACTGCGCGGGGTCTTCGAAGGCCGGAACGGCGTGGTCGGGATTGACGCCGAGATTGTCCGCAATGCCCTTCAACAGGGCTGCCGCCTGCTCCGGTCCAACGGACGTGTCGGCCTTTTCCCCGGCGATCAGGGACGCATCCTTCCAGACCGGCTTGCCGTCACGACGCCAATAGAGCGAAAAGGTCCAGCGCGGCAGTGTTTCGCCCGGGTACCACTTGCCCTGCCCGTAATGCAGGAAGCCGCCGGGTGCGAAACGGTCGCGCAGGCGGCGGATCAGCGTATCGGCCAGTGCGCGCTTCTGCGGGCCGACAGCATCGGTGTTCCACTCGGCGGATTCAAAATCGTCAATGGTGACGAAGGTCGGCTCGCCGCCCATGGTCAGGCGCACGTCGCCGGCATCAAGCGCGGCATCGACCTTCTCGCCGAGCGCATCGAGCGCCTGCCAGGCTTCCTCCGAGAAGGGCTTGGTGATGCGCGGATGCTCGGCAATGCGCGACACCGACATGTCAAAGGCGAAGTCCACTTCGGCAAAGCTGGCAAGGCCGGAGATCGGCGCGGCATTGCGATAATGGGGGGTAGCGGCCAGCGGAATGTGGCTTTCGCCGGTCAGGAGGCCTGATGTCGGATCAAGGCCGATCCAGCCTGCACCGGGCAGGTAAACCTCCGCCCAGGCGTGGAGATCAGTGAAGTCATGATCGGTCCCGGCCGGGCCGTCCAGCGCCACCAGATCCGGCTTCAGCTGGATCAGATAGCCCGAGACAAAGCGCGCCGCCAGGCCCAGGTGGCGCAACACCTGCACCAGCAGCCATGACGTGTCACGGCACGAGCCGGTGCCCACCGTCAGGGTTTCTTCCGGCGCCTGCACGCCCGGTTCCATGCGGATGACATAGCCGGTCTCGTTGGCGATGCGCCGGTTGATCCCCACCACCATGTCGACCGTGCCCTGCTCGGAACGGTCCAGCGTGTCGAGGAAGGCCTGCAGCAGCGGGCCAGCCGGTTCCGCCTTGCGGTAAACGGCGAGATCGTCGCGGATTTCCTCGGCATAGTCGAAGGGCCATTTCTGCGCGGCTTCCTCGACGAAGAAATCGAACGGATTGTAGACCGTCATGTCGGCGACGAGATCAACCTCGATGCGCAATTCGTGAACGGGATCGGGGAAGACGAAGCGCGCCATCCAGTTGCCATAGGCATCCTGCTGGTGGTTGACGAAGTGGCCGCCGGGCGAAACCTTCAGCGAATGCGAGATGACGCGGGTGCGGCTGTGCGGCGCGGGCCTCAGCCTGATGATCTGCGGCCCCAGAATGACCGGACGGTCGTATTTGTAGTGGGTCAGGTGGTGGATTGCTGCCGTGATCGCCATCGTCGCCCTCTTGCCGTCTTGTCCGGAAATCAGACTAGCCTTGATTTGATGCGCTGCACAAATGAAACCTTGGGGGTGGAGCGTGGAGGGCTATAAAAGTGCAGCGCTGAACCGGAACCGACATCCTTGCGTAATCGTTGTGCCCGTTCAAACAAAGGTTTCCCATGTCCTTTACTCTTCTCCTTGCTAGCGCCATCAGCATGAGCCTTCTCATGGGCCTTGCCTGGGCGATTGAACGGCGCACGGGAAATTCCGGCTGGATCGATCCGATCTGGTCACTGGCGACTGGCGTGACAGCCATTGGCGCGCTGCTGCTTGCCGAGGGCGGTGAACCCGGGCGACGGCTGCTGGCGATAGCGCTGGTCGGCGCTTGGTCGCTGAGGCTTGGCCTGCACATCGCGGCGCGCAACTTCGAAGCTGGCGATGACCCGCGCTACAAGGCGCTGCGCGATGAATGGGGTCCGTCGGCCGCGCTCCGCATGGCGTTGTTCCTGCAGTCGCAGGCGGTTGCAGGGTTCATTCTCGTGATTGCGGTTTTGGCAGCGGCGCTCAATCCGTCGCCCTTTCTGCATCTGTTCGACATTCTTGCCGCGCTTCTGGCACTGGGCGCGCTGGCCGGCGAAAGCATTTCCGACCGACAGCTTGCCAAATACCGGGCCAAGCGCATTGCAGGTGGCGTGATGGAAGAAGGCCTTTGGGCCTATTCCCGCCACCCCAACTATTTCTTTGAATGGCTGTTCTGGTGTTCCTGGCCGGTGATGGCGCTGGCAGGCTGGCAGGGCGGCTGGGTGCAGGCCCTTTCCCTGCTGGCTCCTGCGATGATGTATTATCTGTTGGTCCATGTGTCGGGCCTGCCGCCGCTGGAAACCCATATGGAGAAAAGCCGGGGCGAAAAGTTCCGCGCCCTGCAGCGCCGGGTCAATGCCTTTTTCCCCGGTCCGCGCCGTACGGGATGAAGGTTAGCGGCGCGCTTTGCCGACCAGCGTGCGGCCTGCGCGGCTTTCAGCCGGCTCGTGATAAAAGACCGTGAAGCCCTTGAGCCAGAGTTTCAGCGCCTCGTAGTGGATGGCACCAATCACCTTGAGGCCCATCAGTGGCCACAGGAAAAACGCCTTGGCGAGCGCCCCGGCGGAAAGCTCCTGACGCTCACCGGCGAAGGCGGCATAGAGCACCGGCTTGCCGCAAATGGTCTCATTGATGGCGACAAGAATGCGCTTCTCCTTTTCCTCGATGCGGAAATGGTAGCGGCAGTCCATCGGCATGAAGGGCGAGACGTAAAAATCCTTGTCGCAGGAATGGCGATGGCGCGGGCCTTCGCCTGACGCCGGGATCACATAGGTGTGACGCTCGCCGAAGGTGTTGGAGACCTCGTAGAGGATGCCGGCCAGATGTCCGTCAGCATCGCGGCAGAAGAAGACGGTCAGCGGGTTGAAGGCGTAGCCGAGGATGCGCGGATAGCACAGCACGTCGATGCGTCCGCCCGTTGCCTCGATGCCGGCGTCCGCCAGTTGCCGCTCCACCCAGGGGCGCAGCGGCGTTCCGTCGAGATCGCCATGGTCGGCATCGTGAAAGCTGAAGACGGCGCGGCGGTTGTGGCCGAAGAAGCGCAGGCCCTTGTTGAGGGCGGGCAGTTCATCAAGGTCTACCAGCAGCGAAAAGACGCCATAGCGCAGGCGGTGGGTGCGCGGGCTGTGGCGCGCATGGGTCACCAATCCGGGCACGAATTGGGAGCGCCAGCTCATTCGGCTGCTTCCACGGCCTTGCGAAGGAAAATGCGGCCGGATTCGTTTTGCACCTGCCAGGGGCGACGCACGCCGGTGACGGCTTCTGCCACGGCAAGGCCGGATTGCAGACCGTCTTCGTGGAAGCCGGAGCCCAGATGCGCGCCGCAATACCAGACGCCGCCCTTGCCCTGGATCGACCAGATGTCGCGCTGGGCGGCGATGGCGGCTGCATTGAACAGCGGATGCTCGTAGGTGTAGCGGCCAAAGACCTTCGTCTCGTCCACCGGACCCACGGGGTTCAGCGTGACGAAAATGTCGTCCTTGCAGGGAAGGTTCTGCAGGCGGTTCATCCAGTAGGTGACGCAGAGATTGCGGTTTGCTGCTGTGCTGCCGTCATCCAGATAGTTCCAGCTTGCCCAGACCGACTTGCGGCGCGGCATCAGCCTTGCATCGGAGTGCAGCACTGCCTCGTTTTTTGAATAGGTGAAGGCACCGAGCAGCGTGCGATCCTCAGCGTCCGCATCAGCCAGCATGGCCAGTGCCTGGTCGCCATGGCTGGCAATCACCACGTCGGTGAAAATATCAGTCGCGCCGCTGGCATCAGTCACCGAGACGCCGCCCGGCAACCTGCGCACCGACTTGACCGGCGTGCCAGTGCGGATCGTTCCCCGGAAGCCCTCGACCAGCTTCTCCACATAGCTTTGCGAGCCGCCGGCAACGGTGCGCCAGACAGGGCGTTCGCCCAGCGACAGCAGGCCGTGGCTTTCAAAGAAGCGCAGGAAGGCGAGCAGCGGATAATCCCGCATTTCATCGGGGGTCACCGACCAGATCGCCGCGCCCATCGGCAGCAGATGGTCGCGGATGAAGGGCTCGGAAAACTTGTTGGCCTTGAGAAACTCGCCGAGCGTCATGGTGGCGGCTTCGGGTGTCTTCGCCATTGCGGGGGCCTTGCGGTAAAAACGCACCAGATCCGACATCATGCGCCAGAAACGAGGCCGCATGATGTTGGCCTTCTGGGCGACGAGGCCGGACAGGCCCGCACCGGAATATTCAAAGCCGCCGCGATCCAGCGAGGCGGCAAAGGACATGTCGGAGGCCATGGTGCCGACGCCCAGATGGCCAAACATCGCCACCAGGTTCGGATAGTTCAATTCATTGTAGACGATGAAGCCGGTGTCGACCGGAATGCGGCCTGCATCAGTCTCCACTTGCGCCGTGTTGGAATGGCCGCCGATGCGGGTGTCGGCCTCGTAAAGCGTGACATCTGCTTCCTTCGACATGAGCCAGGCGGCCGAAAGGCCGGAAATGCCCGAGCCGATAACGGCAACGCGCCTTGCAGGATTGGAAGGCGCGTGCGGGAAGGGATGATGCATGATGATGAGATTCCGGATGAATTGATGAACGCTTACGCAGAAACCGTGCTTGCGGATCACTGGCAGGCGAAATTCCGCAGGCCAAGGCCACCTTTGTCCGGCGCTGGTGATCCGCGCTCAAAAGAAATGCGTAAAGCCCGCCATGAACCACATTGCACATGCGCAAACAGGCCCTAAGTTTCCGGCTGCCATCTTATGGCAAGGACAGGGAAAGCGTGCACGTGACATGACGGACAGGCCGGACAGCGCCCCATCGGGACAGCCGGACGCAAAGGCAGCAGGCGTCGTCGACGAGGTTGGCGTGCTTCTCCTTGCGATCGGGCAATCGAAGGACATGGCGGCTTTCGAGGCCTTGTTCCGGCAATATGGACCAAGGCTGCGCGCCTTCATGCTGAAGCGCACGGCCGATCCCGCCTTGGCGGAGGAGTTGATGCAGGAAGCCATGACGAACATCTGGAACCGGGCGGCGAGTTTTGATCCGGCGCGGGGATCGGCCTCGGCGTGGATTTTCACGCTCGCCCGCAACACGAGCATTGACCTGTTCAGGCGGCGCAAGCGCCCGGAAATGGACTTGAGCGATCCGGCACTGATGCCGGAGGCCGAGGAAGCTGCCGACCGCATGATCGAGGCTCGCCAATCGGCAGCAGCGGTGCGTGCCGCCATGCGTGACCTGCCGCCCGAGCAGCTTGAGATCCTGAAACTGTCCTTTTTTGAAGAAGTGCCGCACAGCGCGATTGCCGAAAAGCTCGGCCTGCCGCTCGGCACGGTGAAGTCGCGCATCCGCATGGCCTTTGGCAGGCTGCGGACGGCTCTCGGAGAACAATCATGAGTGTCACCCATCACATCAGCGGGGAATTGCTGGCCGATTATGCCTCCGGCGCGATGGACGAAGGCTGGTCGCTGGCGGTTGCCACCCACCTTTCCATGTGCCCGGAATGCCGCCGGCGGCTTGTCGCCATTGAGGCGGCTGCCGGCGTGATGCTGGAAGATATGGATGGCGCGCCTGCTGCCTCCACCGATGAGGCAAGCTGGGCAGCGTTGAAGGCGCGCCTTGAGGCTGCACCGGCGGCAGTTGCGGTCAAGGCTGCAGCCGTACCCCGGATGCCGGGCGGCATTCCCGCGCCGCTCAGCGATTACATCGGCAGCGACTATTCCACGCTGAAATGGAAGGCGCTTGGCCTTGGCGCCTACCAGATCCCGATTGAGATCGGCGACAGGACGGTGCAGGCGCGGCTCCTGCGCATTCCGGCCGGCAAACCGGTGCCTGAGCACAGCCATGGCGGGCGCGAGCTGACGCTGGTGCTGAAGGGCGCCTTCCGTGACGGCGAGCTGGTGTTCGGGCCGGGTGATCTGGAAGAAACCGACGACAGCGTGCAGCACCAGCCGGTGGCGACGCCGGACGAGGATTGCATCTGCCTTGCCATCACCGATGCGCCGCTGCGGTTCAAGAGCCGCATCATGCGGCTGATCCAGCCGATTGTCGGCATATGAATGCCCCCGTAAGGAGCCTGACCATGCGCAGCTATCTGATCGCCTATGCCGCCGTGGCGGTGGTGTTCTTCGTGATGGATTTCATCTGGCTGTCGCAGATGGCGGGCACTTTCTATCGCGAGCGGCTGGGCAGCCTGCTGGCTGACACGCCGAACATTCCGGCAGCCGCCATTTTCTATCTGCTCTATGTCTTCGGCATCGTCTATTTCGCTACCGGCCCCGCGCTGGCCAGCGGGAATATTGCGTCAGCGGCGGTGTCGGGTGCCATTTTCGGCTTCCTTGCCTATGCCACCTATGATCTCACCAACATGGCCACGCTGAAGACATGGCCGGTCTCGGTGGCGGTGGTCGACATGGCCTGGGGTGCGTTTGTCACCGGCGTTGCGGCGGCTGCAGGGACCTGGATTGCCGGGTTCTTCATCGATCGCGCCGGCTGATCCGCCTCTCCTTCCTTCCTGTTTCCCTCTCTCTTGACTGCACCTGAATCGGGCCTTGCGCAAAGCAAGGCTTGACAGGAAGGCCGCCTGTTGGAATCTATAGGAACATATAGAGAACATATCCACTCCTGACGCCCGGATGGCCGGCCATGATGCCGCGCCGTGAGGAAGCGTTTTTGCCTTTGGCCGAAGTGCCTCAGGCGGGTTGGATGAACCAGCAGGATCAAGAGGCTGCCATGGCAAATCCGGGGCATGGCGAAGCGCGCGCCGATGTTGCGCGCCTGCGCGACCAGATCGCGGCGATGGAAGGCCGCCCGGTATCGTTTGAAAGCGATGGCGCGGGCAGCCCGCCAGCGGGTGGCAGC
>JBGSQC010000311.1:0-2210 GCA_041738295.1 Zhengella sp. | reverse complement strand
GCCAAGCACGCTGCCGGTGAGGCGGCGTGATGCTGCCCTTTCCCGGAGGCATTGGCGAGACGCTGAACGGGCTGCTGCTGCTGTCGGCCATCGGCGCGCTGCTTTACGCCCTGCTGCTGCCGCAGCCGGTCTCGTGGCGGCGGACAGCAGCCAAGACGCTGTCGACGGCGCTGCTGGCGCTGATTGCCTTCCATGCTGGCGGGTCTTGGCTTCTGGTGATCGCGCTGGTGCTTTGCGTCCTCGGCGATTTCTTTCTCGCACATGACGGGCCGAAGCCTTTTCTTGCCGGGCTTGTGTCGTTCCTGGCGGCGCATCTGGTCTATGTGGCACTGTTTTCCACGCATGATCCGCAGGCCAACAGCGCCTTGCCGATGGCCATCCTGCCCTTCTGGGCGGCCTTGACCGTGATCACGGTCTGCTCGCTCTGGGCCGGGTTCATGGCCAGCATCCTGGTGCCGGCGCTGGAGCGGGAGATGAAGGCGCCGGTCGTTGCCTACATGCTGGCGATCCTTGCCATGGTGGTGACGGCAGCACTCTGGCAGCCGGTGCTGGCCGTCATCGGCGCCATCGCCTTCCTGGCGTCCGATTCCATGCTGGCCACATCGCGCTTCCTGATGGATGCCGACGACCGGCGGCAAAGGCCTGCCGGCCTCTTCGTCTGGCTCAGCTACTATGCGGCCAAGGTGATGATCCTGCTGGCAATTATCTAGTCGCCTTCCGGCTCCCAGCCGGGAGGGGCCATCTCGAATTTTTCAAACAGGAAGCCCGGCGCCACCGTGCAGCCGACCAGCGACCAGTTGCCGAGGCTGCGCGCCGATTGCCAGTGGCCGGCGGGGACGATGGCCTGCGGGCGTTCGCCTGCCGCCAGATTGCTGCCGAGGACATGGCGGGTGACCGCGACACCATCGGCCGACATTCCCAGTTCGAGCGGTGCGCCGGCATAATGATGCCAGGCTTCCGCGGCATCATGGACGCGGTGCCAGTGCGAGCGCTCGCCTGCCTCCAGCAGATAGTAGATGGCGGTGGAATGGCCGCGCGCACCGCCCGCCTCATCGCGGAAGGTCTCGGCATACCAGCCGCCTTCCGGGTGGCGTTGCATGGAAAGTGTTGCGCGGATGAGATCAGGCGTCAGCGGGTCGGCCATGGCTCAGAACCTGTCCTTGCGGGCGCGGATTTCGGCAAAGACTTCCGTGTCGGTTGCGGTCCCCATGCCAAGGTGGCGGCGGATGGAGGGGTCCGCCCAGCGCAGGAAGGGATTGGTCTCAAGCTCTCTGGCCAGCGTCGTCGGCAGCGTCGGCTTGCCTGCCGCACGCAGGGCCTCGATTTCGACGACGCGCGCAGCGAGCGCGGCGTTGTCCGGGTCGATGGTGACGGCAAAGCGGGCATTCGACAGCGTGTACTCATGGCCGCAGTAAATGACGGTTTCGGGCGGCAGGGCGGCGAGCTTCTTCAACGATTCAATCATCACGTCTGGCCCGCGCTCGAACAGCCGCCCGCAGCCCAGCGCAAACAGCGTATCGGCAGTAAAGGCATGGCCGGATTGCGGGACATGATAGCTGATGTGGCCGGCGGTGTGGCCGGGCGTGCCGATGACGTGGACGACCTCGCTTCCCAGCATGAAGCTGTCGCCATCGCTGACGGATTGGTCGATGCCGGGGATTTTCGCGGCCTCGTCCTTCGGTCCGATGATGGTGCAGCCGAAGGCCTGCTTCAGCGCAAGGTTCGCTTCCACATGGTCGCCATGATGGTGGGTGGTGAGAATATGGGTGAGCCGCCATCCGCGCCGCTTCAGCGCTTCGAGGATGGGGGCTTCTTCCGGCGCGTCAATGCTGGCGGTCACGCCTGTTTCAGGGTCATGCACCAAAACGCCGAAATTGTCCTGCCGGCACATGAACTGTTCGATCTCGAGGGCCATGGTCGCTCCTGCTTCTTGCTTGGGTGAAAGATAGGCAGGGGGCGGCGCAAAGTCACCTGCGCCTTTGCTTGATGTTCACGGTGCCGGTGCTAGGGTCACATGATGCATGGTGACATTGTCGATCTCCGGTCCTTCTATTCCTCCACCCTCGGGCGGCTGGCGGAGCGCTCCATTGCGCGCGCGTTGACCACGCTTTGGACGCCGATGGCGCAGGAGCGCCTCGTCGGCCTTGGCTATGCGCTGCCCTGGCTGGACCGGTTTTCGCCCGACACGGAGCGCACCTTCGCCTTCATGC
>JBGSQC010000307.1:0-1764 GCA_041738295.1 Zhengella sp. | reverse complement strand
TCACCGTCTTCCAGCCGGGCAGGAAGGCGGCGGCGGCAAAATGCGGAGACAGGCCGGGTTGCAGCGCCTCAAGCCCGGCTGCATCGGGATAGCGCACCTCGACGCCGTGGCGGGCCTTCAAATCATAGCCAATCCGGGCTTCGTCAAAGCTTTTGGCGCTGTCATAGAGTTCCAGGCAGCCGTCCTCATGGATCATCGAGCGGATGCCGGCCCTGAGCGAAAGCGCCATCCATTCGCTTTCGGCCAGACCCATCAGCGCGGCCTGCGCTGCGGTGGAGGCCTCAAACCGGCGCGGGTTGGCGGCCATCATGAAGCGCAGCAGCCAGGGCGTCAGCTTGGGCAAATAGGACGGGCGGATGGTCAGCGGCCCCAACGGGTCCATCAGCCAGCCCGGCACCTTTTTCCACATGCCCTTGTGGGCAAGCGGCAGGAATTCCTGAAAGGCGAGCGCCGCTGCATTGCCGGAGCTGGTCTCCTCGCAAATGCCGGTGCGATCGATCACGGTCACGGGAAAGCCGCGTTCGGCGAGTTCAGCTGCCGTGGCGATGCCGACAATACCGGCCCCGACAATGATGACGTCCTTGCGCCCGGTCATCTGGCTCCCCTTCGGCCGTCAGAATGAGGGAAGGGTGGGGCGGGTGTCCAGCGCATCACGCACGATCTTTTCCACCATGGCGCGGCGCTCGCCCTTCAGCGGCTGGCGCGGCATGCGAACGCGATCATTGGTGCCGATGGCGTGGACTTCCGCGAGCTTGATGTTCTGCACCAGCCAGGTGGAGACATCGAGATCAAGCAACGGACGGAACCAGCGATAGATGGCAAGCGCTTCAGCCGTGCGGCCTTGCTTCATCAGCTGGTAGATGGCGACCGTCTCGCGCGGAAAAGCCGTGACGAGACCGGCCACCCAGCCGATGGCGCCGATGGACAGCGCCTCGAAGGCGAGATTGTCGACGCCGGTGAAAAGGTCGTAGCGGTCGCCCAGCGCATTGATGATCTCGGTGGAGCGGCGGATGTCGTCGGAGCTTTCCTTGACCGCCACGAACAGCGGATCGGTGGCCAGTTCCTCCATCATCGGAATCGTGACATCCACCTTGTAGGCAACGCGGTTGGAATAGATCATCACTGGCAGGCCGCCGGCCTTTGCCACCATGCGCATGGAGGTGACGGCCTCCTCGGAGCTCGCGTGATAGACCATGGAGGGCACCAGCATGATGCCATCGGCACCGGCTGCTGCGGCTTCCTTCGCGCGTTCGCAGGCTTCGCGGGTGCCGGCCTCGTTGATGGTCATGAGCACCGGCTTTTTGCCGGCCATTTTGCGGGCGGTGCCGAACACGGCGATCTTTTCTTCCGGCGACAGCATGGGGCCTTCGCCCAGCGACCCGCCAACGATGATGCCATCGCAGCCGGCATCCATCAGCAGGCCGAAGCAGCGCTCCATCTCGGCGTGATCGAGCTGGTCTGCCTCATCGAACTTGGTGGTTACTGCCGGAAAGACGCCCTGCCACATGATGGTTCTCCTTTGGATGTTGATCTGATATATCAGGCTGGAAAGCGTTTCGCAAGGACTGATATATCAGATGAATGTTTTGGACCCTGAGGTGCCCACGGACGGTCCGGACAGCGGGCAGGTCTCCCCAGCCAGCCTGTCGGAGCAGGCCTATCTGCGGCTGGAAGAGCGCATTGTCACGCTGGACCTGAAGCCGGGTTCACGGGTGACCGAAGGCGCCCTGATCGAGGCGACGGGCATGGGGCGCACGCCGGTGC
>JBGSQC010000295.1:0-11054 GCA_041738295.1 Zhengella sp. | reverse complement strand
TGACCTGAGACCCGAGTTTCATCCGCTTTTGCGCGGAGTCCGTTGGTTCATTTCTGGCCTCATGCGGCCTGCTTTTGCAATGCCATTTTCATGGCGAACTCGCTGGGCGTGAGATTGCCGAGCGATGAATGCGGTCTGTTTCGGTTGTAGTCCTCCTTCCATGCTGTGATTTGGGATCGGGCTTCGGAGAGTGACGAGAACAACGTCTCGTTCAGGCATTCGTCCCTGAAGCTGCCATTGAAGCTTTCCACGATGCCGTTCTGCATTGGTTTGCCGGGCGCGATGTAATGCCAGTCGACACCGGTCTCCTGGCACCATTTGAGAACGGCCATGCTGGTCAGTTCCGAGCCATTGTCGGAAACCACCGTGACCGGCTTGCCGCGCCGCCGGATCAGGGCATCGAGTTCACGGGTAACCCGCAAGCCGGACAGCGATGTGTCTGCTACCAGCGCCAGGCATTCCCGGCTGTAATCATCGACCACGGCCAGAACCCTGAAGCGGCGTCCGTTGGTGAACGCGTCCGCCACGAAGTCCAGGCTCCACCTCTCGTTTGTCCTGCCAGGGAGCAACATCGGTCTTCTGGTCCCGAGAGCCCGCTTCCGGCCGCCACGCTTGCGAACCTGCAGCTTCTCCTCGCGGTAAAGCCGCCTGAGCTTCTTCTGGTTCATGACAACGCCCTGCCGTTCCAGCATCAGATGGATGCGCCGATAGCCAAAACGTCGACGTTCACCGGCAATCTTCTTCATCGCGTCACGCAGATCCACGTCATCCGGCCGGATGCTCCGGTATCGAACGCTTGACCGGTCGATCTTCAGAACCTCGCACGCCCGGCGCTGGCTCACGCCGTGCGATGCGCACAGGTGAGCCGCTGCCTCCCGCTTTGCGCCGGGCGTCACCATTTTTTTGATGCGACATCCTTCAGCATGGCGTTGTCGAGCATGGCTTCCGCCAACAGTTTCTTCAGCTTGGCGTTCTCGTCTTCCAGAGCCTTCAGTTTGCGGGCATCCGAAACGTCCATGCCGCCGAACTTGGCCTTGTATTTGTAGAAGGTTGCTTCGGAGATGCCGTGCTTCCGGCAGACATCTGCCGTCTTCATCCCGGCTTCCTGCTCACGCAGAATCCCGATGATCTGTTCCTCAGTGAACCGTGATCGCTTCATGTTGTCCGTCTCCTGGTTGGGACGGACTCTACACAAATCTGGAGGAGCTTCAGGGTCTCAGGTCAAAAGCGGAAAAATCGAGTCCTTCCCAATTGCCATGATCGAAAAACGTGACCGGATCTTCGCCAATCGCTTCTATCAGCTGAAACAGGTCTTCGGTCCCCGCCTCATCCAATATCGTCAGTTGCATGGATGTGGTGCGATCAAGCTTCATCGCCAAGCCCTCTCATGAAAAAGCGCTGGGCGGCCAATTTTCTTCCGTTCCCTTCTCCGCCGCGGGCGGCAAGCGCGATGCCACGGGCCAAGACCTGCTGCTTGAGTGCAAGCAATAATGGCTGCTGTTTTCTTGATAACGTCTCTTCAGTCGGTTCCTCAAATCGTATCCGTACCGGTCTCAGTGCATTCGCATCGAATGCGGCACCAATCGAGTCATCAGTGCTGAAAAAAGCATCCAACTCTGCAAGCTCCTGAAGGTTCTCACTTGCACCTGCCAAAGTGTTAGAAGGCTCACGAGGCATGACCTCAAATTGCACGACCCCTTAACTCGTTCCAAGGTAGGATATCCAGAACTTGCCGACAGCAACACGCCCACCATCGACTCCCGTCCCGCGCTTCAGTACCGCCGTTGGATCAGACAACTGAACAATGAGATAAGCATAGTCCAGCTCCATATCTGCAGTGGCAATCAATTGGCCGTCTGCATCGTAGAGAGGCTCATTCCTGATCGTGTTGAAGATCGCCCGGACATCGAAAGACAGGGTTTGTCTTTTGTCGGCCTCCAAAGAAACCAAATTCATGCCACCGCGAGGATTGGGTTTGAATACATCGATATTGGCGAGACGGTCGAGCGGAAAATCGCCTGGAACCATGCCAACGCCAATCGATGAAATCGCCTCATTTCCAAAGGGTTTCTTCTGAAGGATATCAGCAATATCGACACCTAAAACATTGGCGGCAATTTCCCATCCATGGTAGTTTTGAATTCCATCCTTCGCAATATTCGTGAGAGCTGAGTAGGGGTTTAATTGTTCAGGATTTGGCGGATGATGATTTTTCTTCTTCGCATTTCCGTGAAACCAAGGGTCTATCTTGCTCAAGTGAGTCGTTTTCCATGCAAAAAAGATGGCCCGCGCAACATCATTTCTTTCCCTGAATTCTGGAAAGCGGCGGTCTTTCACAAGTTTGATAATACAAAGCTTGAGCGCTTCGACGTCGATTTGAAAAGTCATTGTTGGCATTGGGCATCTCCCGGCGCCAATCAATTGCCCAATCGATAGGGTTTCGTAAAGTCCGCAATATTGTGGAAGATGCGCAACGATGCCCAACTCTATTGGAAGACGCCCATATTTCACAATTACGACAAAGCCCGCCAAACGCCGCAAAACGCGCAATCGCCCGCAAAATATTGAATTCGCATTACTTCCCTGTCCATCCTATTTCGGTTTCAGCAGCGCTGCTCCCATCAAACCGGACACGGGAGAATGACCATGATCATCTATATCGAGCCTTTGTTGCTCACCCTCCTCGCTCTTCTCTATTGGGCGCGGGCTCTTGGCTGGCTGTGAAGCTGAAACCGCCCAATGCAACGATAAAGGCCGCGCCGATTGCCCCGCGCGGCCTTCCTTCGTCATCTGTGCTTACTGACCGGCGAAGCTGGTCTTCATGGCGGCATCTTTCAGCTTCAGGCGGTTGGCGTCGGTTGCCGGCGGCTCGCTTTCGCCGAAAATGGCAGCCATCCAGTGGCCGTCGGTCGGATTGGGGAACACGATGTATTTGGAACCATACAGGTCGCGGTCAGCTTCCATCGCGGCAATGCGGCCGTCGACATCGCTTTTGAGGTAGTACTTGCGGCGGAAGTCATTGAGGTTGTCACCAAGGAACACGATGACCTCATGGGATTGCATGATCTCGTCCTGCTTCTTCTCCTTGTTGGAAGTGTCGCGCAGAACGGTCAGATGGGCGTCATCGGCAAAGGGATAGCCCAGATGCTTGAGATGACCCATGGCATATTCATAGGTCTTTTCACCCTGCTCACGGCTCGTGATGTAAAACACCTCGACATTGTTGGCGGCGCAGAATTCGAGGAACTCCTTGGCTCCCGGAGCTGCCACGATCCCGTTCGTCGGGATCCAGCGGTCCCAGATCGGATCGTCAAAGTAATCAATGTTGTTGGCGACGAGATGGTCCCAATACTCCAGCGGCTGGAGGATCGTGTCATCCATGTCGGTGACGACGGCCAGCGGCTTTCCGCCTTCCTTGCGGTTGGCGATGGCCGCCTGCACGTGCATGCGGGCGACATTGAAGCCCTGATGGTAGAGCGCGCGGTATTCCGCAGCCGTCTGCTTCCAGGCAATGGCATGGATGAGCGCATTGTTGACGCCATTGCCGGACGGGCCGGTCGTGTTGCCCTCTTCGGCCTGGGCGAACCCGATGGCAAAAAGCGACATGGCGGTCGCGGCGAGCAGTCTGGCAGCTGTTTTCATGAACCCGATCCTTGTGTTTCCGGCAGTTCCCAAACGGGACTGGCGACCAGTATCGAACCCATGTGACAGGCAATTTTCAGTGCTGTGACCGGCCGTCATGGACCTGCAACCACAAAAAAGGCCGCGCCGGTTGCCCGGCGCGGACTTCTTCATTCGCTACTCACTACTCGCTACTCGCTACTGACTGGCGAGCGCAGCGAGCAAACTCAGTTCTTCGTCTTGTCGACCAGCTTGTTGGAAGCAATCCACGGCATCATGGCGCGCAGGCGCTCGCCCACTTCCTCGATCTGGTGGGCATCGTTCATGCGGCGGATGCCCTTGAAGCGCGAAGCGCCGGCACGGTATTCCTGCATCCAGTCGCTGGTGAACTTGCCGGTCTGGATGTCGGTCAGCACGCGCTTCATTTCGGCCTTGGTCTCGGCGGTGATGATGCGCGGACCCGAGACATATTCGCCCCACTCGGCGGTGTTCGAGATCGAATAGTTCATGTTGGCGATGCCGCCTTCATAGATCAGGTCGACGATCAGCTTCACTTCGTGCAGGCACTCGAAATAGGCCATCTCGGGGGCATAGCCGCCTTCAACCAGCGTTTCGAAGCCGGCGCGGATCAGCTCCACCAGGCCGCCGCACAGCACAACCTGCTCGCCGAACAGGTCGGTCTCGCACTCTTCCTTGAAATTGGTCTCGATGATGCCCGAACGGCCGCCGCCAACGCCGCAGGCGTAGGACAGGCCGAGGTCATGGGCATTGCCAGATGCGTCCTGGTGGACGGCGATCAGGCAGGGCACGCCGCCGCCCTTCAAATATTCGCCGCGCACCGTGTGGCCGGGGCCCTTGGGGGCAACCATCAGCACGTCGACGGTCGACTTCGGCTCGATCAGGCCGAAATGCACGTTGAGGCCGTGGGCAAACGCGATGGCCGCGCCATCACGGATGTTGCCGGCGATCTCGTTTTTGTAGATGTCGGCCTGCAGTTCGTCGGGCGTCGCCATCATCATCAGGTCGGCCCACTTGGCGCCCTCGGCAACGGTCATCACGGTGAAGCCGTCGGCCTCGGCCTTCTTGGCAGTCGCCGAACCCGGACGCAGCGCGATTGCCATGTGCTGGGCGCCCGAATCCTTCAAATTCAGGGCATGCGCGCGGCCTTGGCTGCCGTAGCCGATGATGAGGACCTTCTTGCCCTTGATGAGATTGAGATCAGCGTCGCGGTCGTAATAAACGCGCATGGTACCCGTCCTTCGTGTCTGGAATGCCGGAAACGCGCATCACGCCACCGGTAACTGATGTGAAATTTCGCGCGTTCTTAGCGTCAAGACGGCCTCATGGCAACCGGGGAGAACGGCTTTGCGGGCACAATCAGCGCTTTGGCGCAGGCAATCGCCTAGTCCCCGCTGCGACTTCCCTTTCGGCTGCCGGTCGTTTCGGAAGACGGTCCGTCGCCCTTCTCGCCTGCCGTCTCGATTTTCGCAGCCGCGCCGGTAAAGGCTGCCTTCATGTCATCGGCGAGGTAGTTAAAGGCAACCAGCCCGGCCACACCCACCGCGCCCATCAGCAGCGCGTTCTCGATGGCCGTTGCGCCGCGCCGGTCACGGACAAAAAGACGCGTCTTTTTCAAGGGCTTGAACATGCAAGGGTCCGCTCACTTCGGGCAAGCAAGCGCTACTTGATTCACCCGAGCGCGGCAAGGAAGCGCTTGATCGTGCCCGCCATGCCATGTTCCAGCGCATCGGCTGTCAGCCCGTGGCCAATGGAAGTTTCCTTCAGCATCGGCAGCGCCTTCACCAGTGCCGGAAGGTTGGCGACCGTCAAATCGTGGCCGGCATTCACCTCAAGCCCGGCGGCCGCTGCCAGTCGGCCGGTGGCTGCCAGCTTCGCCAGTTCGCGTTTCGCGGCGGCCGGATTGTCGAAGCAGCTGCCATAGGGTCCGGTGTAGAATTCCACCCGGTCCGCCCCGGTCGCCGCTGCCGCCGCAATCTGCGCCTCGCCGGCGTCGGGATCACAGAACAGCGACACCCGCATGCCCTTCTTCTTCAGCCGCGCCACCACCCCTTTCAGCATGTCGGCATTGGCGATGAAATCGAACCCGTGGTCCGAGGTCGGCTGAGCCGGATCGTCCGGCACCAGTGTCACTTGCTCAGGCTCGTTCGCCTCCACCAGCGCCAGGAATTCCTCGGTCGGGTACCCCTCGATGTTGAACTCGGCGGCTGGAAACTCGTCATCGATCAGCGCGCGGATGGCGGGCAGGTCCGAAAAGCGGATATGGCGCTGGTCGGGCCGCGGATGCACCGTCAGGCCGTGTGCGCCTGCTTGCAGCGCAATGCGTCCTAGCCCCGTCACGCTCGGCCATGGCAGGTCGCGCCGGTTGCGCAGCATGGCAATTGCATTGACGTTGACGGAGAGCTTGGCGGTCATGGCGCGGTCCAAATCAGCAAGGGTGACCCGATTTATGGGTGATTTGCCGGAAGAGGGGAAGCCTCTGCGTCCAATTGGCCCGTATGGCCCTTGGCCCCTGTACCGGACGGTCGCGCTGGCCTATCGTGCCGCCACATCCAAACGGGGCCAGACAATGCAGAACCAGCCGACGCGCAAGATTGACGAGCACTCCATCATGGCGGGTCTTGCCTTCCTGCTGCTGGCGCTGGCGCTCACCATCATCGCCGGGATGACCGGCACCAAGGCCGATGCCGCCCCGCCCTTGCAGGCGCTGCTTACCGGCTTTGTGCCGTTGACGCTCTTCGGCCTCATCTACCGGCTGTTCCCGGCCATGAAATTGTCGAAGCTCGCCAAGCCGCAATTCTGGATCTATCTCGCGGGAGCCGTCATCATGCAGGCGGGCGCGCTGCGCGGCGAGACCGGCTACACGGAGTTGCTGGCCTTTGGCTCCATTGTCACCTTCTGCGGCGCGGCGCTGTTTGCCGCCACTTTCTGGCTTCATCGCGAATTCCGGGCCGACGCGAAGGCGCCCTTCCCGCGTTAACCAAGCGCTAACCATGTTTGCGATCTCTTGTTGCAAGGGCCATTCGTTAGGCTCCCCTTCAGCGCCATGACCGAAAATGGCCCCGATTGAAGCATCGGGGAATTTCCATGGCCATGTTCGGTAACTTGCTGAAGCGCAAAAAACCCACGGTCGACGTGCCTGCCGGTTTCGGAACGGACAAGAGCCAGTTCAACCGGCGCATGGGTACCATTCTTGCCCGCTCCACACGCCATGAACTCAAGGCCCCGTCTTTGGCACCCGATGTGGAGGCCATGACAGCCCCTGCAGACCTTGCCCGCAACATCGAACCCGCCGAGGCCGCGGCAAATGCCGGCACCATGCCGGTCAATGCCGGAGCCATGGCCCGCGAAGCCGCGAGGCAGGCCGAAGCCGAAACGGCACCTGCCATGGAAATGCCTGTCCATGAGCCGGCAGCGGCATCGGTGGAATCGTTTCCTGATGGCAGCATGGAAGCCCTGCGCGCCAAGCTGAAGGCCAGCCTTTCGGCGCTCCGCGATGGCGAACCGGAAAGGGAAGCTGCGGAAGTGCCTGTTGCCGTGGCAAGCGCGCCTGCGCCAGCCGCACCAGTGGCCGCATCCCTTGATGAGAAAGCACATCTGATCCTTGCTGCCCCGGACGCCCGGGAGGATGAGCCTGAAAGCGTGAGCGCTGTGGCCGCGCCGGATGTGATCATGGTTCCGCCGCTGGAGGCAGAACCCGCGCCGCTGGATCTGCCTTCGGAAGAAGACAAGCTTGATACCGCCGAGGCCGGGCAGAATTGGGCGCAGGATGATGCCGCCGGCGTTTCGGATGAGGCATCCGTGCCTGTTGAGGTGATCGGTACGAACGAACCCGCAGTCGGCAACGGCCATCCGGTCGTTGGCGCAGCTTCATTGGCCCCGGTCACGGCCATTTACCTGACCCAAGAATCCCTGTCGGGCAGTCAGCCGGAAGCGGCCAGCGATCTGGTCGTCCAGGTCGTCGACTATCTGATGTATGATGCCGGCTACTACCCCGAGGAACTGCCGCTGAACGGCGTTCGCGCCTGGTGCATGGATTTCTTTGTCAAGAACGTGCGCGAAGGCGGCTTCGGCACCTTTGTCTACAATGCCCATGGCCAGCCGGAAATCTGGGAGGCCTGCGCTGCCGGAATGGAAGCCGCCGGAGCCGTCGAGCATCTGGATGTCTTCGATGCCTTGCGCAATCTCCTTGCCCATGATGCCGCCCTTGCCGTGGCGCTGGGCGACAATGCTTTGGCCGGGCAGGATCATCCGGACCTTCTCGCCCTGGAAGAGGAATTTGCCGCCCTTGAAGCCCGCGCGCCGCTCGCCCGCAGTGCCGGTCTCTGGCTTGCTTCCCTGCCGGAAGTCGAAATGGTCGGCGAGGACGAACTCCAGTCCATCGTGACCGGGTTCGCAGAGCATCCCGATCTGGACGCCCGTCGCAAGCAGAACGCCTGATCCTCTCCACTACGAGGCTTTGAAGGCCGGCGCATGCGCCGGCCTTTTCCTTTTTCGGCGATTGCACCCCGTCAGCCAGCCGAAGTCGGCGCACCGCGGCCAATCAGCAAAATTCCTGCCCCGGTCATCAGCAGGCTGATGCCGCTCACCACGGTGCGGATGATGTTGAACAGCTGCCAGCGTGGCGAATAGGCCGACCAGATGGCCCTCGCCTCTTCAATCGATTCCGGAACGGTCATCGCCCCCAGCGCCTCGTTCATCGGCACGTTGACGGTCATGGTGAGCCACTGCGCGCCAATCAGGTAGACCGCTCCGGCAAGCCCGAACAAGAGTGCCGCCTGGCCAAGACCGGCGCGCCATGCCAGCCAAGCCGTACCAAACAGGACGAACGGCGTGGCGAAGAAGGCGGGAGCGAAGACAATATTCCGTACCGAAGCGTTCATCGCCTGCATGGCCTGAATCGCCACGCGCGGATCAGCGGCATCCAGTCCCCACATGGTGGAACACACCCAGGCATAAAAGAAGCCGAATATGGCTCCCGCGAGCAGCAGCGACAGCGCCGCCATCATTTCAAGCGATTGAATTTTCACAATCCCACTCCTTTTTAAACTTTTATCCGTACCATATGGTACGCCTCTCCTGTACTTTTTGGTACGTTGTTGCGCAAATGAAATTTCTGTAATGTCACTTCAACGCTCGGGAGGACGGAAATGACTATAAGGGACGAAAGAAGGCGGCAGATTCTGGCCGTCGTGCTGGACCTGTTGCGCGAAGGCGGCACCGCTTCGGTCACCACCGCGCGCATTGCGGCGCGCGCACGCTGTTCCAAGGAAACGCTCTACAGCTGGTTCGGCGATCGCGACGGCATTTTTCGCGCCCTTGTCGAGGCCCAGTCGGCGCAGCTCAACGCGATGATGACGCGCGAACTGGCCGCCCATGCCGACTGCACCACCACCATGGTGCGCGCCGGTGCCGCCCTTCTTGACCTTTTGACCGGCGAGGCATCGCTTGCCATCAACCGCTCTGCCATGGCCGATGGAAGCGGAGAGCTTGGCGCCCTGCTTCTGCAGCACGGGCGCGGCCGCACGGCACCACAGATCAAGGCCCTCATCGGCACGCTGCAGGAGGAAGGCCGGATCGGCGAAGGCGAGGCCACCGAGATTTTCCAAACCTTCTACGGCCTGCTCGTCGGCGACCGGCAGATCCGCGCCCTGCTGGGCGACAAGTCAGGCCGCCCACGCCCCGGCGAATTTGAAGAGCTTTCGCGCAAGGCCTTTGAGCGCCTGCAGAAGATTTTCCCGGTCAAGGTCAACGAAATGGCCTGACGAGCAGGCCTAGTCCCACCAGAACTCCGGGCGCATCAGCATCAGCCAGACAATGGCCATGACCGCGAAGAAGGCCGGGAAGCCGAAGGCAAACCACAGCCGGTAAAGCCGGAAATAGCGGTCAGGCAGTCCCTGCCCGCTGGTTACGGCTTCGTGGGCCATAGCGCGCATCTGCATCTGCATCCACACCACCGGCAGCCAGAAGGCCCCGGTGACGGCGTAAAGCAGCAGCGACACCACGATCCAGCCTTGGGTCAGCGGCCAGCCGGTTTCGAGCGCCAGCCAGATGCCGGTCACCGGCTGCGCCACCACTGCCGTGGCCGTGAACAGGAAATCGGCAATCACAACCGTTCCCGCCACATGGGCAATGAGTGCCGGATTGCGCGTGCGATGCGCCATCACCATGAAGAAGGCGATGCCGGCCCCTGTGCCGAACAGCACCGTCGCGCCGATCACATGCAGGAAACGCAACACTTCTTCCATGGATCAGCGCTCGTCCAGGATGGCAAGCGTCACTGCTGCCAGCAGGATCGACGGAATGACCTTCACCAGAGGCCGGAGCGGATCCAGCCAGAGCGAGGGAATGGTCAGTGTCGCCGCTGCAAGATAGGCGAGCGACAGCCCGATCATCCCGGCAAGCGCCGGCTTGGCAAACCGGCGCATCAGAACTGCTGCGCCAAGCAGAATGTCGGCGAGGCTGGTGGCAACCGTGACCGGCTGGGCCAGGGCTTGCGGCCAGCCAGCCCAAATGAGGTAGTCAACGGACGCATCGAACCGCAGGAGCGCAATCAGCCCGGACGCGATCCAGAAGGCCGACAGCCCGGCGATCGCCACCGGCTTCAGCAGATAGAGCCGTGCAAACCACAAGTCCTGCGCACCGGCAGGACTGTGCGCCAGTGTTTCCTGCAAGGCAGACAGATGCCGGTCTGGCCGCCCGCCTGTTCCCGCCTCCACCCCGCCTGCGAGCACCGCCAGCGCCGTCGAGCGCATCGGCGAGCGCCAGCCGAAACGCCCGGCAAGATCACCCATTGCTCCTGCGATGGAACCGAGCCATGCCGGGACATTGAGCACCCGCGCTTTCGGCAGGCCGAGCCAGGCGCGGTGGGCATGGACGCAATCAGCGAGCGTCAGGCGTTCATCAGCCGCCAACACCAGATCGCTGCCGGGCGCAATGATCCCCTCCACCGCATCAGCGCTGCAGGCCGCGACATCCTCCAGCGAAACGGTGACGACCGGCGATTTGCCATGCAGCAAAGGCGTGATGCCCGGAACCGCCGCGAGCGAGCGCACCAGCGCCGTGCCGCCATGGGCATTGCGCCCGATGACGAGCGCTGGCCGCAGGATGACATGGGGCAACCCGCTCCCCTTCAGCGCGTCATCTGCTGTTCGCTTGGTTGAAAGAAAGGGCGTGTCCGCCCCCGCGCCGCCTGTATTGGCAGAAATTTGCACGATGAGCGGCGGCGTTTCGCGCGCCATGGCAGCTTGATAAAGCGCCAGCATGGCGGCTTGCTGCACGCCGGCCACATCATCCCGCGCGCCATCCTGAAGCGCGCCTGCCGCATTGACGATGGCATCGAAGGGTCCGATCAGCGCAGCCCATTCTTTCGCCTCCACCTTTGCCAGATCAGCCGCAATCCAGTGGGCAAAGGG
>JBGSQC010000279.1:0-3821 GCA_041738295.1 Zhengella sp. | reverse complement strand
GCCCGCATGGCCGTGCGCGTTGCGCCGGGGTTCACGCTGTTGACGCGCAGGGCCATGTTCTGGCTCTCATGCGCCCAGCTTCTGGCGAGCGCCTCGACGGCCGCCTTGGAGGCCGCATAAGGACCCCAGAACGCCCGGCAGGAATGGGCAGAGCTGGACGAGATGATGATGGCGCGCCCGGCGTCGGATGCCCTGAGCAGCGTATCGACCGAACGCATCAGGCGCCAAGTCGCCGTCACATTGACCGCCATCACCTTGTCGAAAACTTTGGCTTCCACATGGCCGATGGGCGAAATGGACCCGAGCACGCCGGCATTGGCGACCAGAATGTCGAGCTTGCCCCAGCGCTCATGAATCGCCCCGCCAAGGCGGTCGATGCCGTCCATGTCGGTCAGATCCAGCGGCACGAGCGTGGCAGAGCCGCCAGCCCTGGAGATCTCGTCGTCCAGCTCCTCCAGCCCGCCGGCAGTGCGCGCAACAGCGATGACATGGGCGCCGGCCGCCGCCATCTGGCGGGCAACATGATAGCCGATGCCGCGGGAAGCTCCGGTGACGAGGGCCACGCGGCCGGAAAGATCAGGATGGGACGTCATGAATGGGCCTGTCAGTTGCCGACTGCGAGGATCGAAAGCTGGCGCATCGTGTCGAGGCCTTCGTGATCGGTCAACGCGGTTGGATAGTCACCGGAGAAGCACGCATCGCAGAATTGCGGGGCATTGCCATCGCGCGCGGCTTCGCCAACCGCACGATACATGCCGTCGAGCGACAGGAAACCGAGCGAATCGACGCGGATGAAATCGGCCATCTCGGCAATCGACATGCGTGATGCCAGCAGCTTGGAAGTTTCCGGCGTGTCGACGCCGTAGAAGCAGGAAGCCCGCGTCGGCGGCGAGGCGATGCGCATGTGCACTTCGCGCGCTCCGGCCTCGCGCACCATCTGCACGATCTTCTGGCTCGTGGTGCCGCGCACGATGGAATCATCCACCAGCACCACGCGCTTGCCTTCCAGGATGCGGCGGTTGGCATTGTGCTTCAGTTTGACGCCCATGTGGCGGATCGAATCGGTCGGCTGGATGAAGGTCCGGCCGACATAATGGTTGCGGATGATGCCAAGCTCAAAGGGCAGGCCCGCCGCCTGCGCATAACCAATGGCAGCGGGCACGCCGCTGTCTGGCACCGGCACCACGATATCGGCATCGACCGGGTTTTCCCGCGCCAGTTCCGCGCCGATTTCCTTGCGCACCGAATAGACATTGCGGCCCTCGATGGTGGAATCAGGGCGCGCGAAATAGACATATTCAAAGATACAGAAGCGCGATTTGGCCGGCTCGAAAGGGAAGCTGGTTTCCAGCCCCTTTTCGGTGATCACCACCATCTCGCCGGGCTTCACGTCGCGCACATAGCGCGCGCCGATGATATCGAGCGCGCAGGTTTCCGATGCCAGCACATAGGAACCGTCAATGTCGCCGATCACCAGCGGGCGGATGCCCAGCGGATCGCGGCAGCCAACCATCTTTTTGGACGACAGGGCGACCAGCGCGAAGGCGCCTTCCAGCTGGCGCACTGCATCGGCGAAGCGCGCATTGAAGCCCTTGGCCTGGCTCAGCGACACCAGATGCAGCAGCGTCTCGGTGTCCGAGGTCGACGAGAAAATCGCGCCCTGCTTTTGCAGGCGGCGCTGCACGGTCATGGCATTGGTGATGTTGCCATTGTGCGCGACCGCAAAGCCGCCTTCTGCGAGTTCGGCAAACAGCGGCTGCACATTGCGCAGGCCGGCGCCACCAGTGGTCGAATAGCGCACATGGCCGATGGCGCGGGTACCCTTCAGCCGGTCTTGCACCGATTGCTTGGTGAAGGTGTCGCCGACGAGGCCGACATGGCGCTCGACATGGAACTGCGACCCGTCAAACGAGACGATGCCTGCCGCCTCCTGGCCGCGATGCTGGAGCGAATGCAGGCCAAGCGTCACGACGGCGGCGGCATCCTGCCGTCCGAAAATACCGAACACACCGCATTCGTCACGGAAGGCATCGGCCTCGTCGTCCAGATGGTCTTCGTCCAATGCACGATGTCCCGGTTCAGCCATGGGGTAATGTCTTCCGTGTCAGGGTCAGGGTCATTGTCAGGATAACATGGTCGCTTGATGTCCGGTCACAACCGCCGCGCCAATGCGGCAATGGCCGTTGTGCTCCGGTTTGTCAGCCATTGGCCGGCTTGTCGCCCTCTGGCTTGTCGCCCTCTGGCTTGTCGCCTTCCGGCTTTTCGGCTTCCGGATCGGCTTCTTCGCCATTGTCCTGCTTCAGGCGCTTGAGGATCGAGTTCTCCGGATCATCCGGCATATAGGACTGGATCTTGGTGCCCACCATGTCGAGCAAGGGCTTGGACTTGGCATTGGCCACATCTGGCGGCAGGTTGGTGCCCGCCATCCAGTTGAAGAACAGCATGCCGACAGCCACCACAAGGATACCGCGTGCAGCGCCGTAAAGGAAGCCGAGCGTGCGGTCGAGCGCTCCGACCCGGCTGTCGATGATGAAATCGGCGATCTTCATGGTGATGATGGTGACGATGATCAGCGCGACGAAGAACACGACAGCCGCCGCTGCGGCCATGGCGATCTTCGGATTGTCGATGTAGGGGGCCAGAAAAGGCGTCACCAGCGGGTAGAAGAAGAAGGCCGCCGCCGCTGCAACCACCCAGGAGGCGATGGACAGCACTTCGCGCGAAAAGCCGCGCACCATGGCCAGAACCGCCGACACGAGGGTGAAGACGATCAGGATTGCGTCGAGAATGGTGATGGGCATGTTGGTTGCACCCTTGATGGCGGCACGCCGCCGCTAGTCCCTGTCCTGCCTGCCGGCGCCACTGCCTGCGTTCCCCGCAATCCGTGCCACCAGTTCGACCAGCGTTGCGGGCCGGTATCCGCCGGCAAGGCCCGCACTTGCCGCATCCTCGCCGCCCGCCGGATAGACCGCCTGGGCAAAGCCCAGTTTCTCGGCTTCCTTGAGGCGCTGCCCCGCATGGCCAACAGGCCTCACGGCCCCCGAAAGACTGATTTCGCCGAAATAAACGCTATTGGCCGGAAGGGCAAGTCCGGCAAGGGAGGAAACCAGTGCAGCAGCAACAGCCATGTCGGCGGCAGGCTCGGTGATCCGGTAGCCGCCGGCGACATTCAGATAGACATCATTTTGCGAAAACCGCACCCCGCAATGGGCTTCGAGCACCGCCAGCACCATGGAAAGGCGGGATGAATCCCAGCCCACCACGGCGCGGCGTGGTGTACCGAGCGGCGAGGGGGCAACCAGCGCCTGGATTTCCACCAGCACCGGCCGTGTGCCCTCCATGCCGGCAAAAACCGCAGCGCCGGGCGAAACCGCGCTGCGTTCGCCCAGAAAAAGTTCCGACGGATTGGCCACTTCCGACAGGCCCTTGTCGCCCATGGTGAAGACGCCGATCTCGTCGGTCGCGCCAAAGCGGTTCTTTACCGCGCGCAGGATGCGATACTGGTGCCCGCCTTCACCCTCAAAATAGAGCACTGCATCCACCATGTGCTCGACGACACGCGGTCCCGCAATCTGCCCGTCCTTGGTGACATGGCCAACCAGCACGATGGCCGCGCCCGTGGTCTTGGCATAGCGGATCATTGCCTGGGCCGAGGCGCGCACCTGCGTCACCGTTCCCGGTACCGATTCGGCCAGATCGGTCCACAAGGTCTGGATGGAATCGAGGATGACGAAATCCGGCCGCGGCCCGTCCTCCAGCGTGGCGAGAATGTCCTCGACATTGGTTTCGGCGGCAAGCTGCACGGAGGAATCAGCCGCGCC
>JBGSQC010000271.1:0-6383 GCA_041738295.1 Zhengella sp. | reverse complement strand
ATCTGCGGCCCTTGTGCTGGCGGTGCTTTCAGCCGTGCCTGTCGTGCTGACGCTGATCTATGCCGTGCCCATCCTCCATCCCGTGTCGACGCTGATGGTGAAGGATCTGGTGACGCTGAAGGGATACCAGCGGCGATGGATGCCGATGGACAAGATCGCACCCGTCATGGCCCATTCGGTGATCATGTCGGAAGACGGCCAGTTCTGCCGCCATTCCGGCATTGACTGGGGTGCCATCAACGAGGTGGTGAATGATGCGCTGGAAGGCGAGGGCATTCGCGGCGCGTCCACCATTCCCATGCAGTCGGTGAAGAACCTCTATCTCTGGTCCAGCCGGTCCTATGTGCGCAAGGTGCTCGAAGCGCCCTATGCGCTGGTCTACGACCTGCTGCTGAGCAAGCGGCGGATCATGGAAATCTATCTCAATATTGTGGAGCTGGGTCCCCACATCTATGGCGTCGAGGCGGCGTCGCAGCACTATTTCAAGCGCAGCGCCGCCAATCTGTCGGCCCGGCAGGCAGCCCTGCTGACGGCGGCCCTTCCGAACCCGATCCTGCGCAATCCGGGCAAGCCGTCGCCGGGGATGAACCGCATTGCGCGGCTGATCGAAAGGCGGGCGGCCAAGGCTGGCGGCCATGTCGATTGCGTTGCCGGCTGATGATGGCGGCCAAGCGTTTTTTTCGCCGTGGTGCTGGTCAAACGGATCAGGGCCGTGTATAGGCACGCCGGATTTCAGGTTTCAGGAGCCGGATTGGCGCCCTTTGTTTCGAGGGCTCGCGGCGTCTTGGCATTCATACCGGAGTAAGAAGAATGGCTGTACCGAAGCGAAAAACAAGCCCGTCCAAGCGTGGCATGCGCCGCTCTGCCGACGCGCTGAAGACCCCGACCTATGTCGAGGACAAGAATTCCGGCGAACTGCGCCGCCCGCACCATGTCGATCTGAAGACCGGCATGTATCGCGGCCGCCAGGTGCTCGACGCCAAGGAATAAGCTTTCCCGGCTTCGTGCCGGATTGCATCAAGGGCCGGTTCCGCAAGGGACCGGTCTTTTTGCATGTGTGCTGGTCCGCTGCGGCATCGCCGGTCCGCCCTTTGGGGCTTGACGGCATGGCCCATGCGAACCACCATCGCGCCAGCTGAATTGGAGTGTTTGCCGTGATCGGACTTATCCCCCTGCTTGTCATTCCGTTTATCCTCTACAATCTGGGCCTGGCCGGAATGTTTGGTGATGCTGCCGATCCTTTCGGTGGAACGATCTTTTCCATGACCATGATGTCGGGCGGGCAGTTTACAATGTCGACGGGCGGCCTTCTTGTCCTTGTTGCGCTGGTGCTGCTGTTCTTTGAGATCATGAAATCGACCCGCTCCAGCAATGCTTCCGTGGTGGACCATCTGCTGTCCACCTTCGTCTTCGTCGCCTTCCTGGTGGAGTTCCTGCTGGTGCGCGGCGCGGCAACACAAGTGTTCTTCACGCTGATGGTGATCGCGCTGATCGACGTGCTGGCGGGCTTCTCGGTTTCGATTCGCTCTGCAGGCCGCGACGTCTCGTTCAACTGAGCTGATGTTTGCAGATGACGCGAATTTGGGTGGAGGCTGCGCCGGCACACACAAAGCCGGCCTGCCAATCGAGCGAACCCGAAAAATATTTTTGTCCAATTTTTGGCTGGCCCGCCAGGCTGCTGAGCGGTTTTCCGGCGCCGGAGATGCGGTCTTGCACGCCTGCGACGGGCGCGAAGTGCTGCTGCGCCCGCGCATTCGGGCATTCGGCACTATAATTCCCATAGGGAAATTAGCCGCCCAAACCGCGCCTTTCGCATAGTAGGCTATTTAAAAACGGGAAGCTCTGGCCGGTCTGCGCCGGTGCCCGTTCCAGCGCAAAGCCAGTACGCTGTGTTACGGAAAAGCTGTTTCCGGCCTCCGGGAGAACCCTTTTCGGCGGAGCGGCTTACTTGCCGATCTCGTCCAGCTTGCGCTGCATGGCGGCGATCTGTTCCTTCAGGTCGTCCAGCGCGTCGCCCTTGGCGGTCTTTTCCGGCGCTGACTTCTCCGCAGACTTGGCACCGGCAGTTCCCTGCATGGCGGAGAAGGGCGAGAACATGCGCATGGCGTTCTGGAAGGTATCCATGTTGCGCTTGGTCTGTTCTTCAAGCGCCTTGATGGCCGCATTGTCCATGATGGCGCCGATCGGCGTCTTGGCGAAGGATTCCGTGATCTGCTCGCGGAAGCGCTCCTGCTCCTTGGAAAAGGCGTTCATCGACTGCTCAAGAAAGCTCGGCACGATCATCTGCATCTGGTCGCCGTAGAAAGAGATCAACTGGCGCAGGAACGAGACCGGGAGCATGGACTGTCCGGTACGGTTCTCCAGCTCGAAAATGATCTGGGTAAGCACCGTATGGGTGATGTCATCGCCAGTCTTGGCGTCCTGAACCGTGAATTCCTCGCCGCGCTTGACCATTTCCGACAGGTCTTCCAGCGTCACATAAGTGCTGGTGCCCGTGTTGTAGAGCCGCCGGTTGGCGTATTTCTTGATGGTCACGGGATCGTTCTTGTCGGCCATGGTCAACCTCCCTGGCGGCGTCTCTCGGGTCATGAAGGGCCTGATGGTCATGCATGATTTTTCAGCATATGCATTTTTGCTTCCGGATTCCAAATTGTTTGTGCACTGCATCCTTCGAAGGGTTTCTGCAATGCAACACAGGGTTCGGCAATGACAGGGATCAGGAAACGGTCACCATCTGCACCCTTCGTCCCGTTTGACATTGCCGGGAGTTCCGTCAAACACTGCAGGTCGAATTTTGCACCACTTCTCAAGGGAGAGTTTCATGTCCAAGTCTGTAGTTGTCGCGTCAGCGGCGCGCACCCCTGTCGGGTCCTTCAACGGCGCCTTCGCCAACACGGCGGCCCATGATCTGGGAACGATTGCCATCAAGGCGGCGCTCGAGCGCGCAGGTGTTGATCCCAAGGAAGTCGATGAGGTCATTCTCGGCCAGATCCTGACCGCAGGCCAGGGCCAGAACCCGGCGCGCCAGGCAGCCATCAATGCCGGCATCCCGGCAGAGGCCACTGCCTGGGGGCTGAACCAGCTCTGCGGCTCGGGCCTGCGCACCATCGCCATCGGCATGCAGCAGATCGCCCAGGGCGACGCCAACATCATCGTGGCCGGCGGCCAGGAAAGCATGTCCATGGCGCCGCACGTTGCGCATCTGCGCGGCGGCACCAAGATGGGCGACATGAAGATGCTCGACACCATGCTGAAGGATGCGCTGACCGACGCCTTCTACGGCTACCACATGGGCAACACGGCTGAGAATGTCGCGCGACAGTGGCAGCTGACGCGTGACGACCAGGATGCCTTGGCACTTGCCTCGCAGAACAAGGCCGAAGCCGCGCAGAAGGCCGGCAAGTTCAAGGACGAGATCGTTCCGGTGACGCTGAAGGGCCGCAAGGGCGATGTCGTTGTCTCCGACGATGAATACATCAAGGCAGGCACCACCATGGAGATCCTCTCCAAGCTGCGCCCTGCCTTCGACAAGGAAGGCTCGGTTACGGCCGGAAATGCGTCCGGCATCAATGATGGTGCGGCCGCAGCCGTGCTGATGAGCGAAGAAGAAGCCCTGCGCCGTGGCATCACGCCGCTGGTTCGCATCGTTTCCTGGGCAACCGCAGGCGTCGACCCGCAGATCATGGGCACCGGCCCGATCCCGGCTTCGCGCCGTGCGCTGGCCAAGGCCGGCTGGACCATTGACGATCTCGACCTGATCGAAGCCAACGAGGCCTTTGCGGCGCAGGCTTGCGCGGTCAACAAGGACATGGGTTGGAACCCGGAGATCGTCAACGTCAATGGCGGCGCCATTGCCATCGGCCATCCGGTCGGCGCATCGGGCGCGCGCATCTTCAACACGCTGGCCTTCGAGATGAAGCGCCGTGGTGCAAAGAAGGGCCTTGCCACGCTGTGCATCGGCGGTGGCATGGGCGTTGCCGCCTGCTTTGAGCTGCTGTGAGGAGCAAACAGGGTATAGCGAATAGGAAATAGCGAATAGCGAATAGCGGGTAGGGACCGAGGGAAAGCGAAATGGGGAAACCCCTATTCGCTATTCGCTACTCTCTACTCGCTTCTAACTCGGGAGGAGGAACCCAATGTCCAAAGTAGCAATCGTCACCGGAGGGTCGCGCGGTATCGGCGCGGCCATTTCCATCGCTCTGAAAAATGCCGGTTACACGGTGGCCGCCAATTATGCCGGCAATGACGAGGCGGCAGCCAAGTTCACCGCCGAGACCGGCATCAAGACCTACAAGTGGTCGGTCGCCGACTACGAGGCCTGCGCCACCGGCATCGCCCAGGTGGTCGCAGATCTCGGCCCCGTGGCCGTGCTGGTCAACAATGCCGGCATCACGCGCGACGGCATGTTCCACAAGATGACGCCGCAGATGTGGAACGAGGTCATCAACACCAACCTGACCGGTGTCTTCAACATGGCGCATGGCGTGTGGAACGGCATGCGCGAGGCCAAGTTCGGCCGCATCATCAACATCTCCTCGGTCAACGGCCAGAAGGGCCAGGCGGGGCAAGCCAACTATTCGGCTGCCAAGGCAGGCGACATCGGCTTCACCCGCGCGCTCGCCCAGGAAGGTGCGCGTGCCGGCATCACCGTCAATGTCATCGCGCCGGGCTATATCGGCACCGACATGGTGCGCGCCATTGACGAGAAGGTGCTGAACGAACGCATCATCCCGCAGATCCCGGTCGGCCGCCTTGGCGAGCCGGAGGAAATCGCGCGCTGCGTGGTTTTCCTTGCCGCCGATGATGCCGGCTTCATCACCGGCTCGACGATCTCGGCCAATGGCGGCCAGTTCTTCAGCTGATCGAAAGCTGATCCCATGAAAACGCCCGGCGGAGCGATCCGCCGGGCGTTTGCCGTCTCAGGAGACTGGAGGTCAGTCGTCGCCGAACACGGTCTTGTGGACGATGCCGGCAAGCACGGCTCCGGCGATGGGTGCCAGCCAGAACAGCCAGAGCTGGCCCATGGCCCATCCGCCATCGGCAAAGAGGGCAACGCCGGTGGAGCGGGCCGGATTGACCGAGGTGTTGGTGACCGGGATCGACACCAGATGGATCAGCGTCAGGCCGAGGCCAATGGCAATCGGGGCAAAGCCCGGCGCAGCGCGCTTGGCGGTGGCACCAAGGATGATCATCAGGAAGAAAAAGGTCATGACGATTTCCATGAGGAGGGCGGAGCCCATGGAATAGCCGCCGGGCGAATGCTCGCCATAGCCATTGGCGGCAAATCCGCCAGCGGTGAATCCGGCCTTTCCGGTGGCAATGGCATAGAGCACGCCGCCTGCCAGAACCGCACCGACCAGCTGGGCAATGACATAGCCAAGCAGGTCACGGGCGGGGAAGCGCCCGGCCATCATCAGGCCGATGGAGACGGCGGGGTTGAAATGGCCGCCGGAGACCGGGCCGACCGCATAGGCCATGGTGAGCACGGTCAGGCCGAAGGCCAGCGAAACGCCGAGCAGGCCGATGCCGACCTCGGGAAAGGCGGCCGCCAGGACAGCACTGCCGCAGCCGCCAAAGACCAGCCAGAAAGTGCCGAGAAGTTCGGCGGAGAGTTTCTTCATGTTCATTGTTTCCCCCATGTGAGTGAGTTCGATTTGACCCTACGGAGGGAGATTTGGTCGAAACGGCCGAAAATTCAATTAGGTAACGGTTCCATGCGGGTTAAACGGGCTGGAGCGCGGCAACCGCAGTGTTCACGAAAGAGCGCTTTACAGGCTTCCAAGCCTGATCCAGCATGAGGGTGCCTTGGTTTTCGGAGGACTGTGCATCATGCGCCTGCGCCTTGCCCTTGCATTTCTCGTTTGCACGGTCACGGCGTCGCATGCCGACCAGATAGACGGGGACTGGTGCTCCTCCACCGGAAAGCATGTGCTCATTGAAGGGCCAGCGATCACGCTTCCTTCGGGCGCCGAGATCATCGGCGACTACCGGCGCCATGGATTCCGCTATGAAGGGCCGGAAGGGGATCCCGAGGCCGGGCAAGTGGTCGAGATGCGCCAGCTGTCGGATGAGGAGATGGTGGTGGTGCGCAGCCGCAACGGAACCGCGGAGCCTGCCGAAACCTGGAAGCGCTGCCAGGCGACCAGCTGACAGGCGGCCACCACTTCCGATTCGGTTCCGGAACAAAGATGCAACCCTTGCGAGTCAGTGATTCGGGCCTGCTTCGTTCGCCCCCTGTTCCGCCCAAAACGCCCTTGCCGTCAAAATGCCCGGTTCCCCTTGCAGTTGGCGCGCAACCTGTGCATTGAAGCGCCGCCCGCCTTAAGCGGATCCTGACTGACTGACCGGAACCCTGCCGCCATGAAGCCATTTCCAGAGACCGG
>JBGSQC010000251.1:0-3983 GCA_041738295.1 Zhengella sp. | reverse complement strand
ATGCGCGCCTCGGTCAGCGAATCGAGCGCCGAGGTGGCCTCGTCGAGGATCAGCACCGGCGCGTCCTTCAGGATGGCGCGCGCAATGGCGATGCGTTGGCGTTCACCGCCAGACAGCGCATTGCCGCGCTCGCCAATGACGAAGGCATAGCCGCCGGGCTTTGCCATGATGAACTCATGGGCTTCGGCAGCCTGCGCCGCTTCCATCACTTCGGCGTCAGTGGCCAGCGGTTTGCCGATGCGGATGTTTTCGGCAATCGAGCGGTTGAAGAGGCCTGCCTCCTGGAAAACCACGGCAATCTGGTCACGCAGGCTGTCAAGCGTCAGCCCTGCAATGTCGTGGCCATCCAGTTCGATCACGCCTGCATCGGGTGTGCGCAGCCGCTGGAGCAGCGCCAAGGTCGTCGTCTTGCCGGAACCGGTAGGCCCGACAAGCGCAATCGTCCTGCCCGGCGAGGCTTCGAAGCTGATGTCATGGACGCCTTGATCGCTGCCCGGAAAGCGGTAGGAAACATCACGGTAGCGCACAAGTCCTTCGGCACGGCCTGAAAAAGTCACGGCATCCGGCCTGTCGGGGCTGTCGCCAGCAGCGTCCGCCAGTTCAAAAAACGCCGCGAGTGCCGGTACGCGCCGGACCATGCCGGAGACGAAATTGGACAGGCGGTCGAGATGGCCGATCAGCAAGCCGGCAAAGGCACCAAAGGACACGATTTCGCCGACGGTCGCCTCGCCGCGCTGCACCAGCACCGCGCCAATGGCAAAGATGGCGACCATGGAAATGGTGGCGGCAGCGCGTGTCAGCACTGAGAGCAATCCCCACCAGGTCAGCACCGGATACTGGGCTTCCAGCAGAGCACCGGTCATCGAGCGCATGGCGCGCACTTCCTCGGCAAAGCGGCCATAGCTCTGGACAACCGTGACATTGGGGATGACGTCACCGACGCGGCCGAACACCTGCCCCGACTGGCGCTCAACGGCCGCCTGACCTTCCCTTGTGCGGGCAATCACCAGAGCGTTCAGCACCAGATAGGTGATGCCGAGCGCAAACAGCACGGCGGCCATGCGGGCATTGATGGCAATCACGGCAGGCGCCATCAGGGCGATCGACACGACCATGGTCAGTTGCTCGCGCAGCACTGCCAGCCACAGGCCAAACAGCGTATCCGTGCCTGACAAGATTGTGCGCACGACCTGGCCGGAGCCCTTTTCGGCATGCCAGGCAACCGGCAGGGTGATGGCGCGCGAATAGGCGTCGGACAGGGCGGCAAGGCGCGCGCGGTGTGCCAGCCGGTCGGCCAGCACGGCCAAAATGGCAGAAGCGGCAATCGAAAACAGGCCGAGACCGGCCCACAGCGCAATCAGCCGGAAGGCGCCCTCTCCTGCCGCCAGCCGGTCAATCATGCGACCAAACAGAATGGGCTCGGCCAGTTGCACCACGGCGATCACCACGCCAGCAAATGCCAGCACTGTGGCCCGAAGCCGCTCGCCCCCCAGCATTGAAAGGCTGCGCCAATACAAGGCTCTCGCGCCCGATTGCGCCATGATGTGGTTCCCCGCTGTCCCCGATCGTGCCGCAGGGGCGATGCCACCCTGCGATGGCGGTTTTGCGGCAAGTCGTTCACCTCTGCAACAAGGGCTTGCGCCGTGCCCCGCCTTCCGCCAAAAGCGGCGCATGCTGACACTTACACATCTTTCACTCCGCATTGCAGGACGCCTGCTGATCGACCATGCCACGCTGTCGCTGCCCGAAGGCGCGAAGGCTGGGCTTGTAGGGCGCAACGGCACGGGCAAGACCACGCTTTTCAAGGCCATCACCGGCGAACTGGCAGCCGAGACCGGGTCCGTTCACCTGCCGAAGAATGCCAGGATCGGCCAGGTGGCGCAGGAAGCGCCCGGCACCGACGAGCCGCTAATCGAAATCGTGCTGAAAGCCGACACCGAGCGGCTGGCGCTTCTCGAAGAGGCCGAGACTGCGACCGATGCGCACCGGATCGCCGACATCTACACGCGCCTTGCCGACATTCATGCCCATTCGGCCGAAGCGCGTGCGGCGGCCATCCTATCGGGTCTCGGCTTTGATGCCGAAGCGCAGAAGCGCCCCGCCAAGAGCTTTTCGGGAGGCTGGCGCATGCGCGTGGCGCTCGCTGCCGTGCTGTTTGCCGAGCCGGACCTGCTGCTGCTGGACGAGCCGACCAACTATCTCGACCTTGAAGGCACGCTGTGGCTGGAAAGCTACTTGGGAAAATATCCGCACACGGTGCTGCTGATTTCCCATGACCGCGACCTGTTGAACCGGGCCGTCAATTCCATCGTGCATCTGGACCAGAAGAAGCTGACCTTCTGGCGCGGTGGCTATGACCAGTTCGAGCGCCAGCGCGCCGAAAAGGCCGTGCTGCAGGAAAAAAGCCGCGAGAAGCAGGAAGCCAAGCGCAAGCACATGGAAAGTTTCGTGGAGCGCTTCCGCGCCAAGGCCACGAAGGCCCGGCAGGCGCAAAGCCGCCTGAAGGCGCTGGAAAAAATGGCCCCGATCTCCGCTGCCATCAACGACCATGTTGCGCCGATCCGCTTTCCGGAGCCCGAAAGGCGCGCCGCCTCGCCGATCATCGCGCTTGACGGCGGGTCGGTCGGCTATGTGCCGGGCAAGCCGATCCTTGACCGGCTGACACTGCGCATCGACGCTGATGACCGCATCGCGCTGCTGGGCGCCAACGGCAATGGCAAATCGACCTTTGCCAAGCTGATTGCGCGGCGTCTGGCACCGGAAACCGGAACGCTGACGCTTTCACCCAACTTGAAGGTTGCCTTTTTTGCCCAGCACCAGATGGATGACCTGAAGCCGGACGAGAGCGCGGTCGACCATGTTCGCGCGCTGATGATCCAGCAGCCGGAATCAAAGGTGCGCGCCCGCGTGGCACAGATGGGTCTGGCGACCGAGAAGATGGACACGCCCGCCCGCAACCTCTCCGGTGGGGAAAAGGCACGCCTGCTGATGGGTCTGGCCACCTTCGAAGGCCCGAACCTGCTCATCCTCGACGAGCCGACCAACCATCTCGACATTGACAGCAGGCAAGCGCTGATCGAAGCGCTCAACGATTTTCCGGGCGCGGTGATCGTCATTTCGCACGATCGACACCTGCTGGAGGCAACCGTGGACCGGCTCTGGCTCGTCCATGACGGCGGCGTCCAGCCCTATGACGGGGATCTTGAAGAATACCGTCAGCTGGTAACGGGTGCGGCGCGCTCGGCGGCTGAGGCGCGCAAGTCAAAGGCTGACGGACCCGCTCCGGTCTCCAAGGCCGACCAGCGGCGCAATGCGGCCAACCGGCGCGAGCAACTGAAGCCGCTTGCCCGCAAGATCAAGGATGCCGAAGCCCTGGCCGACAAGCTGCGCAAGAAGATCGAGGCGATCGAAGCCGAACTGGCAGACCCGGCGCTTTATGAAAAGAACGCCGGAAAGGCCACTGATCTGACACGCGAGCGCGCCGATGTTGCAGCCCGCATGGCCAAGGCTGAGGAGCAGTGGCTGTTGCTCAGCACCGAATATGATGAGGCGATGGCGGAGTGAATCCGCCATCACTGCTTGCGGCTTATTGGCGGTCGAGACGATAGCGCATAGGCGGCAGGTCGGCCAGTTCACGTTGGTTCATGGCACCGATCGCCGGGTGCGCCATTGGATCAAGGCGATAGAGATTGTCTTCAGTGGTACGGGCTGGCCGGAACGCCAGTCTTGTCCATATCTTGTTCATGATTGTTTCCTTTTTCATGGGCCTGATATAGGCTTCCGGCCAGAGGAATTCCATCCATCATGTCTCGTCGCATTATAGATATTCTGAAATGAGGGTGCTCAATCGGGTTCACCTTTCCGGCCTTCGTGCAGTGGAAGCCATGGCGCGACTTGGCTCGCTGAAAGCCGCAGCCGAGGAGCTGGGCGTAACGCCGGGCGCGGTCAGCCAGCAGATCCAGCGCGCCGAGGAAGCCCTTGGG
>JBGSQC010000249.1:0-15658 GCA_041738295.1 Zhengella sp. | reverse complement strand
CCGCGTCGCCATGGCGATTGCCAGCGCGGTCAATTATCTGGGGCTGGAGCGGACCTGCAAGCGCCATGCCTGCCGGCGCGCCACGCGCTGCATGCCAAACCAGTGGACGCCGGACCCCGAGAAAATGTGCCGGGCCCAAGTGCCGGGCGACCTGCTGCTGGTCATGGTCGGCACCTGCCTCTTCTATGAAAAAGAGCGCGAGCTTGCTTCACGCACCGGCCACTAGCCCCGCTCAGGCCTCGGCAAGCTTGGCCATGGTCTCGTCGTCGAACTCGACATTGGTGTAGACGTTCTGCACGTCGTCATCATCCTCGAGGCGCTCGATCAGCTTCATCACTGACTCTGCGCGCTCGGCATCGACCGGCGTGCCGGTCTGCGGCTTCCAGATGGCCTTGACCGATTCCGCTTCACCCAGCTTGGCTTCGAGCGCAGCCGACACTTCACCAATGTCGGAAAAGGCGCAGATGATGGTGTGGCTGTCCTCGTCCGAGGTCACGTCCTCGGCGCCGGCCTCAATCGCCGCATCCATCATGGCGTCGGCGCTTCCGGCTGAGGCCTTGTAGACGATCTCGCCGACACGATCGAACATGAAGCCGACCGAGCCGGTTTCGCCCAGCGCGCCGCCGGCCTTGGTGAAGGCCGCGCGCACATTGGAGGCCGTGCGGTTGCGGTTGTCGGTCAGCGCTTCCACGATCACCGCCACGCCGCCGGGACCGTAGCCCTCGTAGCGCACTTCCTCGTAATTGTCGCCTTCGCCGCCAGCGGCCTTGTTGATGGCGCGCTGGATGTTGTCTTTCGGCATGGACTCGGCCTTGGCGTTCTGGATCGCCAGGCGCAGGCGCGGGTTCATGGCCGGGTCGGGCAGGCCCATCTTGGCCGCAACCGTGATTTCACGGCCGAGCTTGGAAAACATTTTCGACCGCACGGCATCCTGGCGGCCCTTGCGGTGCATGATGTTCTTGTATTGTGAATGACCGGCCATGATACCCCTGTCGCGTCATCGGATTTCTGCTTGGATGGCGTGCCTTATAGTCCAATCGGAACCAAACTGGAAACACCCCGCGCCACGCTTTTTGACAGGGGTGTGACGCACAGTGCCAAGGAGTGCGATATGATGAAAGTGACAGTGCCGGACCTGCCGATTGAGGGGGGCTGCCAGTGCGGACAATTGCGCTATCGCCTGAAGGGCAAGCCCCTCACCTTCTATCTGTGCCACTGCACCGAGTGCCAGCGCCAGACCTCCTCGGCGTTCGGCGAAAGCCTGCGGGCAAGGGCCGCCGACATGGAGTTCGAGGGCAGGATGTCCGTCACCCGGCGCATGGCGGAATCGGGTGCCGCGCGCGAAGGCCTGTTCTGCCCGGATTGCGGCGTGCGCGTCTGGCATGGGTCGCAAGGCAAGCCGGAGGGCAATATCAAGGCCGGCACGCTGGACAACACCTCCTGGCTCCGGCCCGCCGGTCACATCTGGACGCGCTCGAAGCAGCCCTTCATGGCAATTGGCGAAAGTGAACTCAGCTATCCCCGGCAGCCGGGTGACAGCTATGCTGCCCTCATTGCCCGCTGGGAGGAGATGACGCGCTGAGCCTTCACCAATCCGTGAAGGCTCAGCGGCTTGTCATGGCCACACTTCGCCCGCACCATGGCCCTCTCGTGAACCTTGAGGGGACAACCATGCGCCTGCTTGCGGCTTCGTTGCTTTTTCTTGGCCTTGCCGGTCCGGCCTTCGCGCAGGCCAAGTCCGATCCCGCGCCCTCGCGCTGCCTTGCCATTGCAGAAAACCTGAAGGGCAACGGCCTGCCGGTGATGATGGCCTCGCTTGCCGCGCCGCTGCCGGTGCAGGCTGAAGCCCCGGAGGTCACCATCACTTATGCCGGCCACTCCACCTATGTCATCGAGACACCCGCCGGCGTGCGCATCGCCACCGACTATTCCGGCTGGCACGGCAACAATCCGCTGCCGCGCGTCGTCACCATGAACCGCGCCCATTCCACCCATTACACGATGAACCCGGACCCCGGCATCGAGCATGTGCTGCAGGGCTGGAAGGAGGGCGGCGACGGCGCGGCCGAAGTGCGCCTCGTCGTTGATGATGTTTACATCCGCAACGTGCCGACCGACATTCGCATGGGCGACATGATGATGGCCAACGGCAATTCCATCTTCATCTTCGAGGTGGCGAACCTGTGCATCGGCCATCTCGGCCACCTGCATCACAAGCTGGAGAATGCGCATTATGGCGCGATTGGCCGGCTGGACGTGCTGATGGTTCCGGTCGATGGAGGGCTCACCCTGTCGCACGACGCCATGTCGGAGATCGTCAAGCGGCTGCAAAGCTCGGTCGTGCTGCCGATGCACCGCCGCTACACCACGATTGACCGCTTCCTGTCGCGTGTCACCGGCGATTTCGCCATCGAGTTCCTGAAGACCGACACGGTGAAAGTCTCGGTGCGCACCCTGCCGCGCCGCCCCACCATCATGGTGCCGCCGGGGTTGTGAAACGTGGCGTCAGGTCCTGTCAGCAGCGTGAGGGAGCCGCTTGAAGGCGCGGCCCGGCCATGCGCATCATGCGGCTCAAACCCGGAGCCCGTGATCCATGATCCTGATCGGACAGTATGATTCGCCTTTCGTCCGCCGTGTCGCCATCGCGCTGCGTCTTTACGGCATCCCGTTCGAGCACCGGCCATGGTCGGTCGGCGCGGATGCTGATGCGATCGGCGTTTTCAATCCGCTGCGCCGCGTTCCCGTGCTGGTGCTCGACAGCGGCGAAAGCCTGATCGACACCTTCGCCATCCTCGATCATCTCGATACGCTCGCCCCTGCCGGAAAGGCGCTGATCGCCCGCGAAGGACCGGACCGCCGCAGGATGCTCGCCCTCATGGCGCTGGCGTCCGGCCTGTCAGACAAGGCGGTCGCGCTGTTTTATGAACAGATCTTCCATGCCGAGATTTCACCGGCCTATGTGGAGCGCTGCCGGACGCAGATCGCAGGGGCGCTGGCCGCCCTTGAGCAGGCGGCCGGGACCCTATCGCCCTACCTGACCGGAGACAGCCTTACCCATGCCGACATCGCCCTGACGGCTTCGGTTCGCCATGCTTCAGAAGCCCATCCGGGCCTTGTCACGCGGGCGCTTTATCCGGCGCTGACAGCACGCTGCACCCCGCTGGAGGCAATGGACGTTTTCAGGGAGATAGCGCAGCCCTTCGTGGCTCCGGCCTGACGCCTACCAGAAATCAGGCACGGTCTCGGCCAGCCTTGGCCCGATGCGCAGCGGCGCAATCTTCTCGCAAAGGCCGGTGCGGTCGGAAATGGTCAGGCCGACGCCGCAGATCGTCGCCGGGCCGTTGGCGGCCTCGAAGCGACCCTTCGGAACCTTGGAGAGGAAACGGTTGAGCGGCTCTTCCTTTTCCATGCCCAGCGAAGAGTCGTAATCACCGCACATGCCGGCATCCGACATATAGCCGGTGCCGCCGGTCAGAATCTGGTGGTCGGCAGTGGGGCAATGGGTGTGCGTGCCGACGACAAGGCTCGCCTTGCCGTCCATGTAATGGCCAAAGCACATTTTCTCGCTCGTCGCCTCGGCGTGGAAATCGAACACCACGGCATCCGCCTCGCCACCCAGCGAGCAATGTTCCAACACGTTGGAACCCGCCACAAACGGGTCGTCGAGTTCGGGATGCATGAACACGCGGCCCATGATGTTGGCGACCAGCACGCGCGCGCCGTTCTTGGCCTCATAGAGCCCGGTGCCGCGTCCCGGCGTGCCGATGGGATAGTTGGCGGGCCTCAGGAACCGGTGCTCGCGCCCGGCAAAGGCCAGCGCCTCGCGCTGGTCCCAGACATGGTTGCCGGTGGTGACAACATCGGCCCCGGCATCAATCGTGTTGCGGAAGATTTCTTCGGTAATGCCAAAGCCGCCGGCAGCGTTCTCGCCATTGACGATGACGAATTCGAGCCGGAAATCGGAAATCAGGCCCGGGAGTTTCTCCCAGACTGCCGTTCGGCCCGTACGGCCCACCATGTCGCCAAGAAATAGAAGTCTCATGAAGAACGCCATATCAGCCGCGTGCAGAGGCTTGCAAGCCTGATTGCAGCGGGCCTGTGGCGATTGTCACAGCGGTCGCAAATCATCGCCTAGAATTGCCGCAGACCGCTTTCCGTCCAGATCGCATGGAGGGGAACGTCATGGGCTTCGGCGGGTGCCAGTTCCACTTCCTGACAGTCAAAAGCCATGCCGATGAGGCGCGGGATCATCCCCGCAGCATGGAGCTGCGCGACCGCCCGGTCATAATAGCCGGCACCATAGCCGATGCGCGTGCCATGCCGGTCAAAGGCGGCCAGCGGCATCAGCAGGATTTGAGGATCAAGCACCTCGGCATCGGCCGGCGGGGCAACCGTGCCGAAGCCATTGTCGACCAGTGCTGCGCCGCGCACCAGCGCCCGGAATTCGATGGTGGTCTTGTCCAGCATGGCCGGAACACAGAGCCGGGCGCCGCGCGCCGCCAGCGCCATCATCAGCGGGCGGAGGTCAAGTTCGGAGCGGATCGGCAGGAAGCCGGAGATCACCGTGCCCGGATCAAAGTCCAGCAGCGCGTTCTCATCGGCCATCTTCATCGCCGCCTCGATCCGGTAGTCGGAAGAAAGCAGATCACGCCGGGCAAGGGCCTGCTTGCGAAGCGCGGATTTTGAAGTGGCGGGAAGGGGCATGGTCATCCCTTGGGAAGGATCAGGATGGGCAAGGGATAAGGTGGCGGTCCACACAACCGATGAAGATTTTGATCCCGGGAGCCTACAATGTAGGTGGGCGCCGTGTGACCAAACCCACGGGTCGGGTCAGGGACAGCTCCCTGAGGATCAATAAGGCCCCGGGAATGCGTTACTCCTGTCGTGAAGCGCAGATCGCCACCCCCAATATAGGGTGCTGCGCTGCCCAAAGCCAGCGATCCTGCAGCCCTTTGTGACGATTGTCGCCAGACCTGTGAACAGTATGTCTTTCAAGGGTTTGAGATCAACTCAGCCCTCACGAAAGCGCGACTGTCTGATCACGCAATTGTCCCAGCCTGTTGTTTTGCAAGTGTTCAGGCACTGCCCCATCTTCCAATCACCGCAAGACGAAAAGAGCTTGCAGCAACCCGGACCGCTCACCCCCCAAGGCACCGGTCCATATATGAAGGACCACCATCATGAACCGCATTCTCATCGCTTCCGCCCTCATCCTCGGCGTCACCGGCTTTGCCGCTGCCGAAAACCCGACCCTCTACGGTGGCAACTATTCAGCCAATGTGCTGAACCAGTATGGCGCACCCGGCGTGAGCGAAGTTGCTCCCTCGCTTGACCTGGCCACGACCGCCTCGATCGCCGCCTCGGATGCCGACACCGGCTCTTCGCTGTCGTTCGACATCCATTCCGGACGCTGATCCCCCGCCAACCTTGACCTCCGGACAAACCGCCCGCGCTTCCCCTCGCGCGGGCGGTTTCTTTTTGCCAATGGCATGCCCGGTCTTGCCGTGCCCGCTGGCGCTGCCTAATCTCCCGCACAAACAAGCTGACGGAGACTGGAATGCGTTTTGAGGGAACCGATGCCTATGTGGCCGACAAGGACCTGATGGTGGCCGTCAATGCGGCCATCGCGCTGGAGCGGCCGCTGCTCGTCAAGGGCGAGCCCGGCACTGGCAAGACGGAATTGGCCAAGCAGGTGGCCGCCGCCCTCGGGCTGGACCTGATTGAATGGCATATCAAATCCACCACCAAGGCGCAGCAGGGCCTTTACGAATATGACGCCGTGTCCCGCCTGCGCGACAGCCAGCTGGGTGACGAGCGCTTCAACGACATCACCAACTACATCAAGCGCGGCAAGCTGTGGGATGCCTTTACCGCCGGCAAGAAGGTCGTGCTGCTGATCGACGAGATCGACAAGGCCGACATCGAGTTCCCGAACGACCTGTTGCAGGAACTCGACAAGATGGAGTTCCATGTCTACGAGACCGGCGAGACGGTGCGCGCCGCGGTGCGCCCCATCGTCATCATCACATCCAACAACGAGAAGGAACTGCCGGACGCGTTCCTGCGCCGCTGTTTCTTCCACTACATCCGCTTTCCCGAGGCCGACACGCTGAAGAAGATCGTCGAGGTGCATTACCCCGGCATCAAGCAGCGCCTCGTCGTCCACGCACTGACCCAGTTCTATGAAATCCGCGACGTGCCGGGCCTGAAGAAGAAGCCCTCGACCTCCGAGGCGCTGGACTGGATCCGCCTGCTGGTCTCCGATGATGTGGACCCCGAAACACTGCGTGGCGACCCGAAGAACGCGCTGCCCAAGCTGCAAGGCGCGCTGCTGAAGAACGAGCAGGACGTGCATCTCTTCGAGCGCATGGCGTTTCTCGCGCGTCAAAGAGGCAACTGACCGGGCGCGCCGCACCGATGGCAGCAGCAAAACCCCGCGAGACCGATCTCTACGCTCCGGTCAAGGCGCTCCTGGAAGGCCAGGGCTTCACCGTGAAGGGCGAGGTGGGCGCAGCCGATCTCGTCGCCATGAAGGACGGGCTGGACGAGCCGGTGATTGTCGAGTTGAAGACAGGCTTCTCGCTGACGCTGTTTCATCAAGCCATAGAGCGCTTGAAGCTCAGCGAGACGGTCTATGTGGCAGTGCCGCGCGGCACGGGCATGGCCTTCCTGAAGGCGTTGAAGGCCAACACCACGCTCTGCCGCCGCCTGGGTATCGGCCTGATCACGGTCCGGCTTTCAGATGGCCACACGCAAATCCATCTGGATCCCGCACCCTACCAGCCGCGCCAGTCCAGGCCGCGCAAGGCGCGGCTATTGAAGGAATTTGCCAAGCTGGAGGGTGATCCGAACACTGGCGGATCAACCCGGCGCGGCCTTGTGACCGCCTACCGGCAGGATGCGCTGAAATGCCTGGCACATGTGCTGGCAAGCGGCCCGTGCAAAGCGGCGCTGGTGGCCCGGGCCACCGGCATTGCCAATGCGCGTGCCATCATGGCCGACAACCACTATGGCTGGTTCGAGCGGGTGGACAAGGGCATCTACGGCCTGAGCCCGAACGGCGCTGCCGCCGCCGGAACCCTTACGCCGCCTGCATCCGCCTGAAATCTCCAAAGGAAATGAGGCGCTTGTAAGTCTCGTCCCACAGCGTGAGCCGCACGCATTTGACCGACTGCCAGAAGGTCAGGCGGCCCTTTTCACGGAACTCCGGATAGGCCTTCAGCACTTCGGGCAGGCGCCAGAACGGCACGCGGGCCGCCAGATGATGCACGTGGTGGATGCCGATATAGCCGGTCGCCCACATGAGGGGCGCAGGCAGGTCATAGAAGGACGAGCCTTCAAGGGCCGCCTTCTCGCGCTGCCATTCCGGCGCACGCGCCCAGAAGGTGGGATCGAACTGGTGCTGGATGTAGAACAGCCAGACACCCATGGCCGCACCCATCAGGATGATCGGCAGATGGATTGCCAGCATCACCTGCCAGCCGAAGACATACCACAGCGTGCCATGGAATACGGCAATGCCGGCATTGGTGCCCAACGCCGAGATCCAGGCCTCGCGGCGGCCTTCAAAACCTGACGGCCAGCGCTGCTCCACCATGAACACATAGGTCGGGCCGATGATGAACATCACCAGCGGGTTGCGGTAGGCGCGATAGGCCAACCGGCCCCAGGTGCCTTTGGCTTCATATTCGGCCGTTGTCAGCGTGTTGATGTCGCCGATGCCGCGCTTGTCGAGATTGCCCGAGCTTGCATGGTGGAGATTGTGATTGTGCCGCCAATAGCCATAGGGCGTGAAAGTGAGCACGCCGAGCAGGCGTCCGACCCGGTCGTTCAGCTCGGGCGTCGAAAACAGCGACCCATGCCCGCAATCATGCTGGACAATGAAAAGGCGCACCAGCATCAGTGACGCAAACGGCATCACGATGAGGGAAACGAGACCGTAGCCCGAAGTGAAGAGCGTAACGGCTGCCAGCCAGAACATCGCATAAAGGAAAAGGGTAAGGGCCAGTTCGCCAAATCCGCGGCGGTCATCGGCCTGCATGAACGGCCGGAGTTTCGCGCTCCAGCGCTGTGTATCTTCCATGGTGCTCCCCACAGGATTAGCCCTGCGCGATTCGCGCGCGTTATTTTGCCAAGTACGATAAACGGTCTTTGTGCCAAAAGCGAGGGCAACTAAAGGCAGATTGAGACCATTTTGCGCGACAGATTGACCAAGGCCTTGCCAAGGACTATCAAGGCCACCGTGGTGATTTGGCCGGCCGGCTTGCAGCCACGTTAAACAAGTCGCTAAATGGGCCGCGGATGACGACCCGTCGGAACCGGCAGCGAATTTGAGGACGCTGGCCGGTTTTTTTTGTGTCGAGGTGCCTGCCATGCCGATCCGTATTCCCGATGCCCTGCCTGCCCGTGACGTGCTCGCGCGCGAAGGCGTTTCGGTGATGGATGAATCCACGGCCATCCGCCAGGACGTCCGCCCGCTGCATATCGGCCTGCTGAACCTCATGCCCAACAAGATCCGCACGGAGACGCAGATCGCCCGCCTTGTCGGTGCGACGCCGCTGCAGATCGAGTTCTCGCTGGTGCGCGTCGGCGGCCACACGCCGAAAAACACGCCGACTGACCACCTGATTTCCTTCTACCAGACCTGGGAAGAGGTGAAGCACCGCAAGTTCGACGGCTTCATCATCACCGGCGCACCCATCGAGCTGCTGCCTTTCGAGGAAGTGGCCTACTGGCAGGAACTGGAGCATATCCTCGACTGGACCGTGACCAATGTCCATTCCACCTTCAACATCTGCTGGGGCGCCATGGCCGCCATCTGGCACTTCCACCGCGTGCCGAAATATGCCTTGGACAAGAAGGCCTTTGGCGTCTACCGCCACAAGAACCTGAGCCCGGCCTCGCCCTATCTCTCCGGCTTCTCCGACGATTTCCAGATTCCCGTGTCGCGCTGGACAGAGGTGCGCCGCGACGATCTGGCCGGCAAGGATGCACTGGAATTGCTGATGGACAGCCCGGACACCGGACCTTGCCTGATTGCCGAGCGCGAGGCCAACCGGCTCTACATCTTCAACCACATCGAATATGATTCCACCTCGCTGAAGGAGGAATATGATCGCGATGTGGCGGCCAGTATTCCCATCGAGGTACCGCACAACTATTATACGGGCGACAATCCCGCCAACCCGCCGCAGAACCGCTGGCGCAGCCATGCCCATCTGCTGTTCGGCAACTGGATCAACCAGGTTTACCAGACGACGCCTTTCGACATGGACAAGATCGGCGAATGGCGGGAGGGCAAGTGAGAATGGGCATTTTCGGATCACGCAAGGCCAAGAACTACCTTGATGAGCGCGTCGACCTGCCCTCGCATCTGAAGGCCGACGTGGTGGTTGATGTCGGCGTGGCCGCTGGCACGCCCTGGCTCTACAAGAGCTTTCCCGATGCCCGCCTGCTCCTCGTGGAGCCGCTCAACGTCTCGCCCGGCTTGGTCGCGCTTTTGAAAGGCCGAGATTACAAGCTGCTGGAATGCGCGGCTGGCGCGGAAGAAACGGTCGTTGAGATCAACTACAATGTGGAGAAGCCATCGCGCTCGTCCTTCCTGGAGCGCACATCGCTGACCGCGACATCGCATTCTTACGAGAAACGTAATGTCCCGGTTCGACGCCTCGATTCCATCATGGCGGCGGAAGGCTACGGCAGCGGCACCATCGGCCTGAAGATTGATACGGAAGGCTACGAGATCGAAGTCCTGAAAGGGGCTGACGGCATTCTCGACCGATGCAGCTTTGTCATCTGCGAAGCCTCGATCGCCAAGCGCTTTGTCGGCAGCTATGATTTTTCGGAGCTGACGGCCTACATGCTGGCCAAGGGTTTCCACATTACTTCGGTCATCCAGTTCGGCCGCGATGCAAAGGGAACCATCCGCTTCGCCGACATCCTGTTCGAGCCGAAGAAGGCTTGAGGCCAGAGACGCAACCTGCCAGGTCCGGCCAGACCATTTGGAGACACACCATGACCGCCAAACTGGAAATCAGGCCAATCGAAGCCGGGGACGAGGTGGAATGGCGCAGGCTCTGGGCGGCCTATCTCGCCTTCTACGAAACCACCCTGCCGGAAGAAATCTTCCAGTCGTCCTTTGACCGCATGCTGCTCGGGAATGCAGGCACCGCCAACGAATATCGTGGTCTTCTGGCGCTGATCGACGGCAAGCCTGTCGGCCTCGTCCACTACCTTTTCCACCGGCACGGCTGGAAGCTTGAGAATGTCTGCTACCTGCAGGATCTCTATGCCGATCCGAATGTGCGCGGCCACGGCATCGGTCGGGCCCTGATCGAGGCCGTTTATGCCGCCGCCGACCGGGAAGGCTGTCCGTCGGTCTACTGGACGACGCAGGATTTCAACGCGACCGCTCGCAAGCTCTATGACCGCATCGGCACGCTCACGCCCTTCATCAAGTACAACCGCTTCTGAGAAGATGCTGATCAGGGCTGACAAATCGCCGGCGCTCGCCTATCGTCCCGTCTTATGTTCATACCCTTCTTTCTCGAACTGAAAGCCGCTAAGGTTCCCGTCTCGCTGCGGGAATACCTCTCTTTGCTGGAAGGCATGGAGGCGGGTCTCGTCGACTATGATGTCGAGGGCTTCTACTATCTCGCCCGCGCGGCGCTGGTGAAGGACGAACGCTTCATCGACCGCTTCGACCAGGTCTTCGCCCATGCCTTCCGTGGTGTGGAAGCGGTGGCGGGCGAAGGCACGGTCGACGTGATGGACCTGCCGGAGGAATGGCTGCGGCGGCTGGCTGAAAAGCATCTCTCCGACGAGGAGAAGAAGCTGGTCGAAAGCCTCGGCGGTTTCGAGAAGCTGATGGAGACGCTGAAGCAGCGGCTGGAAGAACAGAAGGGCCGCCACCAGGGTGGCTCCAAGTGGATCGGCACCGCGGGCACCTCGCCCTTCGGCGCTTATGGCTACAATCCTGAAGGCGTGCGCATCGGCCAGAACGAAAGCCGCAACCGCCGAGCGGTCAAGGTCTGGGACAAGCGCGAGTTCCGCAATTTCGATGACTCCGTCGAGATCGGCACGCGCAACATCAAGGTGGCGCTGAAGCGCCTGCGCCGCTGGGTGCGCGAAGGGGCTGACGAAGAGCTGGACCTTGGCGGCACCATCCAGGCGACCGCCGAGCACGGCTATCTCGACGTCAAGACAAGGCCCGAACGCCGCAACGCGGTGAAGCTGCTGATGTTCTTTGATGTCGGCGGCTCGATGGACGACCACATCAAGGTGGTCGAAGAGCTGTTCTCGGCAGCGCGCGCCGAATTCAAGCACATGGATTTCTTCTATTTCCACAATTGTCTCTATGAGGGCGTGTGGAAGGACAACCGGCGCCGCCATGGCGAGGTGATCCCGACCTATGACGTGCTCCACAAATATGGCCACGACTACAAGGTGGTGTTTGTCGGCGATGCCTCGATGAGCCCCTACGAGATCGCCTATGCCGGCGGCTCGGTGGAACACTGGAACGCCGAGGCCGGTGCCGTCTGGATGTCACGCGCGCTGGCGCAATGGCCCAATGCCGTCTGGATCAACCCGGTCAAGCAGGCGCACTGGGATTACACCCATTCGATCCGCATGATGCGCGACCTCGTCTCCGACCGCATGTTCCCGCTGACGCTCTCAGGCCTTGAAGGGGCCACGAAGGAACTCAGCCGGAAACACTGAACAATAGAGCGCTTTTCATCAAAACCGCAGCAAGGCTACAATGGGATCAGGTCTTGAGGGTGCAGCGAAGGAAATCTGGCGGGAACGGAGCGTGGACCGTCTTTGGTGCCGGTTGGGGTGCGGGAGGCTTGGCCGCAGGTGTCTTTTGGATGGCGGCTTTGGGTGCAGCCTTTGGTGCCTGGATCTTGGTTGCTGCGATCATAAGTTCATGCGTTCGCCGCAGCGCTGCAACGGAATAGATCGCCCAAAGCTCGTGTTCAGGCCAGGCTTTGCCATTCTTCGTCGAACGCTTGTCCTTGAAATGAACACTGGCAAGGAACTCTGGAAGGGATTTGGCCCCCTTCGCCCTGTTGCACTCAAGACAGGCCGGAACTGTCAAATCCGGTCCGTCATGGCAGCTTGGCACCAAATGGTCTCGCGTCGGCGAAGTCGGCGCCTTGCCGTCGGCTTTAAGCCGCATCTTGATTCCGCAATAGGCGCAATGCCGGGAACGGTCATCCTTCCACCACGGCGTCGAAAGACCGGCGGCAATGAGCGGTTCGAGGGTTTTGGCGAGTGCTTCTGCTTTCATCCCGCCAAGGTGGCAGGCAAGGTGCAAACCTCTGGTTAGCAAACGTGGTGAACAGCCCCTTAGAGCGCTTTTCGACCGGATTGAACCGTTCTGCCGGTGACGGTTTGGTTCAAGATCAAGGGGTTCGGCGAAGGCCGTAGTGGTTCTACGGTCGAGCCGGAACCCGCAGGAATTGGGCCAAACCGGCCGGGCCCTTCGGGTTTCCGTCCGGCGGGCGCCCGCTTCGTCGAGACGCTCGGACGATGAACCACATCGCCCTTCGCGTCTCTCCTGCCGGATCGCCGCTCCGGACGAGAAACAGAACCGGTTCAATCCGGTCGAAAAGTGCTCTAAAGCAAAAAGGGAGGCCGAAGCCTCCCTTTCGTCATGGGTCAAGGGAGCAAGGCCTCACTCCATGCCGAGGGCTGCCATGTAGAGTTCCAGCACGGCTTCGGCTTCCTGGCGCTCATTGGCATCCTGCTTGCGGATGCGGATGATGGTGCGCAGCGCCTTGGTGTCAAAGCCGTTGCCCTTGGCCTCGGCATAGACTTCCTTGATGTCGTCGGCGATGGTCTTCTTCTCTTCTTCCAGCCGCTCGATGCGCTCGATGAGGGCGCGAAGCTGGCCGGCGGCCACGGTCTCTGAGGTTGCGGTGATATCGTCCACGGGTGCTGTCTCCGGTCTGGCCACGTGAGGAAAGGGAATCGCGGCACTTGAAAATCGTGACCTTCGTTGCCCGACACGTCCTGCCCGGTCAAGCGGCGTTTGGCGCGCCCTGTGAAAAGCGGGGAGAGCGCCCTCAATGCTCCTTGGGGCGGTTGACCTCGAAGGCGGCTTTCTTGTCCGGCCCGGCCTCGGTCTGGTACTTCGCCTTGAATTCCTCATAGGGCATGCCGTAGACGGCCTCGCGGCTTTCGTCCTTCGACAGGTCGAGGCCGGCTTCCTTTGCCGCATCGAGATACCAGTTCGACAGGCAGTTGCGGCAGAAGCCGGCAAGGTTCATCAGGTCAATGTTCTGCACGTCAGTGCGGCCCTGCAAATGGCTGACCAGCCGGCGGAAGGCTGCCGCCTCAAGGTCGCGCTGCTGGCTTTCGCTGAGTTTGCTCATGGTCTCATCCTCATTCCACCGGCCCGGTGCGCGAGCCGAAATGTTTCACGTCATGCATGCCGGGCATGCGGTTGATGGCCTCCAGCATGGGTGCCAGCCGCTCCGCCCACTCCGCCTCGCCCTCGGCATTGCCGATCAGGTCCTGGCGCACCTCGATCAGCAGATGGGCAAAGCCCGGACGGATGCAATGGGTGTACATCGTATCGCCCTTGAGCGCGCCATCATAGGGTTCGTTGTCGCCAACGATCATGCCGTCTCCCGCTGACAGCATGTCGATGATCGGCCGCACTGCCCTGTCGTCATTGTCCCACAGGATGCCGGCATGCCAGGGCCGCGCCCTGCCCTGCATTTCCGGCGTGAAGGAGTGCAGCGAAACGACAAACGGCGCCATGCGGCTCACACGCTCCACATCAGAGATCATCGACCAGACGGCTGCATGGTATGGCCGGAAATAATGCGACATGCGCTTCTCGCGCTCAGTCTCGCTCATCGGATAGTTTCCGGGAATGATGGTGCCGTCATAGATCTGGCGTATCAGCGTCGGGTCGTCCTCGCCGCGGTTCGGGTCGATCAGCAGGCGCGAGAACCCTGCCATCACTGCGGGGACACTCAACTGTTTCGCAAGTTTGCGCGTCAGCCCTTCCACGCCGATGTCATAGGCGATGTGGCGCTGAAACTCCCATTCCGGCAGGCCGAGCGAACCGTATTCCGCCGGCAGCGCGCGGCGCGCATGGTCGGCCAGCAGCACAAGTCCGCGCGTCAGGTCGCCGTCAATCGTCAGCACAGTTTCAAAAGGCACGTCGGTTGTCATTGTTTCACCGGTTTGGCATTCCACAGGCAACTCATAGACAATAAGACGCGCCAGTGGCAGTGCGCGTTGACATGGGCGCCGAGTTTTCCGAAAAGAAGATCATGCCGCGCCTGAATCAGGCTGAAAGGTGTCCGGGGATGAATGGGACGATTGCTGGCTTGGTCAAGAGGGCGCTGAAACTGCTCCCGGCAACGGCTGCCTGCGGCCTTGCGACCTGGGTCATGACCGGTCAGGCGCATGCGGATTTCCGTGTCTGCAACGCCACCCAGAATCTTGTCGGGGTTTCGATCGGCTATCGCGCTGCCTCGGGCTGGATCACCGAGGGCTGGTGGCACATCGAGGGCAACAGCTGCAAGACGCTGCTCGAAGGCGCACTCTCATCTCGCTACTACTATCTGTACGCTGAAGATGCCGAGCGTGGCGGCCGCTGGGACGGCGCGATCAACATGTGCGTGGCCGACAAGGAGTTCAAGATTGTCGGCATCAACGACTGTTTTGCCCGTGGCTTCCAGCGCGCCGGCTTCCAGGAATATGACACCGGCGAGCAGGCCAACTGGATGGTCCAGCTGACTGACCAGCAGGCCGTTACCCCGCTCTCCCCTGCCCAGCCCAACCAGTAGTCCCCCCAGTTCCAGCCTTTCGAGAGACCTGCCGTCACTGGCATGTCACCCTTGCCGTGCGATTGCCTGCCGTGCTAATGCATCGGTCATCTAAACCGATTTAAAACAAACTGAACGAGACGGACGGGATAATGAGACGCAACCGCAAGGCCAAGATTCTGGCGACGCTTGGACCGGCTTCCTCCAGCGAAGAGATGATCCGCAAGCTCCACGCCGCTGGTGCCGATGTCTTCCGCATCAACATGAGCCATGCCAGCCATGACTTGATGCGCGAACTGGTGGGCCGCATCCGCAAGGTGGAAGCAGATATCGGCCGGCCGATCGCCATTCTCGGCGACCTGCAGGGCCCGAAGCTGCGCGTCGGCAAATTTGCCGAAGGCAAGGTGACGCTCACTCCCGGCCAGACCTTCACGCTGGATAACAACCCGGAGCCGGGCGACACCAACCGCGTCCACCTGCCCCATCCCGAAATCCTGCAATCGGTGGAGCCCGGCCACCGCCTGCTCATCGATGACGGCAAGCTGCAGCTGGTCGCCGAAAAATCGGACGGCAAGGCGATCGTCTGCAAGGTCGTCACCGGCACCAAGATCTCCGACAAGAAGGGCGTTTCGCTGCCCGATACCGAACTGCCGGTTGGCGCGCTGACGCCGAAGGATCGCGCCGATCTCGATGCCATCCTCGAAGCCGGCGTCGACTGGATTGCGCTTTCTTTCGTGCAGCGCCCGGAAGACATTGCCGAAGTGCGCAAGGTCGCGCGCGGCCGCGCCGGCATCCTGTCCAAGATCGAAAAGCCGCAGGCTGTCGCCCGCCTGCCGGAAATCCTCGAGCTGTCGGACGCCATCATGGTGGCC
>JBGSQC010000221.1:0-2285 GCA_041738295.1 Zhengella sp. | reverse complement strand
CGCGCGGTGGCGCAGCAGGGCGACAAGGCCGCCATGGCTGAAGCCGCAAAACTTCTGGCGCTCAAGACATTTGAATCAGGCTGGGAGAAGCCGCAGTTTCCCTTGGCCGGGGCCGATCTGGTGGCGCTTGGCATGGCACCGGGGCCTGATCTCGGCAAGCGGCTGAAACTGCTGGAGGAAAGCTGGATCGAATCGGGCTTTGCGCTGTCGCGCGATGCCCTTCTGGCGAAAGCGGTCCCGGCCGGGTGAGGCCGGAACCGCAGGCAGCACTCAGGCTGCCTTGCCCCTCACCATGACGCGCGAGCGGATCGCGTCGATCATGGTTTCGCGGATGATCGTCTCGCCATGGGTCCCGCGCATGTGCTCGACCGCACGGCGCATCACCTCGGCCTCGTCATCATGGCGCGTATGCCAGTCACAGCCCGGAACGAGCGAACCGCATTGAAATTCCTTCATGGGATTTCTCCTTTCCTGTCGTGTTTGCCTAGTCATTCTAGCACAAAATGCGGCGGTTTTCGGCAGGATGCGAAAACTTGTCTACATACGCCTGCGGACTGCACTTCGTTGACACTGCATGACAGATGCGTACACTGTGTGACAGTGTATCCACCAATGGAGGCGTTGCCATCATGGGAACCGTACCTTTCACCATGCGTCTGGATGAAGACCTCAAGAGCAATCTCGAGGCGGAGGCGAAACTCGAGGACCGTTCGGCATCCTATCTGGCGACACGGGCGATCAGGTTGATGATCGAGGCCAAGGCTGCCAAGCGCCGGATCATTGAGGAAGCAGTTGCCGAGGCCGACAAGGGCGTCTTCATTTCGGAAGAGAAGATGACTGCCTGGTTCATGTCGCTGGGTACCGAGAATGAGCTTCCGGAGCCGGAACCAGACATTTTTCCAAACAACGGCTAAGCCATGAAAATTTCATTTCTGGCATCGTCAAGGGCCGATCTTCGTTGGTTCAAGTACTATTATATCCGCAGATTTCCTGAAGGGCGACGCAATGCTGACGCTCAGTATTTGAAAGCCTTGGAACTCCTTCTGGCCAATCCCTTTATCGGCCACCCGGCTGAAAAACCGGAAGGCGTACGGGAATACTCCATACCCCGTACACCTTTTTCGTTTGTGTACCGGGTGAGAGACGGGGCCATTGAAGTTATCCGTGTTCTGGATGGCCGAAGCGAAGACAGCAATGATTCCGCGTAATGGCCAATTTCAAGGCCATTTCACCACTGGCGGCATGGACGACAGGATCGAAGCGACATTGCCGCTGGTCTTCAGGCCGAAGATGGTTCCGCGATCGTAAAGCAGGTTGAATTCCACATAGCGGCCCCGGCGGATCAGCTGTTCCTCGCGGTCGGCATCAGTCCATGGCGTGTTGAAATTCTGGCGGACGATGTGGCTGTAGGCGACAAGGAAGCTGCGCCCGACATCCTGGGTAAAGCGGAAATCGGCATCCCAGCCGCCTTTTTCTTCCGGTGAATGCAGCCAGTCATAGAAAATGCCGCCAATGCCGCGCGGCTCGTTGCGGTGGGCGAGGTGGAAATATTCGTCGCACCAGGCCTTGTAGCGCGGATAATCGGCGACATCAGGGTGCTTGGAGCAGGCAAACTGCATGGACTTGTGGAAGACAAGCGTATCGGGATCGTCCTGCGTGCGCCGCCGGTCGAGCACCGGGGTGAGGTCTGCGCCGCCGCCAAACCACTGGCGCGTCGTCACCACCATGCGGGTGTTCATGTGGACGGCGGGCACATTCGGGTTCCACGGATGGGCGATGAGCGAAATGCCCGAGGCCCAGAAGCGCGGGTCCTCGTCGGCACCGGGGATCTGCTTGCGGAATTCCGGCGAGAACTCGCCATGGACGGTGGACGTGTGGACGCCAACCTTTTCAAACAGGCGGCCCTTCATGATTGACATGACACCGCCGCCGCCGGCTCCTTCGTCACGCTCCCACGGCGTGCGCACGAAACGGCCCGGTTCCTCGCCCGGCTGCGGCGCGCCCACCTCGTCCTCAAGGTTCTCGAAACCGGCGCAGATGCGGTCGCGCAGTTCCTGGAACCAGGCTTGCGCCAATGCCTTCTTGCCCTCGATGTCATCCGGCAGGCCGGCGGGAAGGTCCGGTCGTTCCATGGTGAGTTCCTCCGTCGGTGGTGCGGTCAGTTTTGACTCGTCAATCCTCATCATGATCCCTAATCTGTTCAACCGGAGGGTCAAGGAGAGTTTGTCATGCGTGTCCCTTTGAGACCGCCGCTTGACGGCCTGAAACGCCAGCTCGACCGCTCG
>JBGSQC010000194.1:0-10628 GCA_041738295.1 Zhengella sp. | reverse complement strand
GGCGATGGTCGGCGTGGCAACCGGCGGACCCAAGACGGCGGCACCGGCAGCCGAGCCCGGCGCGCCCAATGCGCAGGCCGAAAAGGACGCCTGAGCGTTTCCCTTTCTGACAAGCAAAAAGCCCGGACAGTGTCCGGGCTTTTTCATGCGCTGAAGTTCGGCATGAGAAGCGGTCAGACGACCTGCTCGACCTGCTCGACTTCAGGAACGAAATGGCGAAGCAGGTTCTGGATGCCGTGCTCGAGCGTTGCAGTGGAGGACGGGCAGCCGGCACAGGCACCCTTCATGTGCAGGAAGACCGTGCCGTTCTCGAAGCCGCGGAAGGTGATGTCGCCGCCATCCTGGGCAACGGCTGGCCGCACGCGGGTGTCGAGCAGTTCCTTGATGGTGGCGACGATCTCGGTGTCGGCCTTATCGAAGAATTCCTCCGCCGGAAGCTCCTTCTCGGTCCCTTGAGCCTGCAGCATGACCGGCAGACCGGACATGAAATGCTCCATGATGGCACCCAGAATGGCAGGCTTGATGTGCTGCCAGTCGGAAGCCTCATCCTTGGTCACCGTGACAAAGTCATAGCCAAAGAAAACACCGGTGACGCCCGGCACTTCAAACAGCCGTCCGGCCAGCGGCGAGGCATCGCCTGCGACCCCGCCATCGCGGAAATCCGCCGTGCCTTCGGCAAGGACCACCTGTCCGGGAAGGAACTTCAGGGTCGCCGGGTTCGGCGTGGCTTCGGTCTGGATGAACATGGGGTCTCTCCGGGCGGGCTGCGGCATCAGGGCGGCAGGCCTTAGAATGATTCCAACTTAACCCCCTGACCGTGTTTTTTCAAGGGCAGCCAAAGCAGGCGAGGGTCAGGCGAGGCTGTCAATGTCCTCGTCGGTCAGGTTGTGCGGCACCACGGTGACCGGAATGGGAAAGGGCGCAACCTTGCCGGCAATCGAGGAAACCAGTGGTCCAGGACCTTCGGAGGAATTGCCTGCAGCCAGGACCAGGATGGCAATGTCCTGGTCTTCCTCGATCAGCGACTGGATCTCTTCGGTGGTCTTGCCTTCCCGCGTTACCAGTTCCGCCTTAAGGCCGAGCGCTTCGCGCAGGCGCGTGGCATGGGCGTTCAGCGCCGAAAGGGCGGCTTCGCGCGCCTCCTCCCGCATCAGCTGCTCGACGCCCAGCCAATGCTGGAAATCGCCCGGCTGGATGACAAAGACGAGGAGCAGCGAACCGCCTGTGTTCAGCGCGCGGCGCGCGGCATAAGCGACAGCGCGCTCGCATTCGGGTGTTTCATCAATGACGGCAAGGAATTTCCGGCGGTGGCCGGCTTCGTGACTCAAGCGTCGGGAGACCATGAATGCCCCTTCATGTTCGATACGGGCGCACATTGGCACCTCGCTTGCCGGGGGGCAAGGTGGCACCTCGCCTGCCAGCCGGCAAGGCGGTGCGTCAGCCGGTCAGGAGACCGGTGATCTTGCGCACATCCTTCATGGTTTCCACCGCAATGGCCGAAGCCCGCTCACCGCCATCGCGCAGAACCTGGTCGACATAGGCCTTGTCGGCGGAGATGCGCCGCATCTCGGCGCCAATCGGGGCCAGCATGGCAACGGCCAGATCAGCCAGCGCGGGCTTGAAGGCGGAGAATTGCTGGCCGCCAAATTCCGACAAAACCGCTTCGCGGGACTTGTCTGCCAGCGCCGCATAGATGCCAACCAGATTGGCCGCTTCCGGGCGATCCTTCAGACCGGCAAGCTCGGAAGGCAGTGCATCAGGGTCGGTCTTGGCCTTGCGGATCTTGCGCGAGATGGCTTCCTCGTCATCGGTCAGGTTGATGCGCGACATGTCGGAGGGATCAGACTTTGACATTTTCTTGGTGCCGTCGCGCAGGCTCATGATGCGCGTCGCCGGACCCTCGATCAGCGGCTCGGTGATCGGGAAATAGCCGTTGACCGTCTCATCGCCTGCCTTCATCTCGACGCCGAGGCGCAGATCCGCAATGCGCTTGGAATAGTCATTGTTGAACTTCTGCGCGATGTCGCGGGTCAGCTCCAGGTGCTGCTTCTGGTCGTCGCCAACCGGCACATGGGTGGCGCGGTAAAGCAGGATGTCGGCGGCCATCAGCGTCGGATAGGCAAACAGGCCGACCGAGGCATTCTCCTTGTCCTTGCCGGCCTTCTCCTTGAACTGCGTCATGCGGTTCAGCCAGCCCATGCGGGCGACGCAATTGAAGATCCAGGCCAGTTCGGCGTGCTGCACGACGCGGCTCTGGTTGAAGACGATGTGCTTGGTGGGGTCGATGCCTGCGGCCAGATAGGCGGCGGCGACCGAGCGCGTTGCGGCCATCAGGTCCACCGGGTCCTGCCAGGTGGTGATGGCATGCATGTCAACGACGCAATAAATGCAGTCGTGGCTGTTCTGCAGCTCGACGAACTTGCGGATGGCACCGAGATAATTGCCGAGGGTCAGGTTGCCGGTCGGCTGGACGCCGGAAAAGACGAGGGGCTTGAAGCTGGACATGGATCGTTCCTGAAGCTGGTGGAGGGCTTCGGCGGGAGTGGTCCGCCAAGCAGATGCGCGCTGCTTATGGCGTCAGAGCGAGCCCGGATCAAGACAAATGCAGCGGGCGGATGCTTCCAACCGCCCGTTGTTGCATTCATGCGGCACTGCGCCGGCGGCGTAGGAGCCGGGTGAATTCACCCCGGTCAAGGCCGCCGGTGGCGAAGGCCAGGCCGAAATAGACAATTCCGGCAACCAGGATGGTCGCCATGACGGTGGCAAAACGGACAAGGAAGGCCGCATGGGCAAAGAGGCCCGGCAGGAGAGTGTGAATGGCGACCACCGCAACTCCCATCGCGATGGAGGACAGGACAATCATCGAAATCCTGCGCAAGGTGGCAGGCGACGGGCGGAAATCACCGCGCCTCCACAGCACCATGGCCAACAAGGAAACATTGACCCAGGCCGAGACCGCGGTTGCCGCCGCAATGGCGACATGGCCGAACAACGGGAACAGGAGAAGCGAAAACGCGATGTTGATCACCACGGCGACAATGGAAAACCAGAGCGGCGTCTTCATGTCCTCGCGGGCAAAGAAGGCGGGCTGGAACACCTTCATCAGCACATAAGCCGGCAGGCCGACGGCAAAAGCCGCAAGGGCTTGCGCCGTCAGCCGTGTGGTCTCGGCTGAAAAGGCTCCGCGCTCATAAAGCAGGTTCACCAGCGGCTCAGGCAGGGTCATGAAGCCGACAGCGGCGGGAAGCGTAAGCGCGAGGCCGAACTCGAGGCTTCGGTTCTGCAAATGCTGGGCCTCGGCATCATCACGCGCCCTGAGCGCACGCGACAATTCCGGTAACAGCACCACGCCGATGGCAACCCCGATGACGCCAAGCGGCAATTGGTTGATGCGGTCGGCGTAGTTCAGCAACGCAATGGCGCCATCCTGCGCCGAGGCAATGATGCGGCCGATCATGATGTTGATTTGCACCACGCCGCCGGTGACCATGGCAGGCGCCATGAGGATGAGCAGGCGTTTCACATCCGGGGTGAGCTGCGGCAGGCGCAGGCGCAGCATCATGCCCTGACGCGACACGCCCCAAACCAGCAGGGCAAGCTGCGCGAAACCTGAGGCAAAGACGCCCCAGGCCAGCCAATAGCCGGTGGAAGGCGCGTCCATGCCGAGCCAAAGGGCGGAAGCGGTGACACCCACCATGATGACGTTGAGCAGCACAGGGACGATGGCTGCCAGGAAATAGCGGCGCAGCGAATTCAGGATGCCGGAGAACATGGCAACCAGCGACATGCAGAACAGATAGGGGAACATGATGCGCGTCATGTCCACCGTCATGGCGAACTTGTCCGGCGTATCAGCAAAGAGCGGTGCCACGACGGTCGCCACGACCGAGGGCATGAAGATCATGGAGAGCGCCGACAGGCCGATCAGCACGGCTGACAGCATGGCCAGCACCTGCTCGGCGAATAGGCGCGCGCGCTCCAGCCCACCGCCTTCCACCTCCTTGGCAAAAAGCGGGACGAAGGCCGAGTTGAAAGCGCCTTCGGCAAAGAGGCGGCGGAAGAGATTGGGGAACCCGAAAGCGGCATAGAAGGCATCGGCCACCGGCCCGGCACCAAGGGCCGCCCCGATCAGCGCCTCGCGGACAAAGCCGAGCACGCGGCTCGCCATGGTGGCCCCGCCGACACTGGCAAATTTTCCGATCAGGCTCATGCTTTTCCTGCCATGTCCGCGGTTGCTGCCTGGCGCGCAGCCTTCGGTGTTGCAGCAGCAGCCGTTTCCTCAAGGACTTCCTTCAGCCGCGCCTCGATCTTTGCCTGGCGGGTCGGGTTCTCGATCTTGTGGCCGACAAGATCGGTCACATAGAAGGTGTCGACCACCTTCTCGCCGAAGGTGGTGATATGGGCCGAGGCGATGTCGAGCGACAGGTCGGCCAGCGCCCCGGTCAGCTCGGACAGAAGTCCCGGACGATCCAGCCCCTCGACCTCGATAACCGAGAACTTGCGCGACAGGGTGTTGCGGATTTCGACAGCTGGCGGAATGCGGAAAGCCTTGTTGCGCTTCTTCGGTTTGGCGCGCTTCTCGATCATCTCCGGCAAGCGCGTCCGGCCCTCAAGTGCTTCCTCGATCAGATGGCTGACACGCGCGGCGCGGCGCAACTCATCCTCGTTCTGGTCAAACTCGCGGGTGACGAAGATCGTGTCCAATGCGCGGCCATCGGACGTGGTGAAAATCTGCGCGTCGACGATGTTGGCACCCGCTGCCGCACAGGCTCCGGCAATCATTGACAGCAGGCGCGGATGGTCGGGCGTCAGCACGGTGATTTCAGTGATGGCCTCGAATTCCAGCGTGCGGACCGTTGTTGCCAGACGTTTCCCCGCCTGATCGGTCTTGCGGATGAAAGCCGCGTGGCGCACCTGATCCTCTATGTCGACCGCCAGAAGATAAGCCGGATAATGAAGCTCGCAATAGGCGATGCGTTCGGCTTCCGGCCAATCCGAAAGGCGGGCTGACAGCCGTTCGCGCGCCATCTCGACCCTGTCCTTGCGCGAGGCCTCCGAGAAGCCGCCGGTCATCAGCAGTTCCGTTTCGGCGTAGAGGGTGCGCAGGAGCTGGCCTTTCCAGCCGTTCCAGACACCCGGGCCGACGCCGCGAATGTCACAAACTGTCAACACGAGCAGCATGCGCAGCCGGTCGACCGATTGCACGACGGCGGCAAAATCCTCGATGGTCTTGCGGTCGTTGAGATCGCGCGACTGGGCGACCGTGCTCATGGTGAGATGCTGCTCGACCAGCCAGGCGACGGTTTCGGTTTCCTGCGCATCAAGGCCCATGTGCGGGCAAAGCCTGCGGGCAATGCGCGCTCCGGCAATGGAATGATCTTCCGGCCTGCCCTTGGCGATGTCGTGCAGAAGAATGGCGGTATAAAGGATGCGACGGTTGGCCTTGATATCGGGGATCAGCCGGTGGGCCAGCGGATGGGCCTTCTGTTCCCTGCCCTGCTCGATGGCAGACAGCACGCCGATGCAGCGCAGCAGGTGCTCGTCCACCGTATAGTGATGGTACATGGAGAACTGCATCATCGCGACAATCTTACGGAAATCCGGGATCAGCTTGCCCAGCAGGCCCGCCTCGTTCATTCGACGCAGGTGAAGCTCCGGATCGCGCCCGGTCAGCACATCCATGAACAGCGCATTGCCTTCGGGATTGCGGCGCAGGTCACGGTTCACCAGCTTCAGCGACCGCGAAAGCAGCTGCATGGCATCGGGGTGGTATTCCAGCCCGTGGCGGTCTGCGAACCAGAACAGGCGGACCAGGTTCAGCGGATCCTTTTCGAAGACCTTGTCATTGGCGATGGTGATGCGGTCATTGTCGATGATGAAATCGGTGGTGCCGGGGAGCTTGCGCTTGCGCTTGGTGAAACCGGAAAACAGCCGGTTGAAGCCCGGCACATGCTTGGCCTGCTCTTCCTCCAGCGCGGCACAGACAATGCGCGTCAGGTCGCCGACATCCTTGGCAACAAGGAAATAGTGCTTCATGAAGCGCTCGACAAAGGAAAGGCCGGGCGTGTCGTGATAATTGAGCCGGGCCGCGACATCGCGCTGGAGCTCGAAATGCAGGCGCTCTTCGGCCTTGCCGGTGACGAAATGCATGTGGCAGCGCACCGCCCAGAGGAAATCCTCGGCGCGGCGGAAGATGTTGAATTCCTGCCGGGTAAAGGCCTTGCCGACCAGCTCTTCAGCGGTCGCCACGCGATAATGATATTTGCCGATCCAGAACAGCGTCTGCAGGTCGCGAAGGCCGCCCTTGCCTTCCTTGATGTTCGGCTCGACCTTGTAGCGGCTTTCGCCCTGCTTGGTATGGCGCACATCCCGCTCGGCCAATTTGGCCTGGACAAATTCCGACGCCGTGCCTTTGACAACCTCCTTGTCAAAGCGGGCCAGCGACTCGCCGAGGAGCGGCTCGTCGCCCCACAGGAAGCGGGCTTCCAGAACCGCAGTGCGGATGGTGATGTCGGTGCGCGAAAGTCGCACGCATTCGTCAATGTTGCGGGTGGCATGGCCGACCTTCAGCCCCATGTCCCACAGCATGTAGAGAATATACTCGATGACCTGCTCGCCCCAGGGCGTCTGCTTGTAGGGCAGCAGGAACAGCAAGTCGATGTCGGAGCCCGGCGCCAGCGTTCCGCGCCCGTAGCCGCCAACCGCGACAATCGCCATGCGTTCGGCCTGGCTTGGATTCTGGGAGCGGTAGACGTGGTGGGTGGCAAAATCATAGAGGACGCTGATGATCTCATCCATCAGATGGGAAAGGCGTGCAGCGCAGGCCGAGCCACCGCCATCGGCCAGCAGCATGGCTTCGGCACGGGCGTGACCCTCGGTCAGAACGGCCTTCAACCGGGCGAGAACGCTCGCGCGCAGCTCCACGCCAGACCCGTTGCCATCGCTTGCAGCAGTGAGCGCAGTCAGCTCTGCGCGCAGGGCTTCGGCGTCGATCATTTCGTGGAGCTTGAGCGGTGTGCGGGCCATGAATGCGGGCGTCCAGTTGGGAGACGCCCGCATATAGCGTGATTTGCGCGGCCTGCCTACGGCATGGCAGGGCGCTCAGTCGGCAGTGTTGTAAGCCGCAATCACCGCCATGTTGACGATGTCGGAATCCTTGGCATTCATCGGCACGATCTGCACCGACTTTTCCAGCCCGACCAGCATTGGACCGATCACGGTGGAGCCGCCCAGTTCCTGCAGCATCTTTGTGGCAATGGAGGCCGAATGGAATGCCGGCATGACCAGCACATTGGCGGGGCCGGACAGGCGGATGAAGGGATATTGCTCCATCAGCGCGGCATTCAAGGCCACATCCGCGGCCATCTCGCCATCATATTCAAAATCGACGCGGCGGCGATCGAGGATCTGCACCGCCTCCTGCACGCGTTCGGAGCGTTCGCCCTTCGGGTGGCCGAAGGTGGAATAGGCAAGCATGGCGACGCGCGGCTCGTAGCCCAGGCGGCGCGCCATGCCGGCGGCTTCCTCGGCAATGTCGGCCAGCTGCTCTGACGTCGGCATGTCATGGACGGCCGTATCGGCAACGACAACCGTGCGCCCGCGGCAGAGCGCCAGCGAAATGCCGATCATGCGGTGGCCGGGCTTGGTGTCGATCACCCGCTTCACGTCTTCCAGCACGGTCGAATAGTTTCGGGTGACACCGGAAACCATGGCATCGGCATCGCCCATGGCTACCATGGCGGCGCCGAAATGATTGCGGTCATTGTTGATCAAGCGTTGGCAGTCGCGCAGCAGGAAACCCTTTCGCTGCAGGCGCTGGTAGAGGAAATCGGCATAGGCGGCATTGCGGTCCGAAAGCCGCGCATTGACCACTTCGATGCCCGGACGGTCGATGTCCAGCCCAGCGGCGGCGGCAGTGTCGCGGATCTGGTCCTCGCGGCCGATCAGGATGGCCGAGCCGAGCTTCTGGTTCACATAGGACAAGGCGGCGCGCATCACCTGTTCCTCTTCGCCCTCGGCGAAAACCACACGCTTGGGCTGGCGGCGCACGCGCTCATAGATGCGCTGCAAGGTGGAGGCGATGGGATCGCGCCGGGCGGACAGCTGCTGGGCGTATTTCTCCATATCGAGAATGGGCTTGCGGGCAACGCCGCTGTCCATGGCAGCCTTGGCGACAGCGACCGGAATGGCCGAGATCAGGCGTGGGTCGAATGGCACCGGAATGATGTAGCTCGGGCCGAATTTGGGACGCTGCCCGCCATAGGCCGCTGCCACATCATCGGGCACGTCCTCGCGGGCGAGAGCTGCGAGCGCGTGGACAGCCGCGATCTTCATGGCCTCGTTGATGGTGGTCGCGCGAACATCAAGCGCGCCGCGGAAAATATAGGGGAAGCCCAGGACATTGTTGACCTGGTTGGGATAGTCCGACCGGCCCGTTGCCATGATGGCGTCATCACGGATATCGGCCACTTCCTCCGGCGTGATTTCCGGGTCCGGATTGGCCATCGCGAAGATCAAAGGATTGGGCGCCATCGAGGCGACCATTTCGCTGGTCAGCGCGCCCTTGGCCGACAGGCCGAGAAAGACATCGGCATCGACCATGGCGTCAGCCAGCGTGCGGTCTTCCGTCGGGATGGCATGGGCTGATTTCCACTGGTTCATGCCGTCTTCACGGCCCTGATAGATCACGCCCTTGGTATCGCAAAGGGTTACGTTCTGCGGGGTGAAGCCCATGGCCTTGATGAGCTCGATGCAGGCAATTGCCGCAGCGCCCGCGCCATTGCAGACAAGCTTGGTGTCCTTCATGGTCCGTCCCGTCAGGTGCAGCGCATTGACGAGGCCAGCTGCCGCGATGATCGCCGTGCCGTGCTGGTCGTCATGGAACACCGGAATGTCCATGATCTCGCGCAGACGCTGCTCGATGATGAAGCAATCCGGTGCCTTGATGTCTTCCAGGTTGATGCCGCCAAACGAGGGTCCGAGGAAGCGCACGCAATTGATGAATTCCTCGACATTCTCGGTGTCGACCTCAAGGTCAATCGAGTCCACGTCGGCAAAGCGCTTGAACAGCACCGCCTTGCCTTCCATCACCGGCTTGGAGGCCAGCGCGCCAAGATTGCCCAAGCCGAGGATGGCCGTGCCATTGGAAATGACCGCCACCATGTTGCCACGCGTCGTGTAATCAAAGGCGCGGGACGGATCCTCGGCAATGGCCAGCACCGGCACGGCAACGCCCGGCGAGTAAGCCAGGCTCAGGTCGCGCTGCGTCGCCATCGGCTTGGTCGGCGTGATCTCCAGCTTGCCCGGGCGACCGCGCGAATGGAAATCGAGGGCTTCTTGTGCAGTGACAGAAGGGCCGGCCTGGCGAGGCTTGGATTTGATTGGCATGGCGTTCCCGGAAAATTTTTTGTGGAGTCGTTCCGATAAGGCTACACAGGCTCACAGTAAACCGCCAAGCAGGAAATTCGTGCCTGATCAAGCGAAGGGATGAATTCGTGAGAATTGCGGCCGGGGGCCTGACGTGATGGATGACACGCCGCAGCACAGCGGACCGCACAGTCTGCAGGCTCTTGCCTCGGCGCAAAGCCGCGCGACTGCCACACCAATGATGGAACAATTCATCGAGATCAAGCTCGCCAACCCGGATTCGCTGCTGTTCTACCGGATGGGCGATTTCTACGAACTGTTCTTTGCCGACGCCGAAATCGCCTCGCGTACGCTCGGCATCACGCTGACCAAGCGCGGCAAGCATCTGGACGAAGACATTCCTATGTGCGGCGTACCGGTGCATGCGGCAGACGATTATCTCCAGAAGCTGATTGCGGCGGGCCACCGCGTGGCCGTGTGCGAACAGGTGGAAGATCCCGCAGAAGCCAAGAAACGCGGCTCAAAATCGGTGGTCCGCCGCGATGTCATCCGCCTTGTCACGCCGGGCACGCTGACCGAAGACAAGCTGCTTGATCCTTCGCAGTCCAACTTCCTGATGGCGCTGGGCCGGGCGAAGGCCGACGGCGATCAGCTGGCCATCGCCTGGCTCGACCTGTCGACGGGTGCCTTCCGCGTCACCTCATCGACGCCGTCGCTGGTGATGGCCGAGATCGCACGCATCGATCCGCGCGAAGTGGTGATGGCCGACACGCTGTTCCACGATCCCGAACTGGCGATGGTGACGGCCGTGCTGGGCCGGACAGCCAATCCGCAGCCGGCGAGCCTTTTTGACAGTTCCGGAGCAGAAGCGCGCATCCGCCGCTTTTTCTCTGTCGCGGCACTGGATGGCTTCGGCCAGTTCTCGCGTGCCGAATTGTCGGCGATTTCCGGTATCATCGCCTATGTGGAAAAAACGCAGATCGGCCAGCGCCCGCCCTTGATGCGGCCGGAGCGCGAACAGGCCGGTTCGTCGCTTTTCATCGATGCGTCGACCCGGGCAAACCTCGAACTGTTGCGCACGCTTTCGGGCAGCCGTGACGGCTCCTTGCTCAAGGCGATTGACCGGACCGTGACCGGCGGCGGGGCGCGCCTGCTCGCCGACCGGCTGATGGCACCGCTCACCGACCCGAAGGCCATTGCGCGGCGTCAGGAGTCGGTTGCCTTCCTCCTCGACCATGAGGACCTTGCACGCAGCCTGCGGA
>JBGSQC010000250.1:0-4340 GCA_041738295.1 Zhengella sp. | reverse complement strand
CGATGTCGGCCAGCGTGAACACCACGTTGTAGAAGGCGGCAGACCCGTCCGGCGAGATGTTGCCGGTGAGCGACACCACCTTGTGCTGCGGGCAATCCATGGGCGGCAGCAGTTCCACCGCTGCCTTCATGGTGCGCCCGGTGCCGAGCGCCATCACCATGGGATCGTCGCGGCGCAGCCACTTCTCCATTTCCGCGGCGCAGGCCTGCGCCACGCCGAGCGTCGAGGATTGCGAACCGGGATCAGTCGGCACCACCTCGCACCACCTTAAACCAAACTTCTCCTTGAGATCGCGCGACAGTTCCATGCAGGCAGCGATGGGATGATCGACGCGCACCTTCACCAGTCCCTCGGCCATGGCAAGGGAGACCAACCGCTGGGCTGACTGGCGCGAGACGCCGAGCTTGGCTGCAATCTGGTCCTGCGTGTTGCCGGCAACGTAATAGAGCCAGCCGGCGCGGGCCGCGTCATCCAGTTTGCCGTTGGGAGCACTCATTGCGAACCGTCCTCGCCGCCCGCCAGCCGGGGCCCAGAGTCTGGACCCTAGCCATCCTGTCAAAAGCCTGCAAGGTCGCGCAAGGGCTGCGGCAGGGGAAGGGTTGCCGCATAGGCCCTGCCCTTTTCGCTCATCTTGGCGAGCGTCTTGACCATGATCGACTTCAGCTCGTCAGGCTCGCGCCCGGCGGCAAAATCCATCGCATACCATTGCAGGAAGACGAGACAGGCGACATCCTCCAGCGCCTGCACCTCCGTATCGCGCTTGATGCCTTCCTTGCCGATCAGCACCCGGACGCGGGCGATGTCCTCCTCGCCAAACCCTGACTGGCGCGTCAGCTCTCCTGCGCGTTCGCCATGGCGGCGCTTCTGCTCGTTGCGCCAGGCGTGATAGCCGGGCTTTGTCATGGGATAATCGGCACGCGGCAGCTTCCAGCGCTCCAGATGCTGGGCGCGGCATGCGATCTTCAGGCAGTGCCCGGCGTCCGGCTGGAAGGCATCCAGCGTGGCGCTCATGCGTTCGCCATAGAGCAACGCCGCAGGCCGCACGGAGCCTTTGCCATCGTCGGCCAGTGTCGGATCGGCGGCATTGGCGGCGTCGATCAGGGCCATCACATCGGCCAGTGAACCCGTCATTTCTATCTTCTTCCCGGTTGAACCCTGAGGGAGCCACGGCACAGTGTGCCGGTCAAGATGCGTTTGCAGCTCCCGGCGGCGCAAAGCGGAACAGGGCTGCCTGCTCGCGGATGCGGCGCGTGATGAAGGCCGCGACGACGCGCACGCGCTCTATCTCGCGCAGTTCTTCCGGATAGAGCAGCCAATAGGTGCGGGCGAAAGCAACCTCGTGAGGCAGCACCGGGACCAGATCGGTCTCGCGCGCCAGGAAACAGGGCAGCACACCCAGTGTCCGCCCCGAGGCGACGGCATCAAGCTGCGCTTTCACGGTGGCCGCCTTGTAGGCAACGCGCAGGCCCGGATGGATCAGCCGGTTGAAATCCAGCGCACCGGAAAAGATCAGGTCATCAATATATCCGGCGAAGGCAAAGGCAGTCAGGTCTTCCACCGTCTGCGGCATGCCCTTTTCGGCGAGCAAAGACGGCGCACCATAGATGCGCAGATCATAGTCGATCAGGCGGCTCATCACGATGCGCCCCGTTACCGGCCTGTCGAGGCTGATGGCGATATCGACATCGCGGTTCCACAGCTTGTGGGTGACCGGCACCGGCACCAATTCCACAGCAAGACCGGGCTGCTCGGCCAGGAGCTCCGGCAGGATGCGTGAGAGGACCGCATTGCCGATGCCGTCCGGCGCGCCGACGCGGATGGACCCGGTCACTGCTGTTCCCGCCGGCACCGCCTTGTCGGCAATGGCCATGGCGGTCAGCTCCATGCGGTCGGCAAGCCCGGCAATCGCCTCGCCCTCGGCGGTCAGCTGGAGGGTCTCGCCGACGCGCTCGAAGAGATGCGATCCGAGCGAATGTTCCAGCGTGGCGATGCGGCGCGACACAGTGGTGTGGGCGCATCCCAGCCTGCGGCCGGCCAGCGCGAAGCTGCCGGCGCGCCGCACCTCGATGAAAAAGCGAAGATCATTCCAGTCGAACATCGTCGATTGCCTTGTGCGCTGCTGCACATGAGATGTGCAACATTGCCCATTTGGTTTCAAGCGGGATCAGCCACAATGGCGAGACTGCGGGAGGCGGACACATGAGCACGATCGGGACATTCGACTATGTTGTCGTAGGAGCTGGCACGGCGGGCTGCGCGCTCGCCAACCGGCTGTCAGAGGACCCGACCAAGACCGTGCTGCTGCTGGAAGCCGGCGGCAAGGACAATTACATCTGGATCCACATTCCGGTCGGCTATCTCTACTGCATCGGCAATCCGCGCACCGACTGGGGCTTTCGCACCGAAGCGGAAAAGGGGCTGGGCGGCCGCTCGCTGCTATACCCGCGCGGACGCACGCTCGGTGGCTGCTCCTCGATCAACGGCATGCTCTATCTGCGTGGCCAGAAGGGCGACTATAACCAGTGGCGCCAGATGGGAAACACCGGCTGGGCGTGGGATGACGTGCTGCCCTATTTCAGGAAGTCTGAGGACTATTATTCCGGTGCTGACGACATGCATGGCGCAGGCGGCGAGTGGCGGGTGGAAAAGCAGCGCTTGCGCTGGGACATTCTCGACGCCTTCCGCGATGCCTGCGTGGAAGCGGGCATTCCGGCGACGGAGGATTTCAACCGCGGCAACAATGAGGGCGTTTCCTATTTTCGCGTCAACCAGCGCAATGGCTGGCGCTGGAACACGGCCAAGGCCTTCCTGCGGCCGGCGAAGAACCGCCCGAACCTGACCGTGATGACCGGCGCACAGGCCGAGCGCGTGATCCTTGACGGCAAGCGGGCAACCGGTGTCGCGTTCCGCAAGGACGGTCAGTTGAAGCAGGTAACTGCGCGCGGCGAAGTGCTGCTGACATCGGGTGCCATCGGCTCGCCGCAGCTGCTGCAACTGTCGGGCATCGGACCGGGCGCGGTGCTGGCTGATCACGGCATCGCGGTGGCGCACGAATTGCCGGGTGTCGGTGAAAACCTGCAGGACCATCTGCAACTGCGCTGCGCCTTCAAGGTGGACGGCGTGACGACGCTCAACGCGCGCTCCGCCTCGCTCTGGGGCAAGGCGATGATCGGGCTGGAATATGCCGTGAAGCGCTCCGGCCCGATGTCGATGGCACCGAGCCAGCTTGGCGCCTTCGCAAAGTCAGACCCGTCGCTGGAGTATCCGGATCTCGAATTCCACGTGCAGCCGCTGTCCCTGGAGAAATTCGGCGAGCCGTTGCATCCCTTCCCGGCCTTCACCGCGTCGGTCTGCAATTTGCGGCCGGAAAGCCGAGGCCATGTGCGCATCAAGTCGGCCGACCCCAAGGCGCATCCGGCCATCCAGCCCAACTACCTTTCAACGGAAGGCGACCGGCAGGTGGCGGCGCGCGCCATCCGCCTGACGCGCACCATCGTTTCCAAGGGCCCGGTGCAGCGCTACCACCCGCAAGAGTTCATGCCCGGCCCGCACTACCAGAGCGACGCCGAACTGGCGGAAGCTGCCGGCCAGGTCGGCACCACGATCTTCCATCCGGTCGGCACGGCCAAGATGGGTTCCGACCCGATGGCGGTGGTGGATGACCGGCTGCGCGTGCATGGCATTGCCGGTTTGCGCGTCATCGACGCTTCGATCATGCCGACCATCACATCCGGAAACACCAATTCGCCGGTGCTGATGATCGCCGAAAAAGCCGCTGACATGATCAAGCAGGATGCGCGGGCGGCGTGAGCCTCACCCTTTCCGTGCCAGCAGCAGATGGCCGGGGATAGGTTCGCCCTCGTCGCTGCGCACGGTCACATCCTCGATGTGGATGATCGCGAAGCCGTGGCGTGACAGCACATCCTCCAGATAGGCGGGCGAATGGGCGAAGCGGTGCTTGCGCGTCACCGTGAAGCCGCGCGGGCCAATCATGTCGTCGGGCAGCGTCTCGGTGGAAAAGGCGAAGATCGCGCCGTCAGTGGACCGGTCGGCGACGCCTGCCGTCACGCGCTCAAGGTCACCCAGATAGGGCATCACGTCAGTGGCGCAGATGATGTCAAAAGGCGCTTCGTCCTCGATGTTTTCAACGAAATCCACCACTTCGCCCACATAGAGCCCGTCATAGACGTCGCGCTCGTCGGCAAGAGCCACCATGTTCTCGGAAATGTCGACGCCGATGAATTCGGTCACCATGCCGTTCAGCGCACTGCCGGTCAGCCCCGTGCCGCAGCCGAGATCAAGCCCGCGCCGGAACGGGCCGGGCGCATGGTCGCGCAGCA
>JBGSQC010000151.1:0-4574 GCA_041738295.1 Zhengella sp. | reverse complement strand
AATCACCGCCGGGCGCACCGGGTTGCCGGTCACCACGGTCTTTCGCGGAAAGCCGCCGGTACCCTCCGGCAGGAACCCGCCGGCAATGGCGGTGACACGCGGCGCAAGCGCCTTGTTGGCCCGGCCCATCACCGCATTCTGCTCATGGATCATGGTGGGGATGCGCCAGCGCAGCGCAGCGTAAAGCGGCGGCAGGGTCGGGTATCCGCCAAAGCCGATCACCGCCTTGGGCTTGACGCGCTGATAGACGGCTTGCGCAGCGCGCACGCCCTGCCAGAGCTTGAAAAAGGTGCGCAGGAAGGCAATCGGGTTCTTGCCGCCGATCGTTGCCGAGGGAATGGCATGGATCGCTTCAGCCGGAAAATTCCCGGCAAAGCGTTCAGCCCGCTCATCGGTTGCCAAATGCACGGTCCAGCCTCGGGCGTGCAATTCATGGGCAAGGGCTTCAGCCGGGAAAAGATGGCCGCCGGTGCCCCCTGCCGACAGCATGATGACGCCCTTGCTGATCATGCCCTCACTCCGCCGGCTTGATGGCAGGGGCGCCCGGCGCGCGGAAGCCGAAATGCATGCGCTTTTCAGGCCGCCGTCGCGTCAGCGCCAGCACCATGCCCATGGACAGAGCCATCGCCACCAGAGAAGAGCCGCCATAGGAAATGAAGGGCAGCGTCATGCCCTTGGCCGGCAGAAGCTGCAGGTTCACGCCCATGTTGATGATTGACTGGAAGCCGAAAATCGTCACCAGACCGGCAATGGCATAGCGCGTGAAATCATCGCGCTCCTTCATGGCGATCAGCATGGCGCGCAGCACCACGAAGGCAAACAGGCCCATGATGATCAGGCAGAGGAGGATGCCGAATTCCTCTGCCGCGACCGAGAACACGAAGTCTGTATGGCTGTCCGGCAGCACGCGTTTGACAGTGCCCTCGCCCGGCCCCTGGCCCAGCCAGCCACCGCGCACAATGGCATCCAGCCCCATGTCCACCTGGAAATTGTCGCCCTCGCCGGTCATGAACCGGTCAATGCGCCCTGCCACATGCGGGAAGGTCACATAGGCCCCGAAAGCGCCTGCCGCACCAATGCCGCCCAGCGCGATGATCCACAGCCATGGCAGGCCGGCTAGAAAGAACATCACGCCCCAGGTGGCCGTCACCAGCATGGTCTGGCCAAGGTCAGGCTGCGCCACCAGCAGCGCCATCACCAGGCCGAGCAGGATCATGGCAAAAAGATTGCCCGGAATGTCGGGATTGCGCGACGGCTCGGAGAAGAGCCAGGCGCAGATGATCACGAAGGCCGGCTTCATGTATTCCGACGGCTGGATGGAGACGCCGAGGATGTAGACCCAGCGCCGCGAGCCCTTGACTTCAACGCCGAAGAACAGTGCCAGCACCATCAGCGCCAGCGATCCCGCCAGCATCAGCAGCGCCAGTCGGCGCACATTGCGCGGCGACAGGAAGGACACGCCGACCATGGCGATGACTGCCGGGATCATGAAGATGATCTGGCGCGACACGAAATGATAGGCATCCAGCCCGATGCGCTCGGCCACGGCAGGGCTGGCGGCAAACGACAACACGATGCCCAACATCATCAGCATCAGGAAGGCCGACAGAAGCCACCGGTCAATGGTACACCACCAGTCGGCAATCTGTCCCTGTTCAGCGCGGCTTACCATGGTGTCATCCTCCGATGGGGGAAACGTTGCCGAGCGCCATCACGGCGGCGCGGAAGGCGTCTCCCCGGACCTCGAAATTGCGAAACTGGTCAAAACTGGCACAGGCGGGCGACAGCAGCACCACCTCGTCGCGCCCGCTTGCTGCGGCGTCGCGGGCAGCATGGGCAACAGCGGCGTCCAGCGTGCCGGAAATCTCGTAAGGCACGGCCTCGCCCAGCGCGGCTGCGAAACCAGGTGCCGCCTCGCCGATCAGATAGGCCTTGGCGATGCGCGAATAGAGCGGCTGCAAGGCCTCGATGCAACCAGTCTTGGGCAGGCCGCCGGCAATCCAGTGGATGCGCTCGAAAGACGAGAGCGCGGGCGCTGCGGCTTCCGCATTGGTGGCCTTGCTGTCATTGACGAACAGCACCGCGCCCTTGCGCCCCACCTGCTCCATGCGATGCGCCAGCCCGGGAAAGCTCTTGAGCCCCGCGCGGATGGCTTCCTCGTCCAAACCGCTGGCAAGGCATGCGGCAACGGCGGCCAGCGCATTTTGCGCATTGTGGCGGCCGCGCAAAGAGCCGATGCCTTCAAGGTTTGCGATCTCGCGCACCCTGCCATTGGTCGCCAGCATAAGCCGCGACCCATCGGCAAAAAGCCCGTCTCCCAGATGCAGCGTGGTCGAGATGCGCACCACCCGGACCCCGGCATTTTCCAGCCGCGAGGCGATGGCTGCGCAATATTCGTCATCCACACCGACGATCGCCACGTCGGAGCGCGCAACGAGGCGTTCCTTCACTTCCGCATAGTGCGTCATGTCGCCATGACGGTCGAGATGATCGGGCGTCAGGTTGAGCAGTACGCCCGCAGATGGATTCAGCGATGGTGCCAGATCGATCTGGTAAGAGGAGCACTCCACCACGTAGTGGCGCTGCGGCTCCGGCGAATCGAGCGTCAGCACCGCGCGGCCGATATTGCCGCCCATCTGCGCGTCCCGCCCCGATTGCGCAATGATGTGGGCGGTCAGCGCCGTGGTGGTTGATTTGCCATTGGTGCCGGTGATCGCAATGAACGGTGCCGTTGGCGCCAGCGCCGCGCGTTCCAGCGCAAACAGTTCCACGTCGCCGATTACCGAGACGCCAGCCGCATGGGCAAGATCGACGCTCCAGTGCGGCTTGGGGTGGGTTAGCGGGACGCCGGGCGACAGCACGAAGGCGGCAAAGCCCGGCCAGTCGGCCTGGCGCAAATCGCCGGTTTGGATGCCTTGCGCGCTGGCTGCCGCCACACTGTCGGGATTGTCGTCCCAGGCCAGCACATCCGCCCCGCCATCCATCAACGAGCGGGCCGTCGCCAGACCGGACCCGCCAAGCCCGAACAGCGCAACCCTTTTGCCCTTGAACTGTGCGGCAGCGATCATGGCTTACCTCAGCTTCAGCGTGGACAGCCCGATCAGGGCGAGGATGAAGGCGATGATCCAGAAGCGCACCACCACCTGGCTTTCCGTCCAGCCCTTCTTCTCGAAGTGATGGTGGATCGGCGCCATCAGGAAGATGCGCTTGCCGGTGAGCTTGAAGGAGGCCACCTGCAGGATGACCGACAGGGCCTCCAGCACGAAGAGGCCGCCGATGATGCCGAGCACGATCTCGTGCTTGGTGGCCACCGCCACCGTGCCGATCAGGCCGCCCAGCGCCAGAGAACCGGTATCGCCCATGAAAATGGCGGCAGGCGGCGCATTGAACCAGAGGAAGCCGAGGCCGGCTCCGATCACCGCGCCCAGCACCACGGCGAGTTCACCGGTGCCCGGCACGAAATGGATCTGCAGATAGTCGGCAAAGACCGCGTTGCCGGACACATAGGCGATGACGCCGAACGAGGCTGCGGCAATCATCACCGGCATGATGGCAAGGCCGTCCAGCCCGTCGGTCAGGTTGACCGCATTGCCCGCGCCAACGATGACGAGGCAGGCAAAGGGCACGAAGAACCAGCCGAGATTGATCACCCAGTCCTTGAAGACGGGGAAGGCGAGCGAGGATGAGAAGGGCTGCGAGCCGGATTGCATGATCACCCAGCAGGCAATGGCCGCGATCAGGAATTCCGCGCCGAGCCGCGCCTTGCCGGAAAAACCCAGATGCGACTGCTTGGTCACCTTCAGATAGTCATCGTAAAAGCCGATGATGCCGAAGGCGATGGTCACCAGCAGCACCACCCAGACATAATTGGACGAGAGGTTTGCCCACAGCAGCGTGGAGACGATGATGCCAAACAGGATCATCAGCCCGCCCATGGTCGGCGTTCCGGCCTTCTTGAAATGGGTCTGCGGCCCGTCGGCACGGATCGGCTGGCCCTTGCCCTGGCGCACGCGCAACGACCGGATGATGACCGGCCCGAACAGGAAGACGAGGAAGGCCGAGGTGATCAGCGCACCGCCGGTGCGGAACGTGATGTAGCGAAAGATATTGAGGAAAGAGATTTCTTTCGCAAATTCAACCAGATAATAAAGCATTCGTTCCCGTTCCCCTGTGCCTGCCCGGTCACTTGGCAGGCTGGAATTTCTGTCGCAGCGCATCGACGACGCGTGAAAAGCCGATGCCGTTGGAAGACTTGATCATGATGACGTCGCCGGGGCGCACCGCGCCTGAAAGCTGCTCACTCAGCGAGGCCGTGTCGGCAAAATGCCAGACCGGAAAATCCTCCGGCAGGGCCGCCTTCAGCACCGCGATTTCCGCGCCGCCCAAGTAAAGCTGGTCCGCGCCCGATGCCAGCACCGGTTCGGCGAGCGCGGCATGGAGCTTGGCCGAATGCGAGCCAAGTTCCAGCATGTCGCCCAGCACGGCAATGCGGCGTCCCTCGCCCTGCACGGGCGTGGATTTCAACACGTCCAGCGCCGCGCGCATGGAGGCAGTGTTGGCATTGTAGCTTTCGT
>JBGSQC010000149.1:0-3483 GCA_041738295.1 Zhengella sp. | reverse complement strand
CTAGCAGCGAAACCACATAGAGCATCCATCCCCAGAAGGCGCTGGTGTCCGCCTTGCCAAAGGAGAAATAGCCAAGCCAGCGCACGAACAGCACGATCATCATCGTCGTGATCATCGGGTGCACCCGCGCTTCGCGGTGGGAGCGGGCATTGCCGGCAATCGCCAGCGCCACCAGCGCAAAGGCCAGCGGATTGAGCCAGGTGGAAAGCCGCTTGTGGATCTCGGCGGTGAACAGACCGGGATGGGATTTCAGAAACTTGTCGTCCGGGTCCGGATTGAGAAGATAGCTGAGGTCGCGATCCTTCGGCCACAGGGTGATGTTCTTCGGCATGGCCGAAAATTCAGCCAGATCAAAGATATAGGACGTAAACCGGATGATCGAGATGTCTTCGCCGGGCTTGTTGCGGTGGATTTCGCCATCGCGCATGGAAAGGAAATTGGTGCCGTCACGTTCCCCCACCACACCGGTCTTGGCGTAGTAGATCAGGTCGATGTCCTTCTGGCGCGAATCAACCACGAAAATGGAACCGAGCGTGCCGTCGGCATTGCGCTTGCCCACCTGCAGGAAAAGCCCTTCCTCCACCTTGGAGAACGCCCCTTCCTGGATGAGCGCAGTGATCAGGTCGGCGCGGGCCTCCGAGACCAGTTCACGCACCCGCTGGCGTGAATAGGGTTCCACCACGTTCTGCACGAAAAAGGCGAGCAGCGATCCGGCCAGTGCCAGCAGGATGATCGGCCGTGCAATGATGGAGCGCGGCCCGCCCGAGGCATTGACCACCACCAGTTCCGAATCGGTGTTCATCGTGGTCAGCGTCTGCGCCACGCCGATGGCCATGGCAAAAGGCAGGATCTCAGGGATGACTGATGGCAGGATCAACGTTGCCAGTTCAAGGAAGGCGGCGGCAGATTGCCCGGTATCGGTGACGAGGTTGATGCGCTTCAACACCTGCGTCGTCCAGGCGATGGCGAGCGTTGACACCATGGCGGCCGTGAAAATCACGGTGGCCCGGCGCAGGATGTATCGCTCGATGATGGTCAGCACTGGTTCCGGTATTCCCGTTTGTTCAGCTTCGCCACCGCAAGGGGGCAAAGCCTCTCTGGAATCAGCGGTCGGCAGGCTGCGGTCCCGACTGGCCAGAATTCCTCAATAATCGGTCAAGCTTGGCTAAAAAAGGGCCAACAAAGATGCTTAACGGATTATTGAACCGGGTGCCTTTTCCGGCAGCCCTTGCCAAAGGGTCGAAAACAACCAAGATCAGGCGCTGAATCATTTCCTTTCCCAAAAATTCCGGAGTCATCATGTCCGAACGGCCCTCCATTTCCTTTGCCAAGTTCTCCACTCCGAAGAAGGGCAATGTCATCCTGCTCGCGGGCAAGGATGCCGCCCTTTCGGCTGCTGCTGAGGCTGCCGATCCGGAAGGTGTCGTGGCGCGCGCCGCCGCTGCCAGCGAGTTCAAGGGCAAGCTGGCCGCGACCATGGACATCCTGGCGCCCGCCGGTCCCGGCTATGGCAAGCTGTCGGTCGTCGGAGCAGGCGAAGTTTCGGACCGCAGCGCCAAGGCCTGGGCGCGCATCGGCGGCGCGGTCTGCGGCGCCTGCGCCAAGGAGAGTGAGACAACGGTAATTGCCGACCTGCCCGATGGCGGCATTGCGCCGGATGCCGTTGCAGCCATTGCCATGGGCATGCTGCTTCGCGCCTATCGCTTCGACAAGTACAAGACCAAGGGCGACAAGCCCGGAAAGCCCGGCAAGGTTACCATCCTCTGCGCCGATCCGGCGGCCGCCAAGAAGGAGTTTGCCGATGTTCAGGCGGTCGCCGACGGCGTCATCCTCGCCCGCGACCTTGTCAACGAACCGGCCAATATTCTAGGCCCCGTCGAGTTCGCTGCCAAGGCGAAGGAACTGGAAGAGCTCGGCGTCGAGGTGGAAATCCTCACCGAAAAGGAAATGAAGAAGCTCGGCATGGGCGCGCTGCTTGGCGTCGCTCAAGGCTCGGTGCGCCCGCCGCGCATGGCCATCATGCAGTGGAAGGGCGGCAAGGCCAAGGACAAGCCCATCGCCTTCATCGGCAAGGGCGTGGTGTTTGATTCCGGCGGCATTTCCATCAAGCCCGCAGCCGGCATGGAAGACATGAAGGGCGACATGGGCGGAGCCGCTGCCGTCACCGGCCTCATGCACACGCTTGCCGCCCGCAAGGCCAAGGCCAATGTCATCGGCATTATCGGGCTGGTGGAAAACATGGTCGACGGCAATGCCCAGCGTCCGGGCGACATCGTCACCTCCATGTCCGGCCAGACCATCGAGGTGCTGAACACCGATGCCGAGGGCCGCCTGGTGCTCTGCGATTCGCTGCATTACTGCAACGAGCGCTTCAAGCCGGTTTTCATGGTCAACCTTGCCACGCTGACGGGTGCCATTATGATCGCGCTCGGCCAGGAACATGCTGGCCTGTTTTCCAATGATGACGAGCTGGCTACCCGCCTGTTCGAGGCCGGTCAGGAAACCGGCGAAAAGCTGTGGCGCATGCCGCTCGGGCCCGAATATGACAAGCTGATCGACAGCAAGAATGCCGACATGAAGAACATTGGCGGGCGCTATGGTGGCGCCATCACCGCCGCGCAGTTTCTGAAGCGCTTTGTCGGCGAAACGCCCTGGGCGCATCTTGATGTGGCCGGCACGGCCATGGGCTCGCCGTCGAGCGACATTTCCAAGGGCTGGGCTTCCGGCTACGGCGTCCGGCTTCTCGACCGCCTCGTCCGTGACCACTACGAGGGGTGACCGGAGGAGAGGCATGGCCGAAATCCTCTTCTACCACCTGACCGAATCGACGCTGGAACAGGCTCTGCCGGGCCTTGTCCAGCGCTCGGTCGAGCGTGGCTGGAAGGCGGTGGTACAGACGGGATCTGAAGAACGCCGCGATGAACTCGACGCCCATCTCTGGGTCTATTCCGATGAGAGCTTCCTTGCCCATTGCATCGATGCCGATCCGCTTGTGGCGGAAAACCCGGTGGTGCTGACCACCGGCGGCGCCAACCCGAACGGAGCATCGATCCGCTTTTTGGTCGACAATGCCAGTCCGCCCGACCTTTCGCCCTATGAGCGTGGCGTCTTCATGTTTGACGGCCATGACGAGGAGCAGGTGCAGGCGGCGCGCGGCCAGTGGAAGGTGCAGAAGGCCGCCGGGCACACGGTCACCTACTGGCAGCAGACGCCGGACCGGCGCTGGGAACGCAAGGCATGAGCAGTGCCGATGACGAGTTCCGCGCGCGCCGTGAGGCGATGAAGGCGAGGATCGACCCGCTCGACCGCGCCACGAACGCGACTGTGGAAGACCGCAAGGCCTTCTTTGATGCTGTCTATGACATGGCCGATGGCGATGAGGCGGCGGTGCCATGGGCCGACCGGGAACCAAAGGCGCAACTGCTCGAATGGCTGGCGGCGCATCCGGGGCAGCGTGCGCGCGCCATCGACATTGCCTGCGGG
>JBGSQC010000237.1:0-3845 GCA_041738295.1 Zhengella sp. | reverse complement strand
CGTCGATCAAATCCTGCAGCTTGGAGCCCTCTTCCGCCGTCTCGTCGGAATAGTTCATCATCAGCTCGTTGTAGCGGTCGATGATGGCCTTTTTGTCGGCCACGCCTTCCATGACGTTGCCCATCACGTCCTTGGTCTCGTCCAGCTGCGGCTCCTGCGCCAGATATCCGCAGGTGGCACCGGTGGCCAGCCAGGCCTCGCCGGTGAACTCCTTGTCGAGCCCCGCCATGATGCGCAGCACGGTGGATTTGCCGGCGCCGTTCGGCCCCAGAATCCCGATCTTGGCATCGGGATAGAAGGACAGGTGAATGTTCTCGAGCACCTTCTTGGTGCCATAGGCCTTGTTCAGGCCGGACATGTGATAGATGTACTGGCGCGCCACGGGGCAAGTCTCCGTCAATTCTGGAATGGGATGTTGGCGTTCCTGTAGGCGATTGGCCTGCAATAGGCAATGGAGAGCCATGCCTCGCGCGCGCACTCGACGTCTCGGTCAGGTGCCTTGCCTGTGTGCACCAACGCGGGCTATCTGGTGTCAGAAAAAAATCAGGGAGCGGGACCATGGGTGTTGAAAGCGGCAGTCTCACAAGCCCGACCGGTGCCAGCCTGAACCTCTATCTGCGCGAAGCCGACACACCACCGCGCGGCATCATCCAGATCAACCACGGATTGGCCGAACACGCCGCCCGCTATGGCCGCTTCATGGACGCACTGGCGGAAGCCGGTTTTCACTCAGTCGCCCATGATCACCGGGGCCATGGCGCCACCAGCGCACCCGATGCACCTGTTGGCAGCTTTTCCCGCGAGGGCGGCGTTGACAAGGTCCTGGGCGATGTTGCCGCCATCCACGCCCATGCCCGCGGGATCTGGCCCAGCCTGCCTGTCATGATCTTCGGCCATTCCATGGGCGGTCTGATCGCCATGAACTTCGCCCTGCGCCACCCGGAGGGGCTCGCTGGCCTGGCGGTCTGGAACTCGAACTTTTCTGCCGGCCTGCTCGGGCGCGTGGCTCAGTCTTTGCTGGCGTGGGAGCGTTTCCGGCTCGGATCGGACGCGCCATCGCGCATCCTGCCAAAGCTCACCTTTGCCGACTGGGCAAAGAAGATCCCCGATGCGCGCACCGGATTCGACTGGCTGTCGCGCGATCCGGCAGAAGTGGACAAATATGTCGCCGATCCGCTCTGCGGCTGGGATGCCTCCGTCGCCATGTGGCTAGACGTCTTGCGCATGGTTTTTGCCGGGGCCAACGATGCGAACTTTGCCGCCCTGCCGCGCAACCTCCCGATCCAGCTTCGCGGCGGCGAGAAAGACCCCGCCACTGATGGCGGCAAGGCAGTGCTTGTCCTTGCTGCCCGGCTGCGCACCATGGGCTTTCGCAATCTTGATGCCCGCATCTTCCCCGGCACCCGCCATGAAAGCCTGAACGAGGTGAACCGCGACGAGACGACGGCGGAATTTGTTGCTTGGGCGCTGCGCGTGGTTTCGCCCGGCTGATCCGGCTTTCACAGCTTCCTTCTATCCAACCACATCTGGCCGGTGACGGGCCGGTGCAAATCCTGCTACCAAGGATTCACAACTTGCAAACCGGGGACGCGGACCGATGGACTTCCTTGCTGATCTCTTCACTGTCGAACACTTGATCACCTTCCTGGTGCTGACCGCACTGGAAACCGTTCTGGGTTTTGACAACCTTCTCTACATCTCCATCGAGGCCAAGCGCGTCGATCCTGCGCGCGAAGCCTTCGTGCGCCGCTGGGGCATCATCTTCGCCATCGGACTGCGCATCGTGCTTCTGTTTGTCGTCCTGCAGCTCATCGACATGTTCCAGGAGCCGCTGTTCGAACTGAAATTCCCGCCTTTCGTCGATGGCAAGGTTTCCGGCCATGCCATCATCGTGCTCGCCGGTGGTGTTTTCCTGCTCTACACGGCGATGAAGGAAATCCTCCACATGATGAGCCTCGAGGCGCACGAAAATGCTGAGGGCGGCCGTGTCATGAAAAGCGTCGGCTCGGCCATGTTCTGGATTCTGGCCATGAACATCGTTTTCTCCTTCGACACTGTGCTGTCGGCCGTGGCACTGACCAAGAACTTCGCCGTCATGACGGCCGCGATCATCGTCTCGGGCGCGCTGATGGTGCTGATGGCCGACACCGTGGCGAACTTCCTCAAGAAGAACCGCATGTACGAGGTGCTCGGGCTCTTCGTCCTTCTCCTCGTGGGCATCATGCTGATGAGCGAAGGCGGCCACATCGCCCACCTGCATTTCTTCGGCTATGAAGTGACCGCCATGTCCAAGGCCACCTTCTACTTCGTGCTGGTCACCATGGTGCTGGTCGAGATGGTCCAGGGCCGCTACCAGCGCAAGCTGATAGCGGAAAAGGAAAAGCTGGCATCGGATGCCAGCCATGGCTGACGCACCGCTGAAGGGCATCCGCGTCATTGAATTGGCGCGGGTGCTGGCCGGTCCCTGGGCCGGCCAATTGCTGGCCGATCTCGGCGCCGACGTAATCAAGGTGGAAAAGCCCGGCGAAGGCGACGACACCCGCCACTGGGGCCCGCCCTTCGTGACGGGTGCAGACGGCGCCAACCTTTCGGCCGCCTATTACCATTCCGCCAACCGGGGCAAGCGATCGGTCGCGCTCGACATCGCCACGCCGGAAGGCGCGGAAACGGTGCGCAAGCTGATTGCCACTGCCGACATCGTGATCGAGAACTTCAAGGTGGGTGGCCTCAAGAAATACGGCCTCGACTATGACAGCCTGAAGGCAGCAAACCCGCGTCTTGTCTACTGCTCCATTACCGGTTTCGGCCAGGACGGGCCCTATGCGCCGCGCGCCGGCTATGATTTCATCATTCAGGCCATGGCCGGAATGATGTCGATCACCGGGGAACCGGGCCGCGAGCCGCAGAAGGCCGGCGTCGCCATTTCCGACATCTTCACCGGCCTCTATTCGGTGATCGCCATCCAGGCTGCGCTGCGCCATGCCGAACAGACCGGCCAAGGCCAGTGGATCGACATGGCACTGTTTGACACGCAGGCCGGCATCCTCGGAAACCAGAACCTCAATTACCTGATTTCAGGCGTGGCGCCGAAGCAAGTGGGCAACGCCCACATGAACATCGCACCCTATGAGGTGTTCCCGGTGTCGGACGGCCATGTGATCATCGCGGTCGGCAATGACGGCCAGTTCCAGCGCTTCTGTACGATCCTCGGCGCGACCGATCTCGCAACCGACCCGCATTTCCTCAAAAACCCGGACCGCGTGGCCGACCGCGTGCGCCTGCGAGCCGCCATCACCGCCTATATGGCGAGCTGGACCAAGGCGGAGATCTTGGCTGCTTGCGACGCCAATGCCGTGCCGGCCGGACCGATCAACACGATTGCGGAAATGTTTGCCGATCCGCAGATCGTGGCACGTGGGCTTCGCTTTGACCTTGAGGATGCCGCCGGAACCTCCATACCGCAGGTCCGCGCCCCGATCATCCTGCCCGCCTCGCCGTTGACCTATGAGCGCCCCTCGCCCCGGCTGGGAGAGCATACGGAAGAGGTCTTGGCTGAACTGGAGAAGAAACCATGAAAACCGGCGGGCAACTGATCGTCGATGCGCTTGAGGCCAATGGCGCGAGCCATGTGTTTTGCGTACCGGGCGAAAGCTATCTGGCTGTGCTCGATGCGCTGCATGACAGCCCGATCAAGACCATTGTCTGCCGCCAGGAAGGCGGCGCGGCGATGATGGCCGATTGCCACGGTCGGCTGACCGGCGAGCCCGGCCTCTGCTTCGTCACGCGCGGCCCCGGCGCCACCAATGCGTCTGCCGGCGTTCACATCGCGTCTCAGGATTCCACCC
>JBGSQC010000038.1:0-19421 GCA_041738295.1 Zhengella sp. | reverse complement strand
CGAGGCGTTGAAAGCTGCAGGCGGAACCGAAGCTGCAGGCTGACGGTCTTCAAGCGATCTCCAGACGCTCTTCAGGTTGCACCCAGAATTACTTCTCGCAAAAATACGCCCCTGTTCACAGGTGGTTCACCACGCCTTTCGGCAGGGTTCGGATTCACGCTTTCCTAACCATCCCGGTCAATGCCGAATTAATGGCTGACGCCTAACGTTCAGGTCAGGCAGGGGAAAGCCTTTCGATGTGACCGTGATGCGGCCAGCGCCAGACCACTCTCCTCATGCCGTAAAAGATCCTCCTTTCAAGGGGGCAAAACAGGGCTGTCAAAGGAGAATTGAAATGAAGTCTGCAATCAAGCTCGTCACCGCACTCGCTGTCTTGGCTCCGGTCCAGGCATTTGCTGTTACGGGCAACATTCCGTTCAACGGAACCGTCACCGATACCTGCATTATCACGGTCGGTTCGGCCGGTACGATCATGCCGAACGCCGGCTACACCGTGTTGGGCTCGACCCAGCCGGGCGGCGCTCCGGGTACCGCAACCATCCTGGCCACCGGTTCGGGTTTCACCGTCAGCGCTGATGCGCCGTCTTCGTGGGGCACGGCTCCGTCTTCTGCTTCGGCTGCCGTCTTCGCGACGACCTACAGCCTGAGCGGCGCCAACACGGCTTCGAACGTTGCTGGTGCTACCGGTACCGCTCTGACCGCTTTCGGCACGACCAACGCCAGCGTCAACCTGACTGCGACCCTGCCGTCGGGCACCTATGAAGCCGGCACCTACGCCGCAACCGTCGTGCTTCGCTGCGAATAAGGGACGTTCGCAAGGCAACGGCACCGGGGAATAAGGGGATGAAAATGAAACTAGCATTCAAACTGTTAACTGGCGCCGTTGCCTTCGCGCTCTTGCCCTCCGGGGCAATGGCACAATCCATGTCGCCGATGCGCGCTGAAGTCTCAAGCTTCACCGACAGCTTTGCTGTGCGCGTCTATCCGGCCAATCCTTACAAGCACCGCATCCGCATCGAGGTAAAGGTGTACGACCAGGATTTCAACGAAGTGAAGGGGGCCGTCGCATCGCCGGCCACATTCACGCTCGGTTCGCAATTTGCCCGTCCGGTCACCGTCATGGTGCCGTTTGATGGCCTGTCCGACCGCAAGGTCAGAATCTGCACCGAATCCGTTCCTTTTCCCGGTCAAACCACACGTATCAAGGCTCAGGTATGCGGCAAATTTCTCGGAAAGCGCCTTTAATTCTGGCATTGTCCGCGCTCGGCCTGGCCCAGGTGCCGGCCGCCACTGCGGATGATGTTTACCAGAATGTTCATGGCTTCAACCTGCCGGGGGTTCAACTTCCCCAAGGCGCAGACGAAGTGCGTGCTGCTGACGGCACAACCTGCCGGTCTGCCGTATCGGGCAATGGTGCCTATCTTGATCTCGGCGTCATCGGTACGCCGAAATCGTCATCAACCACGACAACCGCGCGTGTCAACAACGATCACAATTTCTCGGCCTATGGCCGTGTTGTCATCCCGCTCGGCCGGTCATCCAAGCGTCTCGATTGCACCGAACTTTATGCGCTCGAAGTCGAACGCCTGAAGATCGAGTTGCGCCTGATGCAGATGGGCCTTGGCAACCAGGGCCAGCCGGCTGACTCAACCCAGACTGCCGCTGTTCCCGGTGCGCCGGAAGCAGACGAAGAAGAAGTGGTTGTGGCAGAGAAGCCGGTCGGCGGCCTTATCAAGGGCAAGCCGGGTGTGGCTTCCAAGGCTCAAGAAACAGTTCCGGAAACGGTTGCGGAAGCCAAACCCGCCAAGGCTTCCAAGTCCAAGAAGCCGACGCATGACTGGGCCGATGAAGGCTGGTCCACGAAGGGCAAGAAGTGATGGAAAAGGGCGCGCATGACATCATCGCTCATGCCGCTCCTGCAGGCCGGGATGCAGGAATGCGTCCGGCCCTTTCGGCATTTTCGCTTCTTCTGGCTGCCAGCTTTGGCATCATCCCGGTTTCGACCGTCGAGGCTCATGCGAAAAAGCGGCCCGCACCGGTGATCGAAGAGGTGCTCGAAGACACCGAAACGAAGGTCGCACCCGGTTCAAAAAGCCTTGTGGATGAAGAAATTCTCGCGGCCAACCCAAACAGCTGCACAATCCTCATCGGGGGTGCCGGTACTTTGGTCGCCAATGCCTCGCGCGATGCGCTGAGTTCGGAGTTTCCCGGCGGCATTCCTGGCACTGCGATGATCATGACTGCCAACTCCAGTTACTCGCTTTTCTACGAGGCGCCCGACAGCTTTGCCCTTCAGCCGTCCGCTTTCTCCGGCACGGCCATGTTCAAGGGTACGGTTTCAGGAAATGGCGCGACCAATTTCCTCAATATCGCTGCCGGGCAGGGCATCCGCCTCAAGCGTGGAACCACCAATGTGGTGGCAAGCCTGACCGCCAGCATGCAGGGCAGTTCGTTTGCATCGGGACAGTATTCGACCACGGCGGTTCTGCGATGCGAATGAACGCTCCAAGAAAAGAAAAAAAGGGAATGGAGATGTCGAAATTCGGGAAAACCATGCTTCTAATGCTGGCTGGCCTTGCTGCCATGCCGAGCCAAGCCATGGCAGCGCAGAATGGCGTGAATTTCGGTATCAACATCTACTACAACAACAATTGCTCGATCGTTTTGCAGCAACCTGGTACGCTCGCGGCCAATCCGGCCGCAACGCAGTTGAGTTCGAAGCTTGTCGGCGGCGCGCCGGGTCTTGCCCGCGTGACCTCCTTTGGGGCCTATGATTTGACCGTTGACGAAGTGTCGTTTTTTCTCGCGTCGCCCAGCGGCATGAGCCTCGGTTCCACTTTTCTGGCGCGCTTTTCGGGGCAGGCTGTCAATTCCCGCGGCAGGACATTTGCCGAACGCGACGGTGCCAATGCGATGACGCTCAGAACTGGTTATTCGATCACCGACATTACCGTCCACCTGCAGGTAGACCGGCCGGCAGGATTTGATGCCGGCAATTATACGGCGCTGACAATCGTGCGCTGCGAGTGACCGGCAGGCAGTCGTTGCGCTGCAATCGGCCAGTCAAGGCTTGAATTTCGCCGCGGTCCAAGCAAGTCTGGGCCATGTCCCGATTGCTTTTATCCTTAATCCTTTTCTGTCTTGCGGCCTCCAGTCTTCAGGCCGGGCCGGTCCAGTCGCACAAGGACCAGCTCTTTGCCAATCCGCCGGTCATCCGGGAGGAGGGCGGGTACAGGGTTGTCGCCTATGACGAGATGCGTGACATCAACGGGCGTGACGAGATTCCCGAAAAGCGCGTCAAGGCAGACTATGTCACGCTTGGCGTGAAACGCGCTGATCTGGTGCTCGACAGCGACGGACAAAAAATCGCCCATGTGGCCGCAGGCAAGCGGCAGGGCGCTGCCTTCATTGTCATCTATTTGCACGGGCAGGGCGGAAACCGCCTGCAAGGGGCGAGCGATTTTACCTTTGGCGGCAATTTCAACCGGATCCAGAACCTGGCGGCCCGATCGGGCGGGCTTTATTTGTCTCCCGATTTCCCGGATTTCGGGACAGGTGGGGTCAAGGTGATCAAGGCGCTTGCTTCTCATTATCTGGCGGCTTCGCCGGGCGCAAAACTGGTTGTTGCATGCGGGTCGATGGGCGGACAATTGTGCTGGCAGCTGGCTTCCGATGCGGACATGGGCGGAAGGCTCTCAGGGCTCATGCTGATCGGTTCGATGTGGGATGATGCGTTTTTGCGGTCACCGGCCTTCAAGGCACGGGTGCCGGTGTATTTTGGCCATGGCAGCCGCGACCCGGTGTTCCCGGTGGACCGGCAGGAAGCCTTCTACCGCTCGATCCTGGCAGCGTCTTCGGGTTACCCTGTGCGCTTTGTTCGCTTCGAGAGCGGCTCGCACGGAACGCCGATCCGCATGACAGACTGGCGCGAGACGTTGAACTGGATGCTGCAATAGGGGGACGGGGCGATGACCGGATTTGTTGACCCGACACGGGAAATGTTCGGACGGTTTCGGGCCATGGACCGGGAAGGACCGATCCATATGCTCAATCTCGTACGGCTTCGGGAAAAGGCTACCTATAACGACGGACGAGAGGCTACAGGGGCAGAAGCCTATGCTGCCTATGGCCGCGAGAGCGGGCCGGTGTTTCAGTCGCTTGGAGGCAGGATCATCTGGAGCGGCGCTTTCGAGCTGATGCTGATCGGTCCGGAGCAGGGTGAAAACTGGGACATCTGCTTTATTGCCGAGTATCCGTCGGTTCAGGCCTTCGTTTCCATGATCAAGAACCCTGACTATCAGAAAGCCGTGGTTCACCGTCAGGCGGCGGTTGCTGATTCCCGACTGATCCGCACACAGCCCAAGGGGGGCAGTGCCGGTTTTGGCTGATGAGGGTCAGGGAGCCGATTCGTAATCGATGACGGTCGAAAATTCCGACTGGCCATCATAGGTCGGGTCGACCTCGAAAAAGATCAGCGTGAAGGTGCCATCGCGGAAGATCCACTTTCCAGAAGAACCGGCATCACCGACACCGCGCCATTTGGAAGCGGAATAAATGGCCTGCTCTGCGGGTTCGATCGAGGCATTGACCAGTTCGCGGCTTGCCTTCATGCCCATCACCGAAATGGACTTCAGCTTTTCCTGCGCCTCGTCCTCGTAACGGATGTCGAGTTCCGGTTCGGCAAAAGAAATCGGCCGCACGCCTTCATCAGCATCCCAAAGAACAAATGTGTCGACGACATTGTAGGCGGCGGTGCGGCAGGTGAAGCGCAGCACTTTCGACTCGCGCTTGGGTGCGTCCGCCGCGTCGGAATTGTAGTTCCACTCCAGAGCATGGATTTCCGGATCACCGGCAACAGCGTCCGCATCGCAGCCAAGGCCTGACGCCAGAATCATGGTTCTCGCATCCCCAACGAGCTTGGCGTCCGGGCTGACGGGCGCGGCATCACCGCCGCAATTGGCAGGCAGGGATTCTTCCAGCGTGCCGACCGACGGCTTGATCGAGGCCTTTTCGATGATCATCGGGCGATAGGGGGCATCCTGCGCGGTCGGGCTGACCAGCTTGATGGTGTAGCAACCGGCGAAAACGGAAGCCTTTCCCTGCTTGTCGGTTGCCTCGATGGCGGCGGGAACGCGCCAGAACGTGGTGCCGGCGGTGCCGTCGGCTTCCGCTGCCCCCGTCAGCAGCCGGATGGTCTCGGTCTGCTCGAAACCGGATGCATAGGCCTCGAAGTTCTCTGCCGGACCGGTCTCGAAATAGGACCAAGCGCGCGCATATTCATGCGAATTCAGGGCGTTGTAGAGGCTTTTCAGCAGCGCGTCGGGTTTCGAGCGATCATCGACGTAGTCGGCATGGACATAGCCGGGCACCGAGAGCGCGCAGGCGATGAGGACGCGAATGATATGTCGCATGACGATTTCCCGATTCGGCCCCTTGCGCGCAGTATTGCTGCAAAGGCTGGGCGCATCAAGCAAAGCAATTTGGGGAAATCCGGGCGAAAAAAACGGTGCCGGCTGGGAGGAGGAGTGCCGGCACCGTTCATTAGACCGGCCAGGGAGGAGGTTGGCCGGCAACGTGACCGGGGAGACCCTGGGAGGAGGAGTGGGCCGCACCGATCTGTTGCGTTGAAGATGTCATCTATTGTGCAGTGCAACAAGTGCAGTTTACGCAAGGGTCATATGCAACATGTGCATGGCTGTGAATGTATTGACGCAACGTCATGCGTTCGGGTTTCAGGCACTTGCAAACTTGCTTGCATACCGTAGCATCGTTGGTAGGGGCATTGGAAAAGGGGAGGTACCGCTGAATGCGCGTATCCCGACTGCATGCGTTGACGTCTGCCTGTCTCATCGCAGCTTCGGCGGCTGGAATTCCTTCCGTTCATGCGGCCGAGGGGCCGGTGATCAATTTTCCGGGCATGTCGCTGGGCGGGTCGCTGCGCAGCGGACCGGGCATGGAATTTTCCAAGGACGGGAGCCTTCAGGAAAACACTCCCGTCACCATCATCCGTAACACCGGAACCAGCATGAACGGCTATGACTGGTTCGAAATCCGCACCGGCTCAAGAACCACCTACCAGTGGGGTGGGATCATGTGCTCGCAGGGCGCCCAACTTCCGGGCATTTTTGAGCAGTGTGGTGCACGTGCGGCAGCTCCGGCTCCCCAGGCCCCCACCCAGGCACAAGGGCAGATCAATGTTCCCGCCTTCTCCTTTGGCGGCAAGCTTCGTGCCGGACCAGGGCAAAGCTACCGGCAAGTGGGCAGCTTGCAGGAGAGGGAACGGGTGATCATCCTGTCCAATTCCGGAGTGCGTGACGGGGATTGGGACTGGATGGAGGTCCGCGCGGGAGCCAAGACCGGATACATGTGGGGCGGGCTTTTGTGCCCCGACCAGCAAATGGTACCCGGCATCTTCCATAGCTGTGGAAATTGAGAGCACTCTAAAGCGTGTGATTCCGGCAACGGTCCGAACCTTCACATGAGTGTGAGGCGTACGCATGGTTGCCGCGAAGTAAACTTTCCAGTAGCTTTCGCGCCTTACCATCCGGTCTTTCCGATGGACAACGCAACCACGAGAGTGACCATGTCGACACGCAGCATCATCGCAGCCACGCTGGCCCTGTCTGTTCTGGCCGTAGCGCCTGCCAGCGCCGAAAGCAGCTTCTTTTCTTTCCTGAAGCCTAAGGAGACGACCAGCGTCAACCAGAAGCCGGGCAAGGCGCTGCGGACCGACCGCACGGCATCGCTGAAGAAGGACAAGAAAAACAAGAAGAGCTCCAGCGGCAAGCTAGATCCGAAAAAGCAGCAGCAACTGGCCGCCATCGCACCAACCAAGGCCAAGGCCAGGGAAATGAGCGTTGCGCAGAAGTTTGCACCGCAGACAGTTGCCTACACCGGCTACAAACCCGGCACCATCGTCATCGACACCCGTACGCGCGACCTTTATTACGTCGAGAGCATGTTCACGGCGCGCAAGTACAAGGTGGCTGTCGGCAAGGAAGGCCTGCTGTTCACCGGCAAGGCCAAGGTGGCCGACAAGCAGGAATGGCCGCGCTGGATCCCGACTGCCGACATGGTCAAGCGCGATCCGAAGAAATACGGCAAGTACAAGGACGGCATGGATGGCGGCCCTGAAAATCCGCTCGGGGCCCGCGCCATCTATCTCTACCAGGGCAAGGTGGACACCCATATCCGCATTCATGGCACGACTGCGCCGGAGACCATCGGAACAGCCTCGTCCAATGGCTGCTTCCGCATGATCAACGAGCATGTGATCGAACTCTACAACAAGGTGAAGATGGGCGCGGAAGTCGTCGTCCTCTGATCTTGTCAGTACCCGTTTGCACAAGGGCCGGTCATGCGACCGGCCCTTTTCTTTTGGCACTGCAGGAAAAGCGCGTTGGAAAAACCACTCGCGCGCGCATTTTTTTGTGGCGGAATCAGCCAAGGCCCGATAACCGGTAAATCCCATGGCGCGATATGTATTCATCACAGGCGGTGTGGTTTCCTCCCTCGGCAAAGGCATAGCAGCAGCAGCACTCGGCGCGCTGTTGCAGGCCCGCGGCTACAGGGTGCGGATCCGCAAACTTGACCCCTATCTCAACGTTGATCCGGGCACGATGTCGCCCTATCAGCATGGCGAAGTTTTTGTGACCGATGACGGGGCGGAAACCGACCTCGACCTCGGCCATTACGAGCGGTTCACCGGTCGCTCGGCCAACAAGGCCGACAACATCACCACCGGCCGCATCTACAAGAACATCATCGACAAGGAACGGCGCGGCGACTATCTGGGCGCCACCGTCCAGGTCATTCCGCACGTTACCAACGAGATCAAGACCTTCATCACCGAAGGCAATGACGAGTTTGATTTCGTCATCTGCGAGATCGGCGGGACAGTGGGTGACATTGAGGCGATGCCGTTCCTCGAATCGATTCGCCAGGTGGGCAATGATTTGCCGCGCGGCCAGGCGGTCTACATCCACCTGACGCTGATGCCGTGGATCCCGGCTGCCGGCGAATTGAAGACCAAGCCGACCCAGCATTCGGTCAAAGAGCTGCGCTCCATCGGCATTGCTCCCGACATCCTTTTGGTGCGCGCCGACCGCGAGATTCCGATCGAGGAACGCCGCAAACTTTCGCTATTCTGCAATGTGCGCGCCAGTGCGGTCATTCAGGCGCTCGACGTCGCCCACATCTATGATGTGCCGATGGCCTATCACCGCGAGGGTCTTGATTCTGAAGTGCTTGCTGCCTTCGGCATCGACCCCGCACCCAAGCCGCGCATGGAGCGCTGGGAAGGCGTGGCCGAGCGCATCCACAATCCGGAAGGCGAAGTGACCATTGCGGTGGTCGGCAAGTACACCGGTCTCAAGGACGCGTATAAATCGCTGATCGAGGCGCTGTCGCATGGCGGCATGGCCAACAAGGTGCGCGTCAAGCTGGAATGGATCGAGTCGGAAGTCTTCGAAAAGGAAGATCCGGCGCCCTGGCTTGAAAAGGTCCACGGCATCCTGGTGCCGGGTGGCTTTGGCGAGCGCGGCTCGGAAGGCAAGATCCTGGCCGCCAAATTTGCCCGCGAACGCAAGGTTCCCTATTTCGGCATCTGCTTTGGCATGCAAATGGCCTGCATCGAGGCGGCGCGCTCGCTGGCCGGCATCGAGAACGCCACGTCGACCGAGTTCGGCGAAGCCAAGGAACCGGTCGTCGGCCTGATGACAGAATGGCTCAAGGGCAATGCGCTGGAGACGCGCCGGGCGACCGGCGACCTCGGCGGCACGATGCGTCTTGGCGCTTATGATGCGAGCCTGAAGGAAGGCACGCGCATTGCCGGCATCTATGGCGGAACCCGCATTTCGGAACGCCACCGCCATCGCTACGAGGTCAATGTCGACTACAAGGAGAGGCTGGAGGCTTGCGGCTTGGTGTTTTCCGGCATGAGCCCGGACGGCGTGCTGCCGGAAACGGTCGAATACCCCGATCATCCGTGGTTCATCGGTGTGCAGTATCACCCGGAACTGAAAAGCCGTCCGCTTGAACCGCATCCGCTGTTTGCCAGCTTCATAGCTGCTGCCATGGAGCAGAGCCGGCTGGTGTGACACGCGTCACGCGACAGGATGAAATTGCGCTGGTAGGATCGCCTGCAAACGGAGAGGATTCGCCATGGATTTCGTCGGTATCGGCATTCTTGTAGCGCTCGTGCTGTTTGTCATCGCCACCTATAACGGGCTGGTGAAAGCCCGTCAGATGGTGCGCGAAGCCTGGTCCGGCATCGATGTGCAGCTGAAGCGGCGCGCCGACCTCATCCCCAATCTGGTCAACACCGTGAAGGGCTATGCCAGTCATGAGACCGAGACGCTGGAACGCGTGACCTAAATGCGCACGCGGGCACAAAGCGTGCCTGCAGGCGACATTGCGGGCAGGGCGGCAGCCGAAGGCATGCTCTCCCAGGCGCTGGGCAAGCTGATGGCCGTGGCCGAAGCCTATCCTGACCTCAAGGCCAACGAGAATTTCCGCGACCTTCAAGGCTCGCTCGAAACCATCGAAGGCGAGTTGCAAATGGCGCGGCGCTATTACAATGGCGCGGCGCGTGACCTGAATGTGCGGGTCGAGAGCTTCCCCTCCAATCTGGTGGCCTCCACCTTCAAGTTCGAGCAGGCAGGCTATTTCGAGATCGAGGATGCGGCAGACCGCGCCGTTCCGCAGGTGAGCTTCACCAAATGATCGCGCGGGTGCGAGGGCCGCTGACGGTTTTTGCCGGAAGACTTGCTGCCGTTATCCTGTTGATTGCAGCCTTGGCCCTGCTGGTGACGGGGCAGGCCCGCGCCGAAGAGCGCATTCTTGCCTACGATGCCGATATCGCCATTGCCGCTGACGGTGTGGTGAATGTCACCGAGACGATCAAGGTCAATGCCGAGGGCCGTCAAATCCGGCGCGGCATTTTCCGTGATTTTCCGCTGCTGTTCGATGACGGGACGGGCAAGACCCATAAGGTCGGCTTTGAAGTGGTCTCGGTGACGCGCAGTGGCGAGGCCGAGCCCTGGTTTGTCGAGCGGTCGGGCAAGATTGCCCGTGTCTATATCGGTGACAAGGACAAGACCCTTTGGGCTGGTGAGTATACCTATGTCATCCGCTACACGACCGACCGGCAGATCCGCTTCTTTTCCGGGTATGACGAGCTGTTCTGGAACGTGACCGGCAATGCCTGGACCTTCCCGATCGACAAGGCGAGTGCGACGGTGACGCTGCCGGAAGGCGGGCGGATTGACGAAACGGTGTTCTTCACCGGGCCTTTCGGTTCGAAGAACAAGAATGCCACAGTGTCTGTGTCGGCCGACAGGAGGAGCGCGGCGTTCAGCACCACGGTGCCGCTTCGCTCTCGCGAGGGACTGACGGTCGGCGTCAAGTTTGCCAAGGGACTGGTCGCCGCACCTTCGCAGCAGCAGGAACTGGATTGGTGGCTGCGCGACAACAAAAGCCTGTTTGCGCTTGGTGCCGGGCTACTGGCGCTGATTTCTTATTACATGGCCGGCTGGTGGCGGGTGGGCCGTGATCCTGCGGCTGGCGTCATCGTGCCGCGGTGGGACGCGCCTGATGGCGTTTCTCCGGCGCTTGCCAATTACATCGACCGCAAGGGTCTTTCCGGCCAGGGCTGGGACGCCATTGCGGCCGCCATTCTCAGCCTTGCCGTCAAGGGCCATCTGGTGATTGAGGACGTCAAGGGCGATGTGAAGCTGGTTCGCCGCGATGTCGACAAGCGCGTGGTGCTTCCCGTGGGCGAGAGAGCCATCCTGAGCCAGCTTGGCAGCAACAGCGGCGTCCTCGAACTTTCAAAGCACTATGGCGAAGCGGTCAAGAAAATGAACGAGCGCTTCCGCACTGCGATGGAGAGTGAGCACCGGTCGAAATATTATCTCGCCAATTGGCCCTGGATCATCGGTGGCTTTGTGCTGTCGGTGATTTGCATTGCGGTGATGTTGCTCTTCTCTGATTTGGCAGAAGATGACGTGGGCGGCCTCATTGCAGTGACGTTTTTCGGCAGCATTGTGCTTTTCATCGCGTTGCCGGTGCTGCGGAATTTCGGCTCAGGCCTGGCCGGCAAGTTCCGCTCGGTCTTCATGGGAGCCGCCGCGCTTTATATTCTGGCAAGCGCCTTCTTTCGCATCTTTTCAGGCGGAACAGATGGCAGCGTGTTTTTTGCCGTCATGGGCATTCTTGCCATCTTGATGGTCAACATCATCTTCTTCTTCCTGATGGGGGCACCGACACCTCTTGGCCGCTCCATGATGGACGGGCTGGAGGGGATGAAGACCTATATCAAGCTTGCTGAAAGCGACCGCTTGAACCTTGCCGGTGCGCCAGAAATGTCGCCCGCACACTATGAAAAGATACTGCCTTACGCGGTGGCTTTGCGGCTGGAAAAGCCTTGGACCAAGGCTTTTCAGAACTGGATGATGGCAGCAGCTGCAGCCGGTGCCGCGGGTGCGGCCTATGCTTATGGTCCGGACTGGTATTCAGGGCGCAGTTTCTCTCCCGACCAGTTGGGCAAGTCGATGGATTCGCTGACGTCGGATCTCGAAAGCTCGATGGCAGCCGCCATGCCTGCACCGAAGTCATCCGATTCCGGCTTTTCGTCGTCCGGTGGTTTTTCGGGCGGCGGAGGCGGAGGCGGGGGCGGCTGGTAAAGTGTCGCATCCCGCTTGAAGGCGCGAACAGCAGGCAGTATGAGGACTTCGCCTCGCATCCACACCGGATAGCGTTGCGCCTTCCCGGCAGACGGAGCGGTATCGTGCACAATTTCTTTTCTGGCCTCGCCTCGCTGAAGCGAACGCTGGTGCTGTTCCTGCTTGCCGTACTGGTGTCCTGCCAATCGGTCGATGACATCGCCATCCGTCCGCCAGCGCTATCGGAAAAGTACTCCTCGATGGTGATTGAGGAGGCAACTGGCAAGGTGGTCCACGAGACCAATGCCGAAGCGACACGCTTTCCGGCGTCGCTCACCAAGATGATGACGCTTTATCTGCTGTTTGAAGCCATCGACAGCGGGCGCGTTTCGAAAGATGCGCAGATTCCGGTGTCTGCCAATGCAGCCGGGAAACCCCCGTCCAAGCTCGGCTTGAAGGCCGGAAGCACAATCAGTGTTGATCTCGCCATCAAGGCGCTCGCCGTCAAATCCGCCAATGATGTGGCGGCGGCGGTGGCTGAATTCCTTGGCGGTTCCGAATCAGCCTTTGCGTCGATGATGACGGCCAAGGCGCGCACCATCGGCATGGGTCGCACGCAATTCGTCAACGCGTCAGGCTTGCCAGACAATGGCCAGATCACCAGTGCGCGTGACATGGCGCTGCTCGGTCTGGCGCTGCGCAAGCGCTATGGCCACCATTGCCATTATTTCTCGATGCGCGCCTTTGATTTCAACGGACGGCAGGTTCGCGGCCACAATCACCTTTTGGGTGATCCGGGCGTCGATGGCATGAAGACCGGCTATATCCGCTCGTCCGGCTTCAACATCGTTGTCTCGGTTTCGCGTTACTCCAAGCGATTCATCGTGGTGGTGATGGGTGGCGACAGCGCCAAGGAACGCGACAACCGGGTGCGCGAACTCATCGCCAAATATGCACGCTGACGGCGGAGTGACCTCCGCCGCCGTGTTTTCTTTGGTTTGATGCCGTCTGACCTACTTCAGCGATTTGAGATAGGCGACGATCATTTCCTGCTCGGCGCGGTCATTGACGCCGACATGGCGCATGCGCGTGCCGGGAAGCATGCCGTCATTGTCGGCCATCCAGGCTTCCAGCGAGGCTTCCGTCCAGACGATGCCGGAATTCTTCAACGCTTCTGAATAGGGGAAGCCCTCAATCGAACCGGCCTTGCGCCCAACCACGCCAACCAGGCTGGGGCCATAGGTCTTTTTGCTGGCTTCCGGATTGTGGCAGGTCTGGCAGCGCTGGGTGAAGAAAGCCTGACCGGCAACGACGGCTGCATCCTCTGCCAGAGCGGGGAGTGAAAGGGTACAAATCAATGCAAGGGATGAAAAGAGTGTAGCGGCGGTACGGGACATGTCGGCCTCCTTCAGACCAGTTCCAAGGTTCTCCCGGAGTCTAGGTCTGTGGCGCTTCCAGCACTTGATATCAGTCAAGGGGACAGGGTGTACTTTGGTGCACCCCGGCTTTGCAGATTGGCTTTTCATTGCGGGACAAGAGGAAAGGGGCAGCCTTCCGGCCGCCCCTTGTGATTGATGTCCTTTGAAGGCTGGCGTCAGTTGGCAGCCAGCTGCTTGGGCAGCTTGAAGGTCCACAGAAGGCCACCCTGGTTCAGGTAGTTGACCTTCTTGGCCACTTCGCCGCCCCAGAGCGGAACCGCGCCGCCCCAGCCGGAAATGACCGAGACATACTGTTCGCCATCCATTTCCCAGGTGATCGGCTGGCCGACGATGCCCGAGCCGGTCTGGAAGGACCAGAGCACTTCGCCGTTGTCAGCATCGAGTGCCTTGAAGTCGCCCTCGGGAGTGCCGGTGAAGACAAGGCCGCCGGCCGTTGCCATCACGCCGCCCCAGAGCGGAGCCGGGTTCTTGTATTCCCACTTGATCTCGCCGGTGGACGGATCAATGGCCTTCAGCGAACCGATGTGATCCTCGAAGATCGGCTTGATGGTGAAGCCGGAACCAAGATAGGCGGCACCCTTCTTGTAGGTGACTGGCTCGTTCCAGATGTCCATGCCCCATTCGTTTGACGGAACGTAGAAGAGGCCGGTGTCGCGGCTGTGGGCCATCGGCATCCAGTTCTTGCCACCCAGGAAGGAGGGAACGGCGAAGACCACTTCGCCCTTGCCGCCGTCAGCAGCCTTGGATGGGTCGCCGGGGCGGTTGCCCTCGACATAGACCGGACGGCCATCGTCGCCGATCTTTTCGGCCCAGGTGATGTTCTTGACGAAAGGATCAGCCCGGACAAACTTGCCGTCTTCGCGGTTCAGAACGTAGAAGAAGCCGTTGCGGTCAGCCGAGGCATAGCGCTTGTTGCCGTCCTTGTCGGTGAAGGGAACAACTTCGTTGACGCCGTCAAAGTCCCAGCCTTCGCGCGGCGTGGTCTGATAGTGCCACTTGATCTCGCCGGTGGCCGGATCCATGCCGATGCGCGAAGCGGCATAGAGGTTGTCGCCCTTGTTGCCGTCGGTCGGAGTGCCGGCGTTGCGCAGCCAAGAGTTCCAGGGGGCAGGGTTGCCGGCACCGAAGACGATCGTGTTGGTGTCGGCATCATAGGAACCGCCGAGCCAGGTGGCGCCGCCACCGGTCTTCCACAGGTCGCCCGGCCATGTCGCGTTCAGCGTGCCGGTCATGGTGGATTCCTTGCCGTTCAGCGTGCCCATGTGGCCTTCGATGACCGGACGCGTCCAGACCAGTTCGCCGGTTTCGGCGTTGCGGGCCTGCACTTCGCCGACAATGCCGAACTCGCCACCGGAATTGCCGGTGATGACGAGGCCGTTCACGATCAGCGGAGCAGCGGTGTAGGAATAGCCAGCCTTGTAGTCGGCAATCTGCTTGCTCCAGACCACGTCGCCGGTCTTGAGGTTGAGCGCGACGATCTTGGCGTCAAGCGTGCCGAAATAGATGTTGTCGCCGAAAATGGCGCCGCCGCGGTTGACGACGTCGCAGCAGGGCAGGATGCCCTCGGGAAGGCGGGCGTCATACTGCCAGACTTCCTTGCCGGTCTTCACATCAATGGCGTACATGCGGGAATAGGACCCGGTGATGTACATGATGCCGTCATGGACGAGCGGCTGTGTTTCCTGGCCGCGCTGCTTTTCACCGCCGAGCGAAAATGCCCAGACCGGCAGCAGGCTCTTGACGTTTTCCTTGTTGAGCGTCTTGAGCGGCGAATAGCGCTGGAGATGGCGACCCATCCCGTTGGTCAGCACATCACCCACGCTATCGGTATCATTGGCGAGGTCAGCCTCGGTTACGCCCGCAGCCAGGGCGGTGCCCATGGACAGCGCTACCGCAAAAGCGGCCAGAATGGTTTTCTTCATGTCATCTCCTCCACATCAGCCAAAAAAGCCTTGTCCGGCGCTCCCACGCCGGTGACATGAGAAGACTACTGCAAAGGGGCACCACTCCCTACACCTGCAGCCTCTGTACTAAAGTACACCGGAGAAACTCGCGGGACAGGAGCTGTCATGAAAAACGACGAAAATTCAGATGGATGGCTCGTAGATGAAAAAACCGCAGCACACTGGCGGACCCTGCGACCTGTACTAATGTACACATGAGCGGGGCCGATGTGCGGGCCGGCAGCGATTGATCGGAACTGCGGTTGGGGCCACAGTCCGGCCTGCAATCATTTTTGGGAGGAAACGATGCGCGCTGCACTTTGCCGGACGGCTGCCCTTTGCCTGACGCTTTTTCTGTCGGCTGTTCAAGGCTTTGCCGCGGACACCATTATTCGTGCATCGGTCCTGAAGACCGGAACCGTCAACTGGGAACTCGACACGATCCGTCACTACGGTCTGGACAAGGCGAACGGATTTACGCTGGAAGTCACCGAGCTTGCCGGCAATCCGGCCACACAGATCGCGCTGCAGGGCGGAGTTGCCGACATCATCGTGTCGGACTGGATCTGGGTTGCCCGCCAGCGGTCCGAGGGCCGCGACTTTGTTTTCGTTCCCTATTCCAAGGCGGTCGGCAATCTGATGGTCCGCCAGGACAGCCCGGTCCAGTCGCTGGCTGACCTCAAGGGCAAGAAGATCGGCATTGCCGGCGGCCCGGTGGACAAGAGTTGGGTGGTGCTGCGCGCATACGCCGAGCAGGAACTGGGGCTGGATCTGGCAGGCGAAAGCGAGCAGGTGTTCGGTGCTCCGCCACTGATCTTTGAAAGCGCCTTGAACGGCGAGACCGATGCGGCCATCAATTTCTGGCACTTTGCCGCCAAAATGAAGACACGCGGCATGCGCGAGGTCATTTCGGTGGCTGATGCATCGGTCAAGCTCGGGCTTGATCCCGACATGCCTTTGCTTGGATATGTGGTGGCAGGCGACCTGCTGAAGACAAACCCGACGGCAGTTGCCGGGCTAGCGGCTGCCTCGCGCGCTGCCAAGGAAAAGCTCGCGTCCGATCCTGCGGCCTGGGATCGGTTGCGCCCAATGATGAATGCCAAGACGGATGAGGATTTCGCGGCGCTGAAGGCGGGCTTCCTGGCCGGTGTTCCGGCGCCCGGATCGGTCAATGCGGAATCAGCTTCTAAGGTGCTGGCACTGATGGCGCGCCTTGGCGGCAAGGATCTCGTCGGTCAGATGACCAGCCTGCCGGACGGCGTGTTCGCAGACCTTTCGAACTGAAGGGCCGGTCCGGGTGATCCAGCGACTGATTTCACTCGGACTGTTCCTGGCCCTGTGGGTTGCCGGTTCATGGCTGGCAGGCAATCCGGGCACGTTTCCTTCGCCGCTCGCGGTGGCGAAACTGATTGCCAGCGAAGCAGCCAGCGGTGATCTGGCCTTTCATCTCGCGGCCACGCTTTTGCGGGTAATCGCAGCCTTCGTGCTGGCGCTCGCAGCCGGCATGGCGCTCGGCTATGCCATGGGGCGAAGCCGCAAGCTGGACCTCTGGATGGACGGCTGGCTGGTTGTGCTGCTGAACCTGCCGGCGCTGGTCACCATCGTGCTCTGCTACATCTGGATCGGCCTGACAGAAGTCGCGGCCATCACTGCGGTGGCGCTTAACAAGATCCCCATGGTGACGGTGATGATCCGCGAAGGGGTGAGGGCGCTTGACCCGAAGCTCGATGACATGGCGCGCATCTATCGCCTGTCGCCGTGGGACCGGATGCGCCATGTCGTGATGCCGCAACTTGCGCCGCATGTTGCCAGCGCCTCGCGCACCGGCATCGCGCTCATCTGGAAGATCGTGCTGGTGGTGGAGTTTCTCGGCCGGTCAAACGGCGTCGGCTTCCAGATCCATTTGCATTTCCAGCTTTTCGACGTGGCCATGGTGCTGGCCTATGCCTTTGCCTTCATCGGTGTGATGCTGGCCGTGGAAGCCTTCGCGCTTCGTCCTCTTGAGCGCAGCGCCTCGCGCTGGAGAACCGGATGAGCGCGTCGTTGCCGCCAGCTGGTGCCCTGTCGGTTCGCCTTAATGGCAAGCGGTTTGGCACGCGCCATGTTCTGGGGCCGATTGCGCTCGACGTTCAGCGTGGTGAAATGCTGGCTGTGCTCGGCCCGTCAGGCATTGGCAAGACCACGCTGCTTCGCCTGATGGCGGGGCTGGACGATGCCGTGGACGGCACAATCATCCGCCCGGAGCGCATTGCCATGGTGTTCCAGGAACCGGTGTTGCTGCCGTGGCGAACGGCGTCACAGAACATCACCATTGTCACCGGGGCGAGCACGGCGGAAGCGGGCGCATGGCTGGGAAAAGTCGGGCTTTCCGGGCGCGATGATGAATTTCCGGTGCGTTTTTCGCTCGGCCAGCAACGCCGACTGTCTCTGGCCCGGGCATTTGCCGCAAATCCCGACCTGCTGGTGCTGGACGAGCCGTTTGCCTCGCTGGATGATGCGACCGCCGAACAAATGATCGCACTGACAGTCGACCTCATCCGGGCCGGCAACGTCACCTCAGTCCTCGTCACCCATTCGGAAGCGGAAGCCCGCGCGCTGTCCGGCCGGATCGTCCGGTTGAAGGGTGAGCCGGCCATCCTTGCGGAGTGACAGAGAGAGGCCCGTAGTGTTCCCAGACCGGGCTGCCCTAGAAGGCAGGCTTGGCGTATTTCCACTCGTCGGCATCCGGCGTGACTGAGCGGTAGTCATAGCCAGACTGCTGCAAGGCAATGGCGTCCTTCAAACCGGCACCCGCGGCGCGGTCCACATAATCGCGGGCCAGCTTGGAATTGGCCTGCACGCCGCGACCGCGGAGCAGGTCGAGCCCGTAGTTGAACTGGGCGACCGGATCGCCCATCTCGGCCGCCTTCAGGTCCCATTCGGCAGCGCGCTCGGCGTTTTCCTTGGCGCCGAATCCATTGTCGTCGAGATAGGACATCCAGGTCATGGCGCGGGTGTAGCCCTTGCGGGCGCATTCCTCGAACACGATGCGGGCGCTGGCGTGGTCGCCCTTTTTGGTCATCAGGTAGCCTGATGCGCAGGTGACGAAATTGACATCCCCTTCGAGCGCCTTCTGAACATTGCGCGACAGGCTCATCTCGTCGGGATTGAGTGTGCCTTCAGCCTCGTCATTCGCCAGTGCTGGCGAAAGGCTGCAGCCGATGACTGTTAGAAGCAGGGCAAAGCGGTTCGTCATGGCTTCCTCCGGGCGGAACATGGCGTTAAAACTAGCGGCTTGCCAGCGGAAATCTACCTGCCTTTTCGTACCATCATGCCCTTGGCCGGATCATAGCCCCACAGGCTGATGGCGAAAAAGACAGCGAGGGCCAGCGCCGTCCAGCCGAGTGCTGTCCAGTTGGCCTGTCCGTAGAGCGCGAAGCGGATCGCCTCCACGGCATGGGTGAAGGGATTTGCCGCGCAGATATCGCGCAGCAGCGTGGAAGATTCCGCCATTTTCCAAAGCGGATAAAGTGCCGATGACAGGAAGAAGGTGGGAAAGATGACGAAGTTCATCACGCCGGCGAAATTTTCCAGCTGGGTGATTGTGGAGGACAAGGCGAGACCGAGCGCGCCGAGCATGAGGCCGGTCAAGAGCAGGACCGGCAGCACCGCCAAAAGGCCGCCAAGGCTCATGCGGATGCCGAACAGATGGGCAATGGCCAGAAAGGCATAGGCTTGAATGATCGAGACCACGGTGCCTGCCAGCAGCTTGGAGAAGAGCAGCCACCAGCGGGGAAAAGGCGACGTGAGCAGCAGGCGCATGGCACCGGTCTCGCGGTCATGCACCAGGCTTAGCGAGGATTGCATGCCATTGAAGAGCTGGATCATGCCGACAAGCCCCGGCACGATGTAGACCTCATAGGTGATGTAGGTCTGGTAGGGCGGGATGATCGACAGCCCGAGTGCGGCGCGGAACCCGGCTGCAAAGACCACGAGCCAGACCAGCGGGCGAACGAGGGCTGCCAGAAAGCGGCCGCGCTGGGTGACAAAGCGCAGGGCCTCGCGGCGCATGATCGCCAGCATGCAGAACAGGGCGCCCGTCATGCGGCTTCGTCTCCTTCAGCCGCAGTGAGTCGCCGGAAAGCAGCCGCGAGGGGTTCCTTCGAGGCGATTTCCCCCGCCTTGCCATGGGCCACCAGCTTTCCCTTGTGGAGGATTGCCACGTCGTCGCCATCCTCGATCTCATCGGCCAGATGGGTAGTCCACAGCACGCTCAGCGTTCCCGCTGCCGCCAACCCATGAACATGGGAGGTGATCGACCGGCGCATGGCCATGTCGAGCCCGGCGGTCGGCTCGTCCAGCAGCAGCACCGAAGGCTTGTGGATGAGCGCGCGGGC
>JBGSQC010000030.1:0-1605 GCA_041738295.1 Zhengella sp. | reverse complement strand
ACGCCGCTCACCGCCTCCGCCGCCGACGCGGTGATCCTGGTCACGCTGCCCGGTGCCGCCCCGCGCGCGGGCCTCGAAGAAGTGCTGAAATGGCTGACCGAATCCGGTGCGGTCGTTTCCGCGCTTGTCCTCAATGACCGGTTCAACCCGACGCTTGCCCAGGAAATGATCCGTGAGGCCGGCCGCTTTGCCCGCTTCGCCCCCGGCCTTGTCCGCTATGTCACCAAGAAAGTGAACGGCTGGACAGCGCTCAACATGCACCAGTGAGACACATCATGATCCTGCATTATCTCGACGCCCGGCTTGTCGGCGGCATTGAAACCCATGTGGAGGCGATCGTGCGCGCCCAGCGCGAAGCCGGCAAAGATGCGCGCATCCTGCTGCACACTGCCTATCCGGACAGCCCGGCGCAGGCGCGATTTGCTGCAAGCGGCTTGCCGGTAATGATCGCCGGCGGCCTTGCCGGGCTTCAGCGCCTGCTTGCCAAGGTAAAGCCGGCGCTGCTTCACACCCACGGCTACAAGGCCGGGATTTTCGGGCGAATTGCCGCGCGCCTGGCTTGTGTTCCGGTGGTTTCCACCTTCCATGCCGGCGAACGCGCGAGCGGCATGGTCGGGCTTTACCAGCGACTGGATGAAGCAACTTCAGGCCTCGGCCTGCGCCTCGCCGTGTCGCGTGACATCGCCGCCGCGCTGCCGCAGCCGGTGACGCTGATCCGCAACTTCATCACCCCGGCGGAGGCCCCGCGCCTGCTGCCATCGACCGACAGTTTCCTGTTTGCCGGACGCCTGTCGCCGGAAAAGGGACCGGACCTCTTCCAGGACCTCGCCAGACTTCGACCCGATGCCGGTGAATGGCACATGATCGGCGATGGCCCGATGCGCGCTGACCTTGAAAAGGCCACGCCGTCGCCCGTCATCATGGATGGCTTCCAACCCTCCATCGGAGCCTTCCTCGACAAGGCCAGCGCGCTGGTGCTGACCAGCCGCCGCGAAGGCCTGCCGATGGCGGCGCTCGAAGCCATGGCGCGCGGCGTCCCGGTCATTGCCCCGGTTACCGGTGCCCTGCCCGATCTGATCCGCGACAATGTGAACGGCTTTCTCTACGAGACCGGGAACATGGCGGAGGCAGCCTCCTGCATTGACCGGCTGACCGCCATGACCCCGGAAGGACGCCTCGCCATGGGGGAGGCCGCCATCCGCACCATCCGCAACGGCTTCAGCCCCGGGATCGTGATGCCGGTGCTTGACCGCGCCTATGCCGAGGCTGGCCTCGCCGCCTGACCCTTCAAACCTTCCTGAAATGAAAAAGGCGGACCGCGAGGCCCGCCTTTTACTTAGCATCAAAACGGCAAACTTCTGTCAGACCGCCTCGACCAGAACGAAGGTCCAGTCATCGGCTGGTCTTGTGCCCTGCGCCTCATGCACGGCGGCCTCAATGCTGTCGGCAGCCTCGCAGGCCGTCTTGGCGGAAGAAGCGACGAGAACAGCCTCGACCGTCTTGCCCATTCCGTCGAGCTCAGCCGTGCTCATCGGGGCAAGCCCGTCGGTGGCCATGAACAGCCGTTCTCCGTGCATCAGCCGCAGCACGCGCGGCTTTGCGTGG
>JBGSQC010000224.1:0-2277 GCA_041738295.1 Zhengella sp. | reverse complement strand
AATTCGGTCTCGCTGAAGGACGACTTCCTGCGCGCGGTGGAAACCGGCGGCTCGTGGAACCTGACCAACCGCATTGACGGCAAGGTGCACAAGACGGTGGACGCCCGCGAATTGTGGGAAAAGATCGGCCATGCCGCCTGGGCCTCGGCTGATCCGGGCCTGCACTTCAACACCACCATGAACGACTGGCACACCTGCAAGGCGGCTGGCGACATCCGCGCCTCCAACCCGTGCTCGGAATACATGTTCCTCGACGACACGGCCTGCAACCTCGCCTCGCTCAACCTGCTGCAGTTCAAGGATGCCGCCACCGCGCGCATCGATGTGGCTGCCTATGAGCATGCGGTGCGCCTGTGGACCGTGGTGCTGGAAGTCTCCGTCATGATGGCGCAGTTCCCGTCCAAGGAGATCGCCAAGCTCTCCTACGAGTACCGCACGCTGGGCTTGGGCTTTGCCAACATTGGCGGCCTGCTGATGACCACCGGCATTCCCTATGATTCCGCCGAGGGCCGCGCGCTCTGCGGCGCTCTCACCGCCATCATGACCGGCGTCTCCTATGCGACATCGGCTGAAATGGCCGGCGAGCTGGGCGCCTTCCCCGATTACAAACGCAACCGCGAGCACATGCTGCGCGTGATGCGCAATCACCGCCGCGCCGCCCATGGCGAGACCACCGGCTATGAGGGCCTGTCGGTCAACCCGCTGCCGCTCGACCATGCCTCCTGCCCCGATGCCGCGCTGATTGCACGGGCCACCCGCGCCTGGGATCTGGCGCTGGAGCTGGGTGAAAAGAACGGCTACCGCAATGCGCAGGCGACCGTCATTGCGCCGACCGGCACCATCGGCCTCGTGATGGATTGCGACACCACCGGTATCGAGCCCGACTTCGCGCTGGTGAAGTTCAAGAAGCTCGCCGGCGGCGGCTATTTCAAGATCATCAACGGCGCCGTGCCGGAAGCCTTGCGCACGCTCGGCTACTCCGAAGCCCAGATCGGCGAGATCGAGGCCTATGCGGTCGGCCATGGCACCATGAACCAGGCCCCCTCCATCAACCCCGGCTCGCTGAAGGCCAAGGGCTTCACCGATGAGAAGCTGGAGACGCTCAACACCGCGCTGAAGAGCGCCTTCGACATCAAGTTCGCCTTCAACAAGTGGTCGCTCGGCGAAGACTTCTGCAAGCAGCAGCTCGGCTTCACCGACGAGCAGCTGAACGACATGAGCTTCGAGATGCTTCCCGCACTCGGCTTCTCGCGCAAGGAGATCGAGGCCGCCAACATCCACATTTGCGGCGCCATGACGCTGGAAGGCGCGCCGCACCTGAAGGCCGAGCACCTGCCCGTCTTCGATTGCGCCAATCCCTGCGGCAAGATCGGCAAGCGCTATCTGTCGGTGGAAAGCCACATCCTGATGATGGCGGCTGCCCAGCCCTTCATCTCGGGCGCCATTTCCAAGACCATCAACATGGCCAATGATGCCACGGTGGAGGATTGCAAGTCCGCCTACATGCTGTCGTGGAAGCTGGCACTCAAGGCCAATGCGCTTTACCGCGATGGCTCAAAGCTGTCGCAGCCGCTCAATGCCTCGCTCATCGCCGATGACGAGGATGAGGATGATGCGGTGGAAGCGCTGATCGAGGCCCCCAAGGCCGCCGCAGCCGCCACCGTGTCGGAAAAGATCGTCGAGCGCATCATCGAGCGGGTGTCGCGCGAGCGCGAAAAGCTGCCGAATCGCCGCAAGGGCTACACCCAGAAGGCGGTCGTCGGCGGCCACAAGGTCTATCTCAGAACCGGCGAATTTGATGATGGCCGCATCGGCGAGATCTTCATCGACATGCACAAGGAAGGTGCTGCCTTCCGCGCCATGATGAACAATTTCGCCATCGCCATTTCGCTCGGCCTGCAATATGGCGTGCCGCTGGACGAGTTCGTCGAGGCCTTCACCTTCACCAAGTTCGAGCCGGCAGGCATGGTCATCGGCAATGATGCCATCAAGAACGCCACCTCGATCCTCGACTATGTGTTCCGCGAACTGGCCGTCTCCTATCTCGACCGCCACGACCTTGCCCATGTCGATACCTCCGATTTCGGCAACACCGCGCTCGGCAAGGGCATTTCGGAAGGCAAGGCACAGCCCTTCTCCAAGGGCCTGACGCGCGGCGCCTCGCTGAAGGTGGTCACCGGCACCGACACGCCGAAGGGTGCGGCCACCCCTGCCCCCAAGGCATCCGGCATCATGCCGGTCACCGCGCGCGCCGGCTCTGCCGGGCTCGCCATTGCC
>JBGSQC010000219.1:0-4191 GCA_041738295.1 Zhengella sp. | reverse complement strand
GACACGCTGGCGCTGGCCGCCGGACAGCTGGCCGGGGCGACGGTCGAGATAATCCGTGAGGTTCAGCACGCGCGCCGCATCATTGACCTTTTCGGTGATGGTGGCCGGTGCAACCTTGGCCATCTTCAGCGGGAAGGCGATGTTCTGGCGCACGGTCATGTGCGGATAGAGCGCATAGGACTGGAACACCATGGCAAGGCCACGCTGGGCAGGCGCTGCATGGGTGACATCCTTGCCATCGATCAGGATGGAGCCGGAAGAGACATCCTCCAGCCCGGCAATGAGGCGCAGAAGCGTGGACTTGCCGCAGCCGGACGGGCCGACAAAGACGACGAACTCTCCATCGGTGATCTCGAGATCAATGGCCGGGATCACCTCGATGGTGCCGAAGGACTTCCCGACTTTTTGCAGTGTGATGTTACCCATGGTGTCAGGTCCTTATTTGACGGCGCCGAAGGTGAGACCGCGTACCAGCTGCTTCTGGCTGAACCAGCCCATGATCAGGATGGGCGCGATCGCCATGGTCGAGGCGGCAGAGAGCTTGGCGTAGAACAGGCCTTCCGGCGAGGAATAGGAGGCGATGAAGGCGGTGAGCGGCGCGGCCTTGGCTGCTGTCAGGCGCAACGTCCAGAAGGCCTCGTTCCAGGCGAGAATGATGTTGAGCAGCAGCGTCGAGGCGATGCCGGGCACGGCCATCGGCGTGAGGATGTGGATCACTTCCTCCTTCAAGCCAGCACCATCCATGCGGGCGGCCTCGAGGATCTCGCCGGGGATTTCCTTGAAGTAGGTGTAGAGCATCCAGACGATGATCGGCAGGTTGATCAGCATCAGCACGGCGACCAGGCCGGTGCGGGTGTCAAGCAGGCCGAAGTCGCGGAAGATCAGGTAGATCGGCACCAGCACGCCGGCTGCCGGCATCATCTTGGTCGACAGCATCCACATCAGCACATCCTTGGTGCGCTTGCCGGGCGCAAAGGCCATGGCCCATGCGGCGGGGATGGCGATCAGCAGGCCCAGAAGCGTGGATCCGACCGAAATGATGACCGAGTTCATGAAGTGCTTGAAGTAGTCCGAGCGCTCCTGACGGTGGCATAGGCTTCCGTCGTCCAGTGCGAAGTCAGGATGTGCCAGGGCGTGCCGATGGCATCGCCCTCGCTCTTGAACGAGAGGATGATGATCCACAGGATAGGGAAGAAGATCAGGATGCCGATTGTCCATGCGGCAAGGCCGGTGATGGCGGAGCGGGTGGTGCTGACGGAGCGGGCCATGGATCACGCCTCCAGGTTCTTGCCGATCGCGCGCATCAGGAAGAATGCGACGATGTTGGCCAGGATGATGGCGATGACGCCGCCGGCGGCACCGATGCCGACATCATTGTCGACGATGGAATTGAGGTAGACGAGGAAAGGCAGGTTCAGCGAAGCCGTGCCGGGGCCGCCATTGGTCGTCACGAGGATTTCCGCATAGATCGACAGCAGGAAGATCGTCTGGATCAGGATGACGACGGTCAGCGCACGCGTCATGTGCGGCAGGATGATGTAGCGGAAGCGTTCAAGCGCCGACGCGCCGTCCATTTCGGAGGCCTCGATCTGCTCTCGGTCCAGCGATTGCAGCGCGGTCAGCAGGATCAGCGTGGCGAAGGGCAGCCATTGCCAGGCCACCATGATGATGATGGAGAAGAGCGGAGACTGGCCGAGGAAATCATAGCCCTGGTAGCCGAAGGCCTTGGCCAAATGGCCGAAGAGCCCGTTGACCGGATTCATGAACATGTTCTTCCAGACGAGCGCGGAAACCGTCGGCATGACGAAGAATGGTGCGAGCACCAGAAGGCGAACAATGCCCTGCCCGCGAAACGGCTGGTCCAGCAGGAGCGCCAGAAGGATGCCTCCGACCGAGGTGATCGCCAGCACGCCGAGCACCAAGACAAGAGTGTTGGAGATGGCGGCCCAGAAGCGGAAATCGGTGACGAAATACTCGAAATTGGTGAAGCCGGCAAAACCGGTCCGCTCCGGATAGAGCAGATTGTACTGCTGGAACGAGAACCAGATCGTCATCACCAGCGGGACAACCATCCAGACCAACAGGACCGCAACGGCCGGCGTCATCATGGCCTTGGCCAAGGATCGTGTGTGCAAGGTAGCCATGTTCAAGCCTCCGCGGTTCTAAGGACCGGCAGGATACTGCCAAAGGGCGGAAAACGGGACGGGAAAGAGGGTGCAGCCTGCCCGGAAGCTCGCGGAAACCGGGCAGGCCGCGGGAGGACCGTTACTTGATGTATCCGGCCTTCTTCATTTCGCGCTCGGCGATCTGCTGGGCGGCAGCAAGGGCGGCCTCGGCTGTGGAGCTTCCGGCAAGGGCTGCAGAGAACTGCTGGCCAACAGCGGTTGCAACACCCTGGAACTCCGGAATGGCCGCGAACTGCACGCCAACATAGGGAACCTTGTCCACGGTCGGGTTGTTCGGGTCAGCGGTGTTGATGGAGTCCAGCGTCATCTTGGCGAAGGGAACCTTGGCGTATTCCGGGTTCGCATAGAGCGAGGTGCGCGTGCCGGGGGGAACATTGGCCCAGCCTTCCTTCGAGGCGACGAGGGCAAGGTAGTCCTTGCTGGTCGCCCAGTTGATGAAGGCCTTGGCAGCGTCTGCCTTCTGGGTGCCTGCCGGGATGGCCAGCGACCAGGCCCAGAGCCAGTTGCCACGCTTGCCGAGGCCCTTGTCGGGAGCTAGCGCAAAGCCGACCTTGTCAGCAACTGTCGATTCCTTGCCTGTCACGAAGGATGCGGCGACGGTCGCGTCGATCCACATGCCGCACTTGCCCTGCTGGAACAGTGCCAGGTTCTCGTTGAAGCCGTTGTTGGAGGCGCCGGGAGGACCGTAGTTGTTCATCAGGTCGAGATAGAAGGTCAGCGTCTGCTTCCACGGTTCCTGGTCGAACTGGGGCTTCCAGTCCATGTCGAACCACTTGGAGCCAAACGAGTTGGACATGGCGGTGAGGAAGTCCATGTTCTCGCCCCAGCCGGCCTTGCCGCGCAGGCAGATGCCGTACATTTCCTTGGACTTGTCGGTCATCTTCTCGGCAGCAGCCTTGATGTCGTCCCAGGTCGGAGCCTCGGGCATCTTCATGCCGGCAGCATCCATCAGGTCCTTGCGGTACATGACCATGGAGCTTTCGCCATAGAACGGCGCGGCATAGAGGTTGCCGTCGACCGTCAGGCCGCCACGGATGGCAGGCAGAAGATCGTCGACATCATAGCTGGCGGGCAGATCGTTGAGGCCGACGAGCCAGCCCTTCTTGCCCCAGATCGGCACTTCATAGGTGCCGATGGTCAGCACGTCGAACTGGCCGCCCTTGGTGGCGATATCAGTGGTCACGCGCTGGCGAAGTTCGTTTTCTTCCAGCGTCACCCACTCGACCTCGATGCCGGGGTTCTTGGCCTTGAAGTCGTCCATCAGGCCCTGCATGCGGATCATGTCGCCATTGTTGACGGTGGCAACGGTGATGGTCTCGGCCTGGGCAGAAAGCCCCAGTGCCAGAACGGAGCTAGCTGCAAGCAGCATGGCTTTGAGTTTCATGAAATCCTCCCGGGATTGAATATTGAGCATATGCCAAGCTCATGGGCAATTACTCATCAGATGAGCATGGGAGTCAAGGCACAATCGTCGCTGCAGCGCAGCGAACAGCCGATGCGCCTGAAATATTCCATTTTATTTCAATTGGTTAAGCAGGCTTTCGGCCGTTGCTTCGTCCGTCACCAGACCGTTGACCAAACCGCCTGAAATGGCAGCACGCATGGCGGCAAGCTTGCGCGGGCCCTTGGCGGCAGCAATCACCAGGCTTGTTTCGCGCGGCGGAATCGCTGCCGAGGCCACCCGGTCGTTCGTGATGCCATCGACCAGCCGGCCTTGCGCATCAAAGGCCCAGCCGACGATTTCGCCCACCGCGCCTGCCTTGTGAAGCGCGTCGAGATCGGCTCTCGAAATGAAGCCGTCGGCAAAAAGCGGTGCATCGCCATCGATTTCGCCGATGCCGACAAATGTCACATCGGCGGCAGCTGACAGGTCAAGCGTCGGGCGGATCATCTTCTGACCGTGCAGCATGGCACGTTCTTCCGCTGAGCTGGCAATGACCGGCAGCGGCATGGGGAAGGAGCGAACCTTGACGATGTCGGCCAGCGTGAACACCACGTTGTAGAA
>JBGSQC010000326.1:0-7513 GCA_041738295.1 Zhengella sp. | reverse complement strand
ACGCTCCGTCCGCACCTTGAACTTGTCACCGATAGGGGTGGTGAACATGCCGTCCGGCCGCCGCTCGAACAGCGGCGTTCCAAGCTCGGTCTCCAGCTTGGCGATGGCCTGCGTCACTGCCGGCTGCGACAGGTGCACGCGGCCCGCTGCCGTGCTGACGGATCGGCAGTCGGCCACCGCCTGGAACACGCGCAAATGGCGGATATTGGGAATGTCCTGCAGCATTGTCGCGGCGGCTCTCCGGGGTTCTATAGCCAAACCTTATACTACGCGTTCTCTTTGGAATGGCAAACACCGGGCCGCTGGCGCACAGTGCCAAACAAGCCGCTTTCAAGCTGCGGCACGCATCGAGAGACCAGAGGGAGTGAAACTCATGTCAGACAAGAAGACCGCACTCGTCATCAGCGCCCACGCCGCCGATTTCGTCTGGCGCGCCGGTGGCTCCATCGCCCTTCACCAGAAGCTCGGCTATGACGTCACCGTCGTCTGCCTCTCCTTTGGCGAGCGCGGCGAGTCCGGCAAGATCTGGAAGAACGCCGGCACCACGCTGGAGCAGGTCAAATCCGCCCGCAGGAAGGAAGCCGAAAAGGCTGCCGTGGCGCTTGATGTCCATGACATCCAGTTCTTTGATCTCGGCGACTATCCGCTGGAGATGGACAAGGACGCCAAGTTCCGCCTCGTCGATGTGATCCGCAAGGTGCAGCCGCGTTTCATGATGAGCCATTCTCTGTGGGACCCCTACAACACCGACCACATGAACACCACGCGCGACGTGCTGGAGTGCCGCATGATCGCCCAGGCATGGGGTCACAACCCCGGCGAAAAGGTGCTTGGCGCCCCGCAGCTTTATCTCTTCGAACCGCACCAGACAGAGCAGATGGGCTGGAAGCCGGACACTTTCCTCGACATCACGGAAGTCTGGGACAAGAAGCGCGCCGCCATCGAATGCATGGAAGGCCAGGAGCATCTCTGGGAGTTCTACACCCGCGTCGCCCAGAACCGCGCCAACCATTTCACCCGCAATTCCGGCGGACAGTCGGGCGGCCGTGCGGCAAAATATGCCGAGGGCTTCCAGTCGATCTTCCCGCGCACCGTGGATGAACTCTGATGAGCGGCTCCACCACCCAGTCCGGCATCGTTGTCCAGAACATCGAGCGCGCCGACCCCGACGTGATCAAGGGTCTTGCCGAAGCCGGTGTCGCCACCGTTCACGAGGCGCAGGGCCGCAAAGGCCTTTTGGCTTCCCACATGCGGCCGATCTATTCCGGTGCGCAGATTGCAGCCTCGGCTGTCACCATCTCGGCGCCTCCCGGCGACAACTGGATGGTCCATGTGGCCATCGAGCAGGTGAAGGCCGGTGACATCCTCGTTCTGGCCCCCACCTCGCCCTGCGAGGACGGCTATTTCGGCGACCTGCTGGCAACCTCCATGCAGGCGCGCGGTGGCGTCGGCCTCATCATCGATGCCGGTGTGCGCGACACGCGCGACCTGACGCAGATGAAGTTCCCGGTCTGGTCCAAGGCGGTCTTCGCGCAGGGAACGGTCAAGGAAACGCTGGGTTCGGTCAACGTGCCGATCGTCTGCGCCGGTGAATATATCCGCCCCGGTGATGTCATCGTCGCCGATGATGACGGCGTTTGCGTGGTTCGCCGCGAGGAAGCCGCGGATGTGCTGGCCAAGGCGAGGAAGCGCATGGATGCCGAGGAGAGCAAGCGCAAGCGCCTTGCTGCCGGCGAACTCGGCCTCGACATCTACGACATGCGCGGCAAGCTGGCCGAAAAGGGCCTGAAATATGTCTGATGGCATCCCCTGCATGTGGATGCGTGGCGGCACGTCGAAGGGCGGGTTTTTCCTCGCCTCCGACCTGCCGGCCGACACCGCCGCGCGCGATGCCTTCCTGCTGGCGGCCTATGGCTCGCCGGATGACCGCCAGATCGACGGCATGGGTGGCGCCCACCCGCTCACCTCCAAGGTTGCCGTGGTGAAGAAATCAGAGCGCGACGGTGTCGATGTCGACTATCTCTTCCTGCAGGTCTTCGTGGACCAGGCCATCGTCACCGATGCGCAGAACTGCGGCAACATGCTGGCCGGTGTCGGACCCTTCGCCATTGAGCGCGGGCTGGTGAAGGCAGAAGACGGCGAAACCCGCGTTGCCATCTACATGGAAAACACCGGCCAGACGGCGGTGGCAAGCATTGCGACACCCGGCGGCCAAGTAACCTACAAGGGTGATGCGCGCATTGACGGCGTGCCGGGCACGTCGGCGGCCATTCCGCTGGTGTTCAAGGATACGGCGGGCTCCTCCTGTGGCGCGCTGCTGCCCACCGGCAACGCGGTCGATGTGATCGAAGGCATCGCCGTCACCATGATCGACAACGGCATGCCCTGTGTCGTTGTGCGCGCGTCCGACATGGGCATCACCGGGGCCGAAAGCTGCGCCGAACTTGAAGCCAACACATCTCTTCGGGCAAAGCTGGAAGCCATCCGCCTTGCCTGCGGACCGCTGATGAATCTGGGCGACGTGACCCGGCAATCGGTGCCGAAGATGACCATGGTGAGCCCTGCCAGCAATGGCGGCGCCATCTCGACGCGCACCTTCATTCCGCACCGCTGCCATGATGCCATCGGCGTGCTGGGCGCAGTGTCAGTGGCCACTGCCTGCCTGCTGCCCGGTTCGCCCGCCGCCGAAATGGCCGTGATCCCTGATGGCCCGCGCAAGTCGCTCGCTGTCGAGCATCCGACCGGCGAAATGACCGTGATAACCGACATGAACCCGGATGGCTCGATGGAGAGTGCCGGAATCCTGCGCACTGCCCGCAAGCTGTTTGACGGCATTTTGTTTGCCGGATAAGGAAAGACCAAAACCATGACTGCCTTTACCATGGATGCCGATTGGCTGCCCTTCCATCCGAACCCGTCCAGGCCGGTCTTCGTGCCACCGGCAGGGGCAGTGGATGCCCATTGCCATGTCTTTGGCCCGGGCGACGTGTTCCCCTACGCGCCCGAGCGCAAATACACGCCCTGCGACGCCGGCAAGGAAAAGCTGTTTGCACTGCGCGATTATCTCGGCTTCTCGCGCAATGTCATCGTGCAGGCCACCTGCCACGGCAAGGACAACCGTGCGCTGGTGGATGCCTGCCGCGCTGCCGGTGAGCGCGCCCGCGGCGTTGCCTCCGTCGGCAAGGACATCACACTGGACGAATTGCGCGAGATGCACGAGGCCGGGGTGCGCGGCGTGCGCTTCAATTTCGTCAAGCGCCTGGTCGATGCCACGCCGAAGGAGGTCTTCCTGACGATTGCCGACAAGGTGCATCAGCTGGGCTGGTCCATCGTCGTCTATTTCGAGGCACCGGATCTGGAAGGCCTGATCCCCTTCCTGAACGAGCTGCCGACAACCATCGTCGTTGACCACATGGGCCGCCCGGATATTGCGGCTGGCGTCGACAGCCCCGGCTTTGACATGTTTGTCCGGCTGATGGCCGACAACAATCGCGTCTGGTCCAAGGTTTCCTGCCCCGAGCGCCTCTCGGTCACCGGTCCGCATGGCTATGACGACGTGGTGCCCTTTGCCAGAAAGCTGGTCGAGACCTATCCCGACCGCGTGCTCTGGGGCACCGACTGGCCGCACCCCAACATGAAATCGCACATGCCGGATGACGGCAAGCTGACCGACTTCATCCCGAAGATCGCCGTCACGAAAGAACTGCAGCAGGCGCTGCTGGTCGACAATCCGATGCGCCTCTACTGGAAAGATTGAGACCGGGTCAACGCAATCCGGTCCGTTGAGGGAAATGGAGCAACCACGAAAGGAAGGCGAAATGGAACACACACCATTCGACCACCACGTCTCCATTCCGGGGACGACGCTCTTTGATGGCCGTCAGGCCATGAAGGGCTACCAGCTGAACAAGATGTGCTACTCGTTCAACGAAGCGGCCAACCGCGAGGCCTTCAAGGCCGATCCGGAAGCCTACATGACCAGGCTCAAGCTCACAGATCACCAGAAGGAGGCCGTTCGCTCGCTGAACGTGCTGAAGATGATCGAGGCCGGCGGCAACATTTACTACCTCGCCAAGCTCGCAGGCATTTTCGGCCTGTCGGTGCAGGATGTCGGCGCCCAGCAGACCGGCATGACCACCGAAGAGTTCAAGGCAAAGCTGCTCGCAGCCGGGAGGACATGACATGGCGAAGATCATTGGCGGACTGACCACATCCCACATTCCCGCTGTCGGCAACGCGATTGCCAGGAAACTCTACTCCGACCCCTACTGGAAGCCCTTCTTTGACGGCTATCCACCGGTCCACCAGTGGCTGGCCGATCACAAGCCCGATGTCGCGGTCGTCATCTACAACGATCATGGCCTGGCCTTCTTCCTGAACCAGATGCCGACCTTCGCCATCGGTGCCGCGCATGAATACCAGAATGCCGATGAAGGCTGGGGCCTTCCGGTGATGGATCCCTATCCGGGCCATCCGGCGATGAGCTGGCATATCATCGAGCACATGGTGGCGAGCGAATTCGACGTCACCTCCTGCCAGGAATTGCCGGTCGACCACGGCTTCACCGTGCCGATGCAGCTGTTCTGGCCGGATCGCGGCCCCACCATGCCGCGCGTCATCCCGGTTTCGGCCAACACGGTGCAGCACCCGATCCCGACGCTGAAGCGCGCCTATGATTTCGGGCGCGCCATGGGCGACGCGATCCGCTCCTGGGAGGAAGACGTCAAGGTCGTCATCCTTGGTACTGGCGGCCTGTCGCACCAGCTGGACGGTGAACGCGCGGGCTTCATCAACCGCGAATTTGACGAGATGTGCATGGAAAAGATCGTCTCCGATCCGATGGCACTGACAAAAATCTCGCGCCACGAGCTGGTGGCAAAGGCCGGCGCGCAGGGCACCGAATTCCTCATGTGGATGATGATGCGCGGAGCGCTCGGCGAAAAAGTTACCAAGATCACCGAGAACTACCACATCCCCATTTCCAACACCGGGGCGGGTACCATGGTTCTGGAAAGCGCGGCCTGATCCACCGTTCGCTTGCCAGCCAAAAGGCCGGGGGCGGCAACGCCTCCGGCCTTTGTCATTTCAGCCATCGGCCTTCGCACCGGAACCTTGCGGACAATCAATGCGTTCTTCCGTCACAAAATGTGAAGGAGACCATCATGTCCACCCGTCTGGCGATTGCCGCCGTCATCTATCTCATGGTCAACGCCGTGTTGTTTGGCGTCGGCACCGTGACCGTTCTTTCGGTCCCGGCGCTTGATGCCAACGCCACCGTGCTGATGCCGCTTGTGATCATCGGCAGTTTCATTCTGGCCCTGCCGCTTTCATGGGCCATCGCGCCGCGCCTGCGCCTTCGCTACTGGAACGACAAGAACCACGTGGCTTGAGGCTTCAAGCCTTGTAGCGCCTGATCGCTCAGGCCTTGTACCAGGCCACCTGGGCGCCGGTGGCGAGCAACGTGCCGTCTGCCGCCCACAATTCCATGTGCTGGTCGAAGAATTGCGCATGCATCCGCTTGGAGATTGCCTGACCCAGCACCGGGCCTTCGCCGTGGCGGGCAATCTCGCCAGCGGTGGCATGGAAATAGGTGGTGAGAGATACGGTTCCCATCGGCGCCCAGGTGCCGCGCACCTTCAACAGCCTGAGCAAAAACGTGTCGGCAAAGGCCGCCAGCGCCAGATGGTCGAGCGCCCGGCGCGGGCGGTCGGCAATCCACAGCAGCGAGCGGCTGTCACGCAGCGGCTCGAACGGCGTGGAGGAAATTTCCGGCCGTCCCTCGACAAAGCGGAACTCGTAGGCATCCAGCCATTTGAGCGGGCCGGGCATCGGTAAAGGCGGCACAGTGTCTGCCGCCGCGGCTTGCGGCATGCCGGCATCATGATGGGAAAACACCTCGCCGCGGGATCCGGTGACGATGCTCGCCGTGCCGCGCGTCTCGCCGCCTTGAGTCAGTTCGAGCGACCAGTGCTGCGTGTATTTCCCGCCGCGCTTGAGGTCGCAGGAAATCTCGAAGGCCCCGTCGCCGATCGCCCCGCAGAAATTCACGGTCTCAGCCACAGGATCACCAGCCTTGTCCGGATGCAGCATCACGGCGTTCAGAAACGTCGCCGCCGTCACCCCGCCGAACGGCCCTGCCATGTTGGCATAGACTGCGGAAGTTTTGCCGGCAAAGCGGTTTGCCCCGATGGACTCAAGGGCAATCGCGGCATCGAAGGGGTGGAGTGCTTCGGTCAACCGGTCACACGTCCAGATTAGCCACGCTCAGCGCATTGTCCTGGATGAACTCGCGGCGCGGTTCCACTTCGTCGCCCATCAGCCGGGCAAACAGCGAATCCGCGTCGGTTGCGTCATTGACGCGCACATGCAGCAGCGTGCGGGCGGCGGGGTCAAGCGTCGTTTCCCACAGTTGCTCGGCATTCATCTCGCCAAGGCCCTTGTAGCGCTGCATGGTCAGGCCCTTGCGGCCGGTGGCGAATATGCCGTCCAGCATCTGCATCGGCCCGGAGATCACTTCGCTGAATTCCTTGCGGCGGAACACCGGTGATGTGCCATAAACTTCGGCCAGCCGCGCGGTATGGCGATTGATGGCACGCGCATCCACCGAATTGATCAGGCCCATATCGAGATGCACGGCTTCCTTGACGCCGCGCACCGTGCGCTCCAGCACATAGCCGCCGGCCATGTGGCTGTCGAGATCGTTGACCGGGCTTGAGCGGCCTGTCCAGCCGCGCTCGGTCTCTTCGGAAATGGCGTCAAGGCGAAGGGCCAGCGCCTGTGCCACTTCGGAGCCGCGGCCCGACTGCACGATGGCCGGATCAAGTGCGCCTGCAATGGCTGCCTGCTCGACGACCGAGCGGTCATAGCGCGTGTGCAGGCCCTGGATCAGCGAGCGCACGGCCAGCGCATCATTGATCACGGCGCGCAGGTCTGCGCCGGAGCGCACTTCGCCATTGCCGAGCGTCAGCGTTGCCTCGTCCAGCCCGATCTCAATCAGGTAGTTCTCGAAGGCCGGCTCGTCCTTCACATAGACCGAGGACTTGCCGCGCGTTACCTTGTAGAGCGGCGGCTGGGCAATATAGAGGTGCCCGCGCTCGATCAGCACCGGCATCTGGCGGAAGAAGAAGGTCAGCAGCAGGGTCCGGATATGGGCGCCGTCCACGTCGGCGTCGGTCATGATGATGATCTTGTGGTAGCGCAGCTTGTCGGCGTTGAACTCGTCCTTGCCGATGCCGGCGCCAAGCGCGGTGATCAGCGTGCCGATCTGGTCTGACGAGATCATCCGGTCAAAGCGCGCGCGCTCCACGTTCAGCACCTTGCCGCGCAGCGGCAGGATCGCCTGGTTCTGGCGCGAGCGGCCTGATTTGGCCGAGCCGCCGGCGGAATCACCCTCGACGATGAAGATCTCGGATTTGGCCGGATCCTTTTCCTGGCAGTCGGCGAGCTTGCCCGGCAGCGAGGAAATGTCGAGCACGCCCTTGCGGCGCGTCAACTCGCGGGCCTTGCGGGCGGC
>JBGSQC010000290.1:0-4984 GCA_041738295.1 Zhengella sp. | reverse complement strand
GCACGCGCGGCGCAGCGACCACCGGATGGGGGCGCGAATGCACCTCGCCCACCGCCGGCGCCCGGCCCTGATGGACCGGAAAGCCCAGCACGCTCGAACCGGTTGCGCGCGGCTTTTCACCCTCGCCCTTGTCCATGTTTCCTTGCTCCAACGCTCGCCCGGACCCGTGTCCGCCTGCTCTTCATTTAGCCGTGTATCACCGATTTTCCATGAGACAACGGCGCGCAGCCTTTCCTGACCGCGGGAAGAGAAAATAAAAAGACGGTTATGCACTCGTCAGTGGATAATATATTTGACCAGTTTGCCAGAGCGCTTGTAGATTGCCCACAAAAGAGGCGCATGTGCGCAAGGGATGGATGCCGCTCGTGAGCGATATTTTCAACAGGGTCGATCATGGACGCACGGCTGACGAAGTGGTCAGCCAGATCGAGATCCTGATCCTCGAGGGCATCCTGCGCGTGGGCGACAAGCTGCCCGGCGAGCGCGACCTGGCGCGCCAGCTTGAAGTCTCGCGCCCGATCCTGCGCGATGCGCTGAAATCGCTCGAAACGCGCGGATTGCTCGACACCCGCCACGGCGGCGGCACCTTCGTGGCCGATGTCATCGGGCAGGTGTTCACCAAGCCGGTGATGGAACTGATTGCCAAACACCGCAAGGCGACGATGGACTATCTGGAATACCGGCGCGAAATCGAGGGCGTGGCAGCCGAATATGCCACGCGCCGCGCAACTGCCGATGACAAGGCGCTGCTGACGCGCATCATCGAGCGCATGAAGGAAGCCCACCAGAAGGACGATTTCGCCGAGGAAGCCGCCATCGACGTGGAGTTCCACAACATGATCGGCGAGTGCGCGCACAACATCATCCTGCTGCACACGCTGCGCTCGTGCTATCGCCTGCTGTCTGACGGCGTGTTCTACAATCGCGCGCTCATCTACATGCTTCCCGGCGCGCGCGATGTGCTGCTGACACAGCATGTCGCCATCTATGATGCCGTGATGGCGGGCGATCCGGCTGCGGCGCGGCGCGCTGCCGAGGGCCACATGGTGTTTGTCGAAAAAGCCATGAAGGAAGCCGAACGGACCGGTGACTGGGAGCGGGTCTCGCGCCTGCGCCTGCGCCAACGCACAGACCTTGCCGCCGAATAGGCGGACGATAATGAGAAAGCAGCAGTTTGGAATGACCCTCCCGGAAGCCCCCAAAGTCGGCCTGTTTGTCACCTGCCTTGTCGACCTGTTTCGCCCCACCGTCGGTTTTGCCGCCATCAAGCTGATGGAGGATGCCGGCTGCCATGTGGATGTGCCGCGCGCCCAGACCTGCTGCGGCCAGCCTGCCTACAATTCCGGCGACCGCAAGGACAGCCGCGCCATTGCCGAGCAGACCATCAAGGCGTTCGAGCATTTCGACTATGTGGTCGCCCCGTCGGGCTCCTGCGCCTCCATGCTGAAGAAGCATTATCCGGGCCTGTTTGCCGGGGACGCCAAATGGGAAGCCCGCGCGACAGCTTTTTCAGCCAAGTGCCACGAGCTGGTGAGTTTTCTGGCCGACGTGCTGAAGGTCGAGGGCGTCGAGGCAAAGCTTGATGCCACCGTCACCTATCACGACAGCTGTTCGGGCCTGCGCGAACTCGGCGTCAAGGACCAGCCGCGCAAGCTGCTGGGGTCTGTCGAAGGGCTGACGGTGTCGGAAATGCAAGATCCGGATGTGTGCTGCGGTTTCGGCGGCACTTTCTGCGTCAAGTATTCCGACATTTCCAATGCCATCGTCACGCGCAAGACCGCCGACATCGAGACGACGGGTGCGAACCTGCTGCTGGCTGGCGACCTCGGCTGCCTGATGAACATGGCCGGCAAGCTGAAGCGCGAAGGCTCTTCCGTAGAAGTGCGCCATGTGGCCGAAGTGCTGGCCGGCATGACCGACACACCTCCGATTGCCGGGAAAGGCTGAACGCCATGCAGATCACCTCCCCCACCTTCAAGGCCAATTCCCGCCATGCGCTGGATGACAAGCAATTGCAGCGGGCGCTCGGCAATGTGCGCGGCGGCTTCATCGAGAAGCGCGCCAAGGCTGCGGCCAACCTGCCGGAATTCGAGGCGCTTCGTGACAATGCGCGCGACATCAAGAACCACACGCTCGCCCATCTCGACCATTATCTGGAAATCTACGAGAAGGCGGTGATCGCATCGGGCGGCGTGGTGCACTGGGCCGAAACGGCTGCGGACGCGCGCGGCATCATCCTTGATATTTGCCGCAAGGCCGGTGCGCGCACCGTGACCAAGGGCAAGTCGATGATCACCGAGGAAATCGGGCTCAACGAGTTTCTTGAGCATTCCGGCATCGAGCCGGTGGAGACCGATCTCGGCGAATACATCATCCAGCTGCGCGGCGAGCACCCGAGCCACATCATCGCGCCGGCAGTGCATGTGAACAAGGACCAGGTGGAAGCCGATTTCCGCCGCGTCCACACCCATCTGCCGCCCGGCCGCGACCTGAGCGAACCGGAATCCCTGCTGGGCGAGGCGCGCCGTGTGCTGCGCTCGAAATATTTTGCCGCCGATGTGGGCATCACCGGCGCCAATTTCCTGGTGGCCGAGACGGGCTCCTCGATCATCGTGACCAATGAGGGCAATGGCGACCTGACCCAGACGCTGGGCAAGGTGCATGTCGTGGTCGCCTCCATAGAGAAGGTGGTGCCGACGCTGGATGATGTGAGCCAGATCCTGCGGGTGCTGGCGCGCTCGGCGACCGGACAGGAAATGAGCGTCTACACGACGCTTTCCACCGGGCCGAAGCGGGCGAAGGACCCCGACGGACCGGCGGAATATCACGTGGTGCTGCTCGACAATGGCCGCACCGCCATGCTTGGCACGGAATTCCAGGACATGCTGCGCTGCATCCGCTGCGGGGCCTGCATGAATCATTGCCCGGTCTATCACTCGGTTGGCGGGCACGCCTATGGCTGGGTCTATCCCGGCCCGATGGGCGCGGTGCTGACGCCGTCGCTGATCGGCGTGGACAAGGGCGGGCACCTGCCGAATGCATCAACCTTCTGCGGGCGTTGCGAAAGTGTGTGCCCGATGCGCATTCCGCTGCCGAAGATGATGCGGCATTGGCGCGAGCGCGAATTCGAGCGCGGATTGAACCCGGCGACCCAGCGCTTCGGCCTGAAGGGCTGGGCGTTCTTTGCCAAGCGGCCGCGGCTTTACCAGTTTGCGGCGGCGATGGGCATTCCGCTGCTGTCGCTGCTTGGCGGGGCCAAGAAGCGCTTCTCCAGCCTGCCGCTTGCCGGTGGCTGGACGAAATACCGCGACCTGCCGGCGCCCGAAAGCCGGACCTTCATGCAGCAATGGGCGCAACGCGAAGCGCTGAAGCAGGAGGCACGGTCATGAGCGCACGTGACGCCATTCTCGGACGCGTCCGCAACAAGATGGGTGGCAATGATGACGCACGGGCAAAGGCTGTTGCCGACCGCCTGAAGGCTCATCCGCAAGGCGTGATCCCGGCGCGCGCCAGCCTGCCGCCGAAGGAGAAGCTCGCACTTTTCATCCGCAAAGCTGAGGAAGTTCAGGCGAGCGTGGTCCAGGTGAAGGGTCCGGCAGACGTCGCCAAGGCGGTTGCCGCCTATCTGCGCGAAAAGAACCTGCCTTCCTCCATCCGCATGGGGGCCGACAAGCGCTTTGCCGACATGGGCTTTGACAAGCAGAAGGCGCTGGAAGTGAAAACCGGTGCCTCTGACGGCGATGATCTGGCCGGCCTCAGCCATGCGCTGGGCGGCATTGCCGAAACCGGCACGCTGCTGCTGACCTCGGGCCCGGACAATCCGACGACGCTGAATTTCCTTCCGGAATACCACATCGTCGTCATCGAAGCGGGCGATGTGGACGGCACGATGGAAGAAGCCTTTGGCCGCCTGCGCAAGGCTTCCAAGGCCAAGGGCATCGCGCGTGCGGTCAATCTTGTGACCGGTCCGTCACGCTCCGGCGACATCGAGCAAAAGATCATCCTTGGCGCGCACGGGCCGAAGAGCCTGCATGTGATCGTCGTCGGCAAGATCTGACGCCAAACCAATAAAAAACCCGGCTTGTGGCCGGGTTCCGGGTCGGATGAAGGGCGGGCCGTGAGGCTTTGCCCTTTTCCTCTTTGAAAGGGATCAGCGCTGGGCGATGATGCCGTAGCCGTCCTGCGAGGGCGCGCGGTCTGCTGCGGCGCCGGTTGCATAGAAGCCGATGCCCCACATGGCGAGGGCGGTCAGTGTAAACACGGAAAGAAGGGTAATTTTCACGCTGTTCATCTCGGTTGCTTTCCGTCTTTCCTGCATCACGCACGGTTACGAATTGGTTGCAGCGGGGCCGCAAACACAAAATAATTTTGTCCGGTTCGTTTCTTGAAGCGTTGGCCAATCGCTTTGGTTGCACACACGATTGGCTTCACCCCGACGCGAGCCTTCTAGAAGATTACTCCGGGGAATGAAACAACTCTGTGACGCATTGCACACAGAAAATTAACGCCGTGGTGAATCTGCAACGTTTCCTGTTCAGCGCTTGATCATCGCCACCCAATTGCGGGCGATCTGCCAGCTGGCCGTGTCGGCAGCCGCGCCATGGATGGCCTCCTCCTGCGGGTGCCGTTCGCGCCAGCCGGGGCATTTGCGATCCATCGGCTCGTCAAAGACCGAGGCCCAATCGCGCACCACAGCCGTGCCAGCCTCGAAATGAAACTGCGTGCCATAGACGCCGGGAGCCATGCGGAAGGCCTGGTTGGCCACGGAGCCGGACCGCGCCAGATGCACCGCGCCGGGCGGAAGGGCAAAGGTGTCATCATGCCACTGGAACGAGGTGAAGGCGGACCCGAGACCGGCAAACAGCGGATCGGCGGCACCCTCCGGTGTGGGCGCAATGTTCGTCCAGGCAAATTCAGGCGCGGTTCCGACTTGGTTCTCCCCGCCAAAGGCGCGTGCCAGCAATTGCGCGCCGAGGCAGATGCC
>JBGSQC010000274.1:0-8710 GCA_041738295.1 Zhengella sp. | reverse complement strand
TGGGAGGGGAGGCATCCGCGTTGCGCGACCCGGCCTGCCTTTGTGCCTGGCATCAGCACCGTACGATCGGCGCTGCTCCAAGACAACGGGATCGCCGACCTGTGCGCCTGGCCGTGACGTTGAAGAAAAAGGCGCAACCTCAAGGTCCCCCCTCCCACGCTTGCGGGGGAGGGGTACGGGGTGGGGGCAAATTGCAAACTTCTCCCGGTGCAGCCGCTTGCGCTCTCGGCTGTACGGGAAGACAAGGCCTGGCTAAATCCCCCTCACCCACACCTTGGTGTCGTGAAAAGCTGCGCCGCCATAGGGCGCGATGGAGTCGGCACCCGTCAGCACATTGATGCCCTCGTCGCGTTCATGCGCGGTGTTGGGCCACAGTCCCTCGGCGATGACGACGCCGCGCTTCACCCCGCCAAACAGTTTGGCATGCAGCACCACCTCGCCGCGCGCATTGCCGATCTCGACACGGACACCGTCTTCAATGCCGAGCGATGACGCATCATCCGGGTGGATCATGATCGTCGGGCGGCCTTCCTTGCCAGCCGACGTCTTCGTCTCGGCGAAGGTGGAGTTGAGGAACTGGCGCGCCGGAGACGTGGCAAGTCGGAACGGATGATCCGGGTCGGCCACTTCGATCACGTCGAAATGGTCCGGGAAGACCGGCATCTCGGCATGCGGACCCATCAGGCCGACGGACTTCGGCGGCTTGTTGGGCGCAATGGTGCCGGTCCAGTCCGGCTTGAAACGGAACTTCCCGTCGGGATGAGCAAAGCCGTTCAGGTAATGGGCTTCCTCGAAGGGCGGCTGGACGTCGGCCCAGCGGCGCTCGCACAGATCCTCGAAGGAGCCGAGGCCGCGCTTTTCCAGCATGTCGGAAATCAACTCGCGCTCGGACAGGCCGAAGCCCGGCTGGTCGGCGACGCCGAGGCGCTTGGCCAGTTCGTTGATGACGAAATGGTTGGTGCGCGGGCCATCGGGGGCCTCCACCAGTTTCGGGCCGGGGATGATGTGCTGGTTGCCGCCGCCGCGATAGATGTCGTCATGCTCAAGGAACATGGTGGCGGGCAGCACGACGTCGGCCAGCCTTGCCGTGTCGGTCATGAACTGCTCATGCACGCAGGTGAAGAGGTCGTCGCGCCTGAACCCGGCGATCACCTTGCGCTGCTCAGGTGCCACATTGGCGGGGTTGGTGTTCTGGATGAAAAGCGCGGTAACGGGCGGCCCGCCATTCAGGCTGTCAGCCTCGCCGGTCAGCACGCGGCCGATCTTCGACTGGTCAAGGAAGCGGATGCGCGGGTCCATCAGCTTCGTGCCTTTGATCGCACCGGTGTCGAGCTTGAAGATGTCGGAATTCGAATGAAAGGCCCCGCCGCCTTCCTGCTGCCAGAGGCCGAGCACGGTGGCGACCGATGCCGCCGCATGCATGGCAACCGTGCCGTTGCGCACGCGGGTGAAGCCGTAGCCGAGCCTGAGATATGTGCGCTTCGTCTGCCCGATCAGCGCGGCGACGGCCTCGATTTCGTCGACCGACAACCCGGTGATGGAGGCCGCCCATTGCGGCGTGCGCGATTGCAGATGCGATTCAAGGCCTGCCGGGTCATCGCTGAATTTGCTCATGTAATCCCGGTCGGCATAGCCGTCGCGGAAAGCCACATGCATGATGGCGCAGGCAAGCGCGGCGTCGGTGGCCGGCTTCAGGATGAGGCCGAGATCGGCCTGCTTCATGGTGGCGTTGTCGTAAATGTCGATGACGACGATCTTGGCGCCGCGTTCCTTGCGCGCCTTCACGGCATGGGTCATCACATTGACCTGGGTCGCCACCGCATTGGTGCCCCAGATCACCACGCAATCGGACTTGGCCATTTCGCGCGGGTCCGGGCCGCGCAGCGCGCCGGTTGCCGCCGTGTAGCCGGTCCAGGCCGGGTTGGTGCAGATGGAATCAAACTGGCCGGACCATTTCATCGCGTGGCGCAGACGGTTGATGCCGTCGCGCTGCACCAGACCCATGGTGCCGGCGTAATAATAAGGCCAGACGGCCTGCGACCCGTCGCGTTCGGTGGCGCGCGCCAGCTTGTCGGCCACGAGGTCGAGCGCGGCTTCCCAGCTTGCCTCTTTCCACGCGCCCTCGCCCTTGGCCCCGGCGCGAACCAGCGGCTTCATCAGCCGGTCCGAATGGTACATGCGCTCGCCATAGCGCGCCACCTTGGCGCAAATCACGCCATCGGTGTAGCTGTTGGCCTTGGCGCCATAAACGCGGCCGATCCGCCCATCCGCGCCGATCTCGACGTCGAGTGCGCAGGTGGACGGGCAATCATGCGGACAGGCCGAGTGGCCGATGCGGGATGTGAGGTGCTGGTTCATGGGATGAGACTAGCTCAAACCTGCGCTCCGGTGTAGGCGATGATCCATGAAAAGAGATGATGACATTCATCACCTGAACGCGGACGAGACCCCATGAACTACCGGCACATCTACCACGCGGGAAACTTTGCCGATGTGCTGAAGCATCTGGTGCTGGTGCGCATCGTCGAGCACCTGAAGAAGAAGGACAAGGCATTCCGGGTGATCGACACCCATGCGGGAACTGGACTTTACGACCTCACTTCGGCTGAGGCGCAGAAGACCGGTGAATGGCAGGGCGGCATCGGGCGTATCCTTGGCGCGGAATTGCCGGAGCCGGTGGGCGAGCTTCTTCAGCCATTGATTCAAGCGGTTGCCAGCGTGAATCCGCAGGGCGGCCTAAGGCATTATCCCGGCTCGCCTTTTCTGGTGCGCGCGCTGTTGCGCAAGCAGGACCGGCTGACCGCCATCGAACTGCACCCGCAGGATGCCGAAAAGCTGAAGGCGCGCTTTGCCGGGGACTACCAGGTGCGGGTGATCGAGCTCGACGGCTGGCTGGCGCCCGGAGCGCAATTGCCGCCCAAGGAAAAACGCGGGCTGGTGCTGATCGACCCGCCCTTCAAGCAGGAGGGCGAATTCGACCGGCTGGGCAATGCGCTTGTCACCGCGCATCAGCGCTGGTCCGGTGGCACCTATGCGCTGTGGTATCCGGTGAAGGACCGCCGCGCAGTCAATGCCTTTCGCGCCGGCCTGAAGGAGACCGGCATCCCCAAGATCCTCGACATCTCGCTTGCCATCCGCGCGCCGTCGTCCGAGCCGCGCCTTGATGGAACCGGCATGATCGTCGTCAATCCGCCCTTTACGCTGGAAGCCGAGATGAAGGCGGCGCTGGCGGCAATTGCGCCGCTGATGGCTGAGGACGGGGTGGCGCGCTTCTCGGTCGACTGGATCACCGGGGAATGAGCATTGCTCCGCGCTTGACCCTGACTTCGCTCCGACCGATAAAGGTGAACAGAAATTCTCGCGGGAATCGAACCGGAAAGAGACCATGGCCAAGACGCTTCGCCTTCTGACAGCCGCCGCTCTGATTGCCGCCAGCATCATGCCAGCCCACGCCTGGGACAGCCTCAAGCGACAGGATGCCGGTGATCCGTCCGATTGCGCCCGCCCCGAGATCCTGTCGTCAATCTCGTCGCGCTTCGACCATCAGGTGCGCCATGTGCCGCATCTGCCGCAGGTTGGCATTGAGGGCTTCCATCGCATCCACCAGCACCGCTATGTGCCGGCCGGCAAGCGCAACGCCACCGACATTTCGCGGCGCTATTGCATGGCAACCGCCGCGCTTTCCGACGGAAGGCACCGCTCGGTCTGGTACATGATCGAATATGGCATGGGCTTTGCCGGGTCTTTCGGTGACGGCGTGCAGTTCTGCGTCTCCGGATTTGACCGCTGGAAGGTCTACAATGCCGGCTGCCGCGTCGTCCGGTGAAAGTTGCCTCCCTGCAAACTGGCCTGACGCGCACTTTCCTGCTCGCGGCGATGCTCATGTTCGCCGCGTGCAGCGATTCCAGCCAGCAGGATCAGGCATCTCAGGCTGTTCCGCATACCGGCATCCTGCAGAAAGCGCCCTCTCCTGAAGCCGGGAAGCCGTCCGCACCCATTCCCGGACTGCCGCGAAAGCAACCTTCGGCCGTGCCGCAGGGCAGCGGCTTTGATTTCTACGTTCTGTCACTCTCCTGGTCGCCGAGCTATTGCGCCATTGAAGGCGAGCGCGCGGACCGCCGCCAATGCGGGCGCGGCGGACCGAAGGGCTTCGTAGTCCACGGGCTGTGGCCGCAGTTCCACAAGGGCTATCCGGCTGATTGCCGCTCATCCGAGCCGGAGCGCGTGCCGCAGCAATTGCTGTCGGCGCAGCGCGACCTGTTCCCGTCCGACGGATTGGCCGCGCATGAATGGCGCAAGCACGGGACGTGCTCCGGCCTCAGCCAGGCGGATTATTTCAAGGTGACGCGGATGGCGCGCGAAAAGCTGCGCATTCCCCAGTCGCTCGGCGGCACGGTGAGTGCTCCGGAAACCGAGAACGCCTTTGTCACCGCCAATCGCGGCCTGACGCGCGAGGCCATCGCGGTTTCCTGCGAGCGCAACCATTTGAGCGAAGTGCAGATCTGCTTCGACAAAAGACTGAATTTTGCGGCCTGCCCGGAGGTGGACCGGAAGGGCTGCCGCGCAGGCCGGGTGCTGATGCCGACCAAATAGAGCCGACCCAAGAAACGCCAGAGACAGCGACAGGAAACGCCATGCCGAAAATCCTCTTCTCCAGCCCCTCGCCCTACTCCGCCAAGGTGCGCATGGCTGCCACCCATGCGGGTTATGAGTTTGAATCCGTGCCGGTGGACACCAATGCCGAGCCGGATCTGCTGGTCGGCAACAATCCGCTGGGCAAAATCCCCGTGCTGCTGACCGACGAGGGACAGGCGGTGTTCGACAGCGCGATGATCCTGCAGTTCATCAACCGGGAAAAGCGCGGCTCGCTCTATCCGGCCAATGCGGTCAAGCGCACCCAGGCGGAAGTCACCGAGGCGCTCTCCGACGGTCTTGCCGATGCGCTGATTGCCCATGTCTATGAGCGTCGCTTCCGTCCGGAAGAGAAGGTTCACCAGGAATGGCTGGACAAGCAGTGGAAAAAGGCGACCCGCGCCATGGATCATTTCAATGCCGCGCCGCCTTCGCTGGCCGGCAAGCTCAATGGCGGATCAATCGCACTCAGGGCAGCACTCGGCTATGCTACGCTGCGCTTTGAAGGCAAGTGGGAGCGCGGACGGGCCAAACTGGTTCGCTGAACCAAGAAGTTTGATGAGAAATACCCGGAAGTCGCTGCACTTCTGCCGAGGTGATTGCCTGCATTCCATGAGTTGAACAAGCGAAAGGCCGGGATGTCGCCACCCCGGCCTTTGCCGTTTGTGCCATCAGGCAAAAATCAGAACTTGACGCCGAGGCCCAGCGAGATGCGGTTTTCGGAAGCCTGCACCTTGTTGACGCCCGAACCGGTGCGGAAGTTTTCCGTGCCGTAGTCGGTGTAGCGGTATTCGCCACGGGCAAAGACCTGCTCGGTCACCTTCACGTCGGTGCCAACACCGGCAGTCCAGCCCATGTTGACCTTGTTGGCCGTGCGGCCGCCTTCGCGAACCGACATGTCGGCAGCAGCAAGACCGGCCGTGCCATAGAGGAGCACGTCGTTGGTGACGGCAAAACCGGCGCGGGCGCGCAGCGAGCCGTCAACACCGGTTTCCATCTTGTTGGAGGCGTTGTTGCCCTTCAAGTTGCCGTAGCCTACATCGGCTTCGGCACCATAGACAAACTGGCCGTTCTGCATGTTGAAGCCACCAAAGGCCGAACCGCGATAGCCATCATTGACGTGGCGCTGGTTGCCAGGCTGGTTGGACTGAACCTTGCCGAACTCATAGGCACCGGTCACGCCGGCATAGCCGCCTGCCCAATCAGCGGCAGGGGCTGCTTCCATGACCGGAGCCGGGGGTGCCGGCGGCTCTTCGCCAACGAGGTCAGCAGCATGGGCGGGAATCGCAAAAGCTGCGGCGCCGAGGCCCACAGCGATGGCAATGGCTCCGAGGTTGAATGTACGGGTCTTCATGTCAAAACTCCTTCTCCGCCGTCCCGGCGGCATTTCTTTCCGGCTTGGTTCATGCCTGAGACCAGACAAACCCCGAACCGCCGAAGAGGTTCCAATCTCCTTCGCAATTGCGGTAATTGCAGACCCGGAAAAGGGAGTTTTGCAGGTCATATTGAGGCAAGAATGGGATGTGGTTACCAGAGTGCTAACAATGCAACCGGGCTTCCCTGCCTTGGTGGCCGGTGAAAAAGGCCCTATATGGTGGTCTTTCATGGCAAGGGCGCGGCGCGGGGTGATTCCAGGCGCTCACAGCATGATCGGGCAAGCGGGGAATGATGATGAACGCAAAGCCAGTGGCCCTGGTGACGGGAAGTTCGCGGCGCATCGGCGCGGCCATCGTGCGCGATCTGGCTGCCAATGGATTTGCCGTGGCGATCCATCACAAGAGCTCGGCATCGGAAGCCGACGCGCTGGCAGCCGAGATTGCAAGCACCGGCGGAACGACTTCAGTCTTTACAGCTGATCTCACATCGGTTGAGGAATGCAGCGCCCTCGTTCCTGCTGTTTCGGCCGTGCTCGGCCCTGTCCGCCTGCTGGTCAACAATGCCTCGGTTTTCGAAGATGACAGCGTGACGGCGTTTGATGCTGATATCTGGTACGCTCATTTTGCCGTGCATGTGCGGGCGCCCTCCATTCTGACAGGCGTGATGGCCAATGCCTTGCCGGAGGGCATGGAGGGGCTGGTGGTCAACATCATCGACCAGCGCGTACTGGCGCCCAATCCGCGCTTCCATTCCTACACGCTTTCCAAGGCGGCGCTGGCCATGGCGACCAAGACCATGGCGCAGGCGCTCGCCCCGCGCATCCGCGTTAACGGGATCGGCCCCGGCCCGACCATGGCCAATGAGCGCCAGAACGAGGCCGACTTTGCCCGGCAGGTCGATGGCCTGCTCCTCAAGCGTGGTCCGGCAGCGGAAGAATTCGGCGCGACCATCCGCTGGCTCTGGTCGGCGCGTTCTGTCACCGGGCAGATGATTGCGCTGGATGGCGGGCAGCATCTGGCCTGGGAAACTCCGGACGTTGCAGGAATACCAGAATGAGCGGCACCGGCGGAGGGCGCGGCGACAGCAGCGCCGACATGGCAGGGTTTGATCCGCGTTCTGCCGAAATCGACGACGAGGCCGACGACGCGCCAGAACCCGTCGAGTCAGGGCCTGCCCCGGCCATCGAATGGAACGAGGCGGGCGGTGCCGAGACCGCCGGCCTGTCCGGCACGGATGCCATCCAGCTTTATGTAAAACACCTGCCGGGCAAGCCGGGCGTCTACCGCATGATGAACCGTGCGGGCGACGTGCTTTATGTTGGCAAGGCACGAAACCTGAAGAAGCGCGTGACAAATTATGCGCTGGGCCGCGGGCATTCCAACCGCATCGTGCGGATGATTGCCGAGACCGCGACGATGGAATTCATCGTTACGCGCACCGAAACAGAAGCGCTGCTGCTGGAAGCCAACCTGATCAAGCGCCTGCGGCCGCGCTTCAACGTGCTGATGCGCGATGACAAATCGTTTCCCTATATCGTGCTGACGACGGCCCATGCCTCGCCCGGCCTGTTCAAGCATCGCGGTGCGCGGTCGCGCGATGCGGACTATTTCGGCCCCTTTGCTTCGGCAGGCGCTGTCGGGCGGACGATCAACGCGCTGCAACGCGCCTTCCTGCTGAGAACCTGCTCCGACTCGGTGTTCGACAGCCGCACCCGACCCTGCCTGCTCTTCCAGATCAAGCGCTGCTCCGGCCCCTGCACCGGCGAGATCAGCGCGGAAGGCTATCGCGAACTGGTGTCCGATGCGAAAGCCTTCCTGTCGGGCAAGTCGCATGCCGTGAAGGCTCATATTGCCGAAGCGATGCAGGCGGCGGCCGAAGATCTCGATTTCGAGCGCGCCGCCATCTACCGCGACCGCCTCAGCGCGCTGTCCCATGTCCAGGGCCATCAGGGCATCAACGCCCAGAACACCGATGAAGCGGACATCTTCGCCATCCACCAGGAGGGCGGGCAGACCTGCATCGAAGTCTTCTTCTTTCGCACCGGCCAGAACTGGGGCAACCGCGCCTATTTCCCCAAGGCAGATCCGTCGCTGGAAGCATCGGAAGTGCTCACCGCGTTTCTTGCCCAGTTCTATGATGACAAGCCGGCACCGCGCCTGCTGCTGCTTTCCCATGAAATCGAGGAGCGCGACCTGTTGGCCGAGGCGCTGACCGAGCGCGCGGGCTTCAAGGTGACGGTGACTGTTCCGCAGCGCGGGGAGAAAACTGCGCTGGTCGAAAACGCCCTCCAGAACGCCCGTGAAGCGCTGGGGCGGCGCATGGCGGAAACGTCGTCGCAGGCGCGGCTGCTGAAAGGGCTGGCGGAAACCTTCGGCCTCGAACGGGTGCCGCGCCGCATCGAGATCTATGACAATTCCCACATCATGGGTACCAATGCGGTGGGCGGCATGGTGGTGGCCGGGCCGGAAGGCTTTGCCAAAGGGCAATACCGCAAGTTCAACATCAAGAGCACCGAAATCACGCCGGGCGACGATTTCGGCATGATGCGCGAGGTGATGCAGCGCCGCTTCACGCGCCTTCTGAAAGAACATGGGCTGCCGGACCGGTCACAAGAGACGCCCGGCCCGGACGCTGATGCCGACGAAACCGATACGTCCGCCCTGCCCGCCTGGCCGGACGTGATCCTGATTGACGGCGGCAA
>JBGSQC010000242.1:0-6190 GCA_041738295.1 Zhengella sp. | reverse complement strand
AAGGCATCGGCCTTTGCCGCACCGAGCACATGTTCTTCGAGGGCGACCGCATCATCGCCATGCGCGAGATGATTCTGGCCGACACCGAAAAGGGCCGCCGCGCCGCGCTCGCCAAGCTGCTGCCCATGCAGCGCGCCGATTTCGTGGAACTGTTCGAGATCATGGCGGGCCTGCCGGTCACCATCCGCCTGCTCGATCCGCCGCTGCACGAATTCCTGCCCAAGACCGAGGAAGAGATCGACGAGGTGGCCAATTCGCTTGGCGTCAAGCCGGAGATTCTCCGCCGCCGCACCGAATTGTTGCACGAGTTCAACCCCATGCTCGGCCATCGCGGCTGCCGTCTCGCCGTCTCCTATCCGGAGATCGCCGAGGTGCAGGCCCGCGCCATCTTCGAGGCCGCCATCGAGGCCGGCAAGGCCACCGGCGCCCATGTGGTGCCGGAGGTCATGGTGCCGCTCGTCGGCCTGATGAAGGAGCTGGAATACGTCAAGGACCGCATTGATGCCGTGGCGCGCGACGTGATGAAGGAATCGGGCGTCAAATTCGAATATCTGGTCGGCACCATGATCGAGCTGCCGCGCGCTGCCATCCGCGCCCATGTGATTGCCGAGGTCGCGGAGTTCTTCTCGTTTGGCACCAACGACCTGACGCAGACCACCTTCGGCATCAGCCGCGACGACAGCGCAGGCTTCCTCGAAACCTACCGCCAGAAGGGCATCATCGAGCAGGACCCGTTTGTCTCGCTCGATGTGGATGGCGTTGGCGAACTGGTGAGGATGGCCGCCGACAAGGGCAAGGCAACGCGCCCCGGTATCAAGCTCGGCATCTGCGGCGAACATGGCGGCGACCCGGCCTCGATCCTGTTCTGCGAGGAAACCGGGCTGGACTATGTTTCCTGCTCGCCCTTCCGCGTGCCGATTGCCCGCCTTGCCGCCGCGCAATCGGCCATCAAGGTGCTAAAGGCCGGGTGAGGGCAGGGGCGGTTGTGCACGGTTTGCGGGATTGGGTATAACGCATTGGCTTCCAGTCTTACCCCACGGGAACAACTCCCGTAGGGCAAGACATCGTCACTCCGTCCCGATCTTCACCTTGTTGGCGTAAAACGCACCATGGTCGGCAATGGCGGTCATCTCGTCATAGGGCGTTTCATAGGCCCAGAGCACGTCGCCGGCACCCGGATCACCGGCCAACCGCCAATAGCTGGCCGTGCCCTTGAAGGGGCAGCGCGTCGAGCTGTCCGTGGCCTCCAGCTGGTCAAAGCGGATATCGGCGAAGGGAATGTAGAGCACCGGCGGGTAGCTCCCTTCGCGCAGTTCCAGCGCCTTGCTGCTTTCGGCCAGCATACTATCCCCATGGGTCACCCGCACGGTTCCCTCATGCGGCAGAATGGTGATGACGTGGCCGGGATTGCGTGCAAAGCCCGGTGCCGGATTTCCTGCCATGATGGCCTCCTTTTTTACGTGCCGTCACCCGGCGGGCTTCAGCATCCTCACGCCGTCTTCCAGCGCCAGTTCCAGCTTGTCGAACAGCTCGTGCAATTGCGCTTCCGAGATGATCATCGGCGGGCAGATGGCCACCGTGTCGCCGATGGCGCGCAGGATCGCCCCGTGGCCTTCCAGCGCCTTCACCACCTTGGCACCGGCGCCGTCAGTCGGCGCAAATGCCGTGCGCTTCGCCTTGTCGGCCACCAGCTCCACCCCGCCGACCAGCCCGCAGCGGCGCGCTTCGCCCACCAGCGGATGATCCTCAAGGCGCGCCATGCGCGCCTCGAACACCGGGATCAGCGTGCGCACATGGCCGATGATGTCGCGCTGCTGGTATATCTCGATGGCCTTGACGCCGAGCGCGCAGCCCAGCGGATGGCCGCCATAGGTGTAGCCATGGCCGAAGGTGCCGATGGCGCGGCTGTGGTCCTCATAGGCCTGGTAGATCTGCTCGGGCACCAGCACCGCGCCAAGCGGCGCATACGCGGCGGTGAGCTGCTTGGCCGCGGAAATCGTCGTCGGCACCATGTCCAGCGTCTGGCAGCCCCACCAGTTGCCGGTGCGCCCGAAACCGTTGATCACCTCGTCGTCGATCAGGATGATGTCATGGGCGTCCAGCACCGCCTTGATGGCCGGATAATAGCCCTTGGGCGGAATGATGACCCCGCCCGCGCCCATCACCGGCTCGGCGATCATCGCGGCAATCGTGTGCCCGCCCTCGCGCTCGATCAGCGCTTCGAGGCTCGCCACCATGCGCGCCGTGAACTCGTCCTCCGTCTCGCCCTCTTGGCCGAACCGGTAGAAATGCGGGCAGTCGGTGTGCAGCACGCGGTCCACCGGCAGGTCCCAGCCCTTGTGGTTGTAGGGCAGGCCGGTCAGCGAGGCGCTCATCACGGTGACACCGTGATAGCCCTTCTGGCGCGCGATGATCTTCTTCTTGTCGGGGCGGCCGAGCGCATTGTTCATGTACCAGGCAAGCTTCACCTGCGTGTCATTGGCCTCGGAGCCCGACGAGGTGAAGAACACCTTGGACATCGGCACCGGCGCGATTTCCTTCAGCTTTTCGGCCAGCTCGATGGCCGGTTCCATGCCCTTGCCGCCGAAGAGGTGCGAATAGGAGAGCGTGCGCATCTGCTCGGTCGCCGCCTCGATCATCTCCTCGTCGCCATAGCCAAGCCCCGCGCACCACAGGCCCGACATGCCCTCGATATAGGCCTTGCCGTGCGCGTCATAGACATGGATGCCCTTGCCGCGCTCGATGATCAGGGGGCCGTTCTCGCGAAGCAGGTGCAGCGGCGTATAGGGATGCAGCACGCTGTCGACATCGCGGGTCTGCATGTTGGTCAGGGGATAGGCGCTCATGGGTCACCGGTAGGCTGTTGATCGGACCGCCATGGTAGCGCCGAAGATGGCCAAGGCGAACCCCGAAAATCTCAACGAGCCGATGCGCGTTCTCTCAGGCGGGCAGCGGCTTGGCCGGATTAAGGCTCTCCATGGCGCTCAAATGGCCGAGAAGCGCCGCCTGGCTCATGGCAAAGCGCGAGAAGGCATCATTGCCGGTACAGGCCGCGCTGATGGTCACCGTGTGTCCGTCAGCGCCCAGATGGGCGATCATCACCTCGCCACCGGCAACCAGGCCGGCCACCCGCTGGCACGTGTTATCGCCTGAGCAAGGCAGGTCGAACAGCACTTCGCCGTCCACCGCCTTGGTGGCATGGGTGAGCGCCATGGCAAAACCGTCGCGCAGCACATCCTGCGTGCCGAGCGCCATTTCCAGTTCCACCTGCTCAAGCGGTGCCGGAAGGCGCACCGCCTCTGCGTTTTTTGTTGCGGGTGTCATGTCCGATCTGTCCTTTCACGACGCCCCGTCCCGCCAAGGTGCAAGCTGGCTTGCGAACATGGCCGCTTTGTGGTGGGCCGTTTTTAAGGATGGAGCGCGAAAATTTGCGGATCGTCGCGCACGGCCACTGGACAAACGCTTGGCGAAACCGATCATTGCGTCCAACAACAAACAAACCGGAGGAACACCATGTTGGGATTGATGCAGGATTGGCCGCTTGTCTGCGCGAAGATCCTTGATCACGCCGCCATCCAGCACGGCAATCAGGAAGTCGTCTCGCGCTCTGTCGAGGGGCCGATCGTGCGAACCACATATGCCGCCATCCGCGACCGCGCCCTGAAAGTGGCGCAATTGCTGGTGCGCGAAGGCATCAAGCCGGGAGACCGTGTCGGCACGCTGGCCTGGAACGGCTACCGCCACATGGAAGCCTGGTACGGCATCATGGGGGCGGGCGGTGTCTATCACACGCTCAATCCGCGCCTGTTCCCGGAGCAGATCGCCTGGATCATGAACCATGCGGAAGACCGCATCCTGTTCACCGATCTCACCTTCCTGCCCATCGTCGAGGCGATTGCCGGCAAGGTGAAAACGCTGGGCAAGGTCATCGTCATGACCGATGCCGCCCACATGCCGGAAACGAAACTTGCCAATGCCGTGGCCTATGAGGAGTGGCTGAAGGGTGCCGATGGCGATTTCAATTGGGTCGATGTCGGCGAAAACGATGCGTCGGGCATGTGCTACACCTCGGGCACCACGGGTGATCCCAAGGGCGTGCTCTATTCGCACCGCTCCAATGTGCTCCATGCGCTGATTTCGGCGCAGCGCGACGGCCTGAACCTAGGCGCCAACGAGGTGGTGCTGCCGGTTGTGCCCATGTTCCACGCCAATGCCTGGGGCATTGCCCATGCCGCGCCGATGACCGGGGCCAAGCTGGTGATGCCCGGCGGCAAGATGGATGGCGAATCCATCTACGAACTGCTCGACAGCGAGAAGGTGACCATGTCAGCTGCCGTGCCGACCGTCTGGCTCATGCTGCTGCAATATCTCGAGCAGACCGGCAAGAAACTGCCCTACATGAACCGCGTGGTGATTGGCGGCTCGGCCTGCCCGCGCGCCATGATCCAGAAGTTCCGCGACAATTACGAGGTCGAGGTCATCCATGCCTGGGGGATGACCGAAATGAGCCCGATCGGCTCCATCGGGGCGATGAAGCCGAAATTCGTCAATGTCGATTCCGAAACTTGGCTCGACATCAAGGCCAAGCAGGGCTTTGCGCCCTTCGGCGTCGAGATGGCGATCACCGATGATGACAACAAGCCGATGCCATGGGACGGCAAGACCTTCGGCCGCCTCAAGGTGCGCGGCCCCGCTGTCGCCAAGGCCTATTATGGCGGCGCGGGCGCTGACCAGTTTGACGCTGAAGGCTGGTTTGATACCGGCGACGTCGCCCACATTAACGCCGAAGGCTACATGCAGATCACCGACCGCTCCAAGGACGTGATCAAGTCCGGCGGCGAGTGGATTTCGACTATCGATCTGGAAAACCTCGCCATCGGCCATCCCGATGTGCTGGAAGCCGCGGTGATCGGCATTGTCCATCCGCGCTGGGATGAACGCCCACTGCTGGTGATCGTGCGCAAGCCGGGCAAGGAGCCGACGAAGGAGGAGATCCTCACCTACATGGAAGGCAAGATCGCCAAATGGTGGATGCCCGACGATGTGGCCTTCGTTGACGAAATCCCGCACACGGCGACCGGCAAGATCCAGAAGACGACCCTGCGCGAACAGTTCAAGGGATACAGCCTGCCGACCGCATGACGGAACCGGCACGGGGATGGCGGGGCTTTGACCTCGCCATTCAGTCCGGTTATGGGTCTGGGCTGTTAGCGCTGGTCCGGAAGCTTGGGCGATCCCCCAAAGCCGTGACTGCGGCCAGGGTCAATGCGGAAGACGTGCCCATGACGGGATTGCCCATGACGGGACATTATGCACGGCCAACCTTGCCCTATGGCGGCTGGTCGCTCTTCCTTGCCAGGCTTTCTGCCATGATGCTGGTCATTTCAGGGCTGGCGCACCGGTTTGGCTATCTGGAGACGATCGGCTTTTTCTGGGTGCTTGGTGCCATCTTCCTGATTGCCTTTGCCGCTTTTTGCCTGTCGCTGCTCGCCCTCAACCGGCTGTGGGACAGGGGCGCGCGCGGCGGCCGACCGGCAGCTTTTGCCCTTGCAATCGCTTCGCTGGTGATGGTGCCATATGCCGTCTCCGCCTGGCACATCATCACCAAGCCGGTGCTGAACGACGTGATGACCGATGTCGAGGATCCGCCGGTCTATATCCTGGCCACGGGCATGCGCTCGGCCGCGCAGAACCGCATTGTACCGCCCTTTCCCGAATTGGAAGAGGTGCAGAAGGCAGCCTATCCCGATGTCACCGGCCGCCGCCATGATGCGGCGCCTGACCGCGTCCTGACCGCCGTCCTGAACGTCATCGAAAAACGCGGCTGGACAATTGTCGCACGCAATGGCGCGGCAGGCGAAACCAACGAAATCATCATCGAGGCGCGCGCCTGGTCGCCCATTCTCGGCTTTCCCGCCGATGTGGTGATCCGCATTGCCGATGAGGGTGAGCGCACCTTCGTCGACATGCGGTCATCGTCGCTCTATGCCAATCATGACCTTGGTGACAATGCCCGGCGGATCACGCGCTTCATGAGTGATCTGGAAGCAGAAATGCTGCTGCTGGCAGGCACCTGACCGGTCAGGCCGGAGAATAGCTGCCGCTGATTGAAGGCGGGCCATCGGTCGTCGCCACGCCCTTAGCCACCAGATCCTCCAGATGCGCCAGCACCGAAAGGGCAGCAGCGCCG
>JBGSQC010000184.1:0-3832 GCA_041738295.1 Zhengella sp. | reverse complement strand
GCCAAGTCTGACGGGGCCAAGGCCGCGCCAAAGGCTGCCAAGCCGGAAACCGCGCCCTCCAATGCTGGCAAGCCGAAGACCGATGCGCCCGAAACCAGCGCTGCGCTGAACGGCCCGGCTGCCAAAAAGGTTTCCGCCAAGGCCGAGGCTGCCGCCTCCGCCGAACCGGCACCGAAGGCCTCGGCCAAGGCTGCTGCGATACGCGGCGTGGACAATGTCGATGAAGCCACCGGTGGCGGCAAGCGCAAGGCTGGTGAGGACAAGTCCGTTTCGGCTCCGGCGACGTCTGCTTCCTTCATGGACACATCCAAGACTGCCAAGGGCGCAAAGGCTGAAAAGTCCACTGCCCCTGCTAAGACTGAAAAGCCCGCCAAGGCCGAGAAGGAAGTAGCGCCTGCAAAGGCTGCCAAGGCCGAAAAGCCTGGCAAGGCTGACAAGGACGCTGCCAAGCCGTCGCTGGAAGACAAGAACCGTCCGGCTGCGGTCGCCAAGCCCGCCAAGCCGGATGACCTCCAGCTGATCTCCGGCGTTGGTCCGAAAATCGAGGGGATCCTGCATTCGCTCGGCATCTTCACTTTCGCCCAGGTTGCCTCCTGGAAGAAGGCCGAGCACGAATGGGTGGATGGCTACCTTCGTTTCCATGGCCGCATCGAGCGCGAAAACTGGGTTGCCCAGGCCAAGGCGCTCGCCAAGGGCGGACGCGATGAATATGTCCGCGTCTTCGGGAAGGAGCCGCGCTGATGGAAAGCTGTTCGGCCAATTCCTGCGACAAGCGCTTCGGCCTTTCGGTCTGCGCCCGCATGACGATCGCAAAGACCGCCATCGGCCTGGTGCTGATGCTGGGTGCGGCGCTCTACACGGGCGAAACCGGCTGGTACAAGATCGCCGCCGTCCTCGTCTTCTTTTCCTCGCTTGCCGTCGGCCTCCAGGTCCTTTTTCCCGGCAAAAGCACCCTCGACACCCAGACCAACACGGTGAACCGCCATGCTCTCTGACAAGGACCGCATCTTCACCAATCTTTATGGTCAGTTCGACCAGTCCCTGAAGGGCGCCATGATGCGCGGCCACTGGGACGGCACCAAGGACATCATTGCCAAGGGCCGCGACTGGATCATCAACGAGATGAAGGCGTCCGGCCTGCGCGGCCGTGGCGGCGCGGGTTTCCCGACCGGCCTGAAATGGTCCTTCATGCCGAAGGAAGAAAGCGTCCGCCCGCATTACCTGGTGGTCAATGCCGACGAATCCGAGCCCGGCACCTGCAAGGACCGCGAGATCCTGCGCCATGATCCGCACACGCTGGTCGAAGGCTGCCTGATCGCCGGTTTCGCCATGGGCGCCCACACCGCCTACATCTATGTGCGCGGCGAATTCATGCGGGAACGCGAGGCGCTCCAGCGCGCCATCGACGAATGCTACGATGCCGGCCTGCTCGGCAAGGGCAACAAGAACGGCTGGGACATGGACGTCTTCGTCCATCACGGGGCAGGGGCCTATATTTGCGGCGAGGAAACCGCCCTTCTGGAAAGCCTTGAAGGCAAGAAGGGCCAGCCGCGCCTGAAGCCGCCGTTCCCCGCAAACGTCGGCCTCTATGGCTGCCCGACCACGGTCAACAATGTGGAATCGATTGCGGTTGCGCCGACCATCCTTCGCCGTGGCGCCACCTGGTTTTCGTCCTTCGGCCGCGACAACAACAAGGGCACCAAGCTCTTCTGCGTGTCGGGCCATGTGAACACGCCCGCCACCTTCGAGGAAGCCATGTCGGTTCCCTTCAAGGAACTGATCGACCGCCATTGCGGCGGCATCCGTGGCGGCTGGGACAACCTGCTCTGCGTCATCCCGGGCGGCTCGTCGGTTCCGCTGGTGCCGGCCGAGCAGATCATGGACGCGCCGATGGATTTCGACGGTTTGCGCGAACTGCGCTCCGGCCTCGGCACGGCAGCGGTCATCGTCATGGACAAGTCCACCGACATCGTGAAGGCGATCGCGCGCCTTTCCTATTTCTACAAGCATGAGAGCTGCGGCCAGTGCACGCCATGCCGCGAAGGCACGGGCTGGATGTGGCGCGTCATGGAGCGCCTCGTGCGCGGCGAAGCCCACAAGCGCGAGATCGACATGCTGCTCGATGTCACCAAGCAGTTGGAAGGCCACACGATCTGCGCGCTCGGCGATGCGGCTGCATGGCCGATCCAGGGCCTCATCCGCCACTATCGCGGCGAGGTCGAGCGCCGCATCGACGAGTTTTCGCGCAACAGTCACCGCGTCGAGCCGGTGATGGTGGCCGCCGAATAAGGAATTTCCGGGCCTCGCGGCCTGGTGGGACAAAGCCAATCAGGCGGCTGAAGCCGCAGGAATGTGGAAGACAAGATGGCCAGGATCAAAGTCGACGGCAACGAGATCGAGGTACCGGATCACTACACGCTGTTGCAGGCGTGCGAGGAGGCCGGTGCCGAGGTTCCGCGTTTCTGCTTCCATGAGCGCCTGTCGGTGGCCGGCAATTGCCGCATGTGCCTGGTCGAGGTGAAGGGCGGACCGCCGAAGCCAGCTGCCTCCTGCGCCATGGGCGTGCGCGATCTGCGCCCCGGTCCGAATGGCGAGGCGCCTGAAGTCTTCACCAACACGCCGATGGTCAAGAAGGCCCGCGAAGGCGTGATGGAATTCCTGCTGATCAATCATCCGCTGGATTGCCCGATCTGCGACCAGGGCGGCGAGTGCGACCTGCAGGACCAGGCCATGGCCTTCGGCGTCGATTCCTCGCGCTACACCGAGAACAAGCGCGCCGTCGAAGACAAATATGTCGGCCCGCTTGTCAAAACCATCATGACGCGCTGCATCCACTGCACGCGCTGCGTCCGCTTCTCGACCGAAGTGGCCGGCATTTCCGAGCTGGGCCTGATCGGCCGCGGCGAGGATGCCGAGATCACCACCTATCTCGAACAGGCCATGACGTCGGAGATGCAGGGCAATGTGATCGACCTTTGCCCGGTCGGCGCGCTCACTTCCAAGCCCTATGAATTCATGGCCCGCCCTTGGGAACTCTCCAAGACCGAGACCATCGACGTGATGGATGCGCTCGGTTCGGCCATCCGTGTCGACACGCGTGGCCGCGAAGTGATGCGCATCCTGCCGCGTGTCAACGAGGCGGTGAACGAGGAATGGATTTCCGACAAGACCCGCTTCATCTGGGATGGCCTGCGCACCCAGCGCCTGGACCGCCCCTATGTGAAGAAGGGCGGCAAGCTGCAGCCGGCTTCCTGGCAGGAAGCCTTTGATGCGATCAAGGCCGCTATCGCCAAGACGACCGGCGACAGGATCGGCGCCATTGCCGGCGATCTGGCAACGGTCGAGGAAATGTTTGCCCTCAAGCAGCTGATGGGCGCGCTTGGTTCCGCCAACATCGATTGCCGCCAGGATGGCGCGCCGCTCGATCCGTCGCTCGGCCGCGACAGCTACATCTTCAACCCCGGCATCGAGGGCATCGAGCAGGCCGACGCCATTCTGATCATCGGCTCCAATCCGCGCTTTGAAGCCTCGGTGCTCAACGCCCGCATCCGCAGGCGCTGGCGCATGGTCAATTGCCCTGTCGCGCTGATCGGCGAAGGCGGCGAGCTGCGCTATGACTATGAGCTGCTCGGCGCCGGCACCGACACGCTGAAGGAACTGGCCGATGGCTCGGGCAAGTTCTTCAACGTTCTGAAGAAGGCAAAGACCCCGCTGATCATCGTCGGCCAGGGCGCACTTGCCCGCACCGACGGCATGGCCGTGCTCGCAAACGCTGCCAAGCTGGCAACAGCAGTCGGCGCGGTCTCGGCGGAATGGAACGGCTTTGCCGTGC
>JBGSQC010000181.1:0-3465 GCA_041738295.1 Zhengella sp. | reverse complement strand
AGCGCATATCCGGGTGCAATCGCAAGGCCGCGCACCGCCCGGCACATGGCGGCAAGGCTTGCCTTGCGGATGTCGGTGGCGTCAATCTCCTCGGCGCTCGCCGATGACACCGAGACCGCAACTGCCTTTTCCAGGATGATGGTGAAAAGGGCCTCACGCTGGACATGACTGAGCCGCTTGGAATCGTCCAGCCCCGTGGGCAGGTTTTCAGGATCTAGGATGACGGCAGCTGCCACAACAGGGCCAGCCAGCGGACCGCGCCCGGCCTCGTCCATGCCCGCAACCGGCCCGTGCCCGGCTTTCAGCAGCGCCAGTTCCTCCGAAAAATCGGGAACCGGAGGCAGCATATCAAAAAGAAGCGGAGAATCAGAGGACGCGCGAGCCATGTGCGGCAATGCTCGCATCGTCCACGATTCTCCGCAAGACCCGCCCGGCAGTTGCGGCTTGGCCGGGTGGGCAGGGTTCCGCCGGACGGGGTGGGGGGATGCCGGCGAAAGGGAAGGGCGGTCAGAGCAGCATCAATTGCTGGCCTTCAGCGCCTGGAGGGGTGAAGAGGTCGGTGCGCAGCTGAACACGCTTCGTGTTGAGGCCGAGCTTGCGCGCGGCAATTTCAAAGCGCCGCCCGATCTGCCAGGCATAGGGGCCGCTTCCCTTCATGCGCTTGCCCCATTCGGCATCATAGTCCTTGCCGTCACGCATCGATCGGATCAGCGAGATCACATGGCGGTAGCGGTCCGGGTAGTGGCGCAGCAGCCACTCCTTGAAGACGGGCGCCACTTCCAGCGGCATGCGCAGGATGATGTAGCCGGCCTCGCTGGCCCCGGCAGCCTTGGCGGAATCAAGGATGCGCTCCACCTCGTGGTCGTTGAGGCCGGGAATGACCGGTGCCGCCATGACGGATACCGGGATGCCCGCCTCCGACAGAGCGCGGATCGTCTCCAGCCGTCGCGTTGGTGTGGCGGCGCGCGGCTCCATGGCACGCGACAGCCTGCGGTCCAGCGTTGTCACCGACAGCGCCACCTTGGCCAGCCCCTTGGCCGCCATGCGCGACAGGATGTCGATGTCACGCGTCACCAGCGCCGACTTGGTGACAATGCCGACCGGATGATTGGCCGCTTCCAGCACTTCCAGGATCTCGCGCATGATGCGCCATTCCTTCTCGATCGGCTGGTAGGGGTCGGTGTTGGTGCCGATGGCGATGGTGCGCGCCTCATAGCCAGCTTTCGCCAGCTCGCGCTTTAGCAGGCGCGGCGCATCAGGCTTGGCAAAGAGCTTGGCCTCGAAATCCAGCCCCGCTGACAGGCCCATATAGGCATGCGTCGGCCGCGCAAAGCAGTAGACACAGCCATGCTCGCAACCCCGGTAGGGATTGACCGAGCGGTCAAACGAAATATCGGGCGAGGTGTTGCGGGTGATGATGGTCTTGGGCTTTTCCACCTGCACCTCGGTGGCAAAGGGCGCCAGCTCTTCCGGCAGGTCCCAGCCATCGTCAAAGGCTTCGCGGCCATAGGCCTCGTAGCGCCCGGCAGGGTTGATCGCCGAGGCCCGGCCACGGCGGCGGGCTTCGTCCACCCGCATGGCGCTGCCATTGATCACCGCATTGGCGAGGTCCGCTCGCCCCGAAGTGAAGGCTGAAATGTCGGCCTGACGGATCGGCTCCATGGCTGCCTCCTTCGTTTTCGGGAATCGCGTTTCGATGGTTCTGTGTAGCGCAGGAAAAGGAACAAAACAAGAACTTTATGCGGAACGCCGTTCTGCGGCCTCGCCTTTCAGGCCGGTTCCGGGGAAGGGCGGCCTTCAGCCGAAAACTGCCTGCAAACCGTTCAAATGCCTGAAAAATCTGCTGGTTAGCCGCAAAATATCTACCTTCAGGGCGCTTTCAAAGCACCGCCGGATCGGCTAAGTGCATTGCCCATGATCACTGTCATTTTCCAGACACACAATGATGAAGAGGCGCTGGCGCACAGCCTGTCCTCGCTCATTTCCGGCGCGCTCGAAGGCTTCATCCGGGATGTGATTGTCTGCGACCTCGGCTCCACCGACCACACGCAAAAGGTGGCCGATCATGCCGGTTGCGTCTACCTCGCCAATGGCGATGCGGCGGCCGCGCTGCGCCGCGCCAGGGGCGAATGGGTGCTGCTGCTGGAGCCGGGCGCACGCCTGCTGGAAGGCTGGATGGAACCGGTGATGATGCATGTGGCCAAGGGCACCGCGCCTGCGCGCTTCTCGCTGTCGCGCGATGACAGGCCCGGTCTCTTCTCGCGTTTTTTCACCGCCCGCCGTCCCCTGTCGAACGGCCTCGTCATGACCAAGCGCCAGGCGCTCGCCCTTTCCAAGAATGCCACGACTTTTGAGTCGCTGGCACGCGGTCTTTCGGCCCGCACGCTGTCGGCAAAGCTCGCACCCGCAGGCCCGCGCAAGCAGTGAGCGGATCAGACGACCTTGGTACCCCCGCCGCGCTTCAAATGTTCGTCCAGCCTCGGCATGATTTCCACGAAATTGCACGGCATGTGGCGATAGTCGAACTGCGCCTTCAGGATGCCGTCCCAGGCGTCCTTGCAGGCCCCGGGTGATCCCGGCAGCACGAAAACGAAGGTCTGGTCGATGATCCCGGCAGTCGCCCGGCTCTGGATCGTCGAGGTGCCGATCTTGTCATAGGAAATGCGCTGGAACACCGCTGAAAACCCGTCCATGCGCTTGTCAAACAGCGGATCCAGCGCCTCCGGCGTCACGTCGCGCCCGGTAAAACCGGTGCCGCCGGTGGTGATCACCGCGTCGATGCCATCTAGGGCGGTCCAGCCTTTCACCTGCGCGCGGATTTTTTCCACGTCATCGGTCACGATGGCGCGGTCAACCAGCCGGTGACCGGCCTCCTCGATGCGGGTGGCCAGCGTCAGGCCGGACTTGTCATCGGCCAGCGAGCGCGTGTCGGAAATGGTCAGCACGGCAAAGCCGACGGGAATGAACGGGCGGCTCTCGTCAATGCGGCTCATGGCGTGTCTCCGGAAGGGTCTCTGTCGCCACGACAAACCATGAGGGATGCGCCGAGGCAAGACGGCGCGCTGCCGCATCGGCGTCGGTCCGGCTGGCGTAAAGGGCAAAACATGTGGCCCCCGAACCTGACATGCGGGCCATCAGCGGACCGGTTTTGGTGAGCGCTGCCAGTGTCTCGCCAATGGCAGGGCAGAGCGCGGCAGCGGGCTCCTGCAAATCATTGCGCTGTCGGGAAAAAAAGTGCGCCGCTTCATCGGCAGAGCCAAATGCAGGAACCGCTTCCAGCGGCGGGTTGTCGGGGCTGGTCAGCGCCTTGAACACGGCGGGCGTGGAAACCGCGGCGCCCGGATTGGCCAGCACCATCGGCAGGGCAGGCAGCGGCGGCAGCAGGCGGATCTCTTCGCCAATGCCGGTTGCGCGCAGCGGCCTTGCATGCAGGCACATTGGCAGGTCGGCGCCCAGCGGCAGCGC
>JBGSQC010000154.1:0-3852 GCA_041738295.1 Zhengella sp. | reverse complement strand
GACCAGCGCGACGAGCAGCGCTGCCGCGCTGCCCGCCAGCCACTGGACAAGGGCCAGAAGCCTGATCACTTCGCCGCCGACACCGTCAGGAAGCCCGACGCCGTGCGGGCGGAAAACTCCGGACGGTACATGTCCTCCACCTGGGCTGCCGGATGCACGAAGGTTCCAGGCGTCACCGCGCGCACCACATAGGCAAGCTGGATCTGCCGGTCTTCCGAGCCGGAGCGGGTGAAGGCTGCAACAAAGCGGTCATCCAGGAATTCCAGATGCGCCGGCTCCACCTTGGCAAGCCAGCTGAAATTCTTCAGCTGAGCACTGCCGGTCAGCGCCGGATTGTCGATCTCGAAGCCTGCCGGAAGAAGGTCCGTCACCACAATGCGCGAGGGCCAGTCATTGGTCTCGCGGATCGTCAGCACGGCAACGAGGCGGCTGTTTTGCGCCACATCCGTCACCGATGCCGGCTTGCCTTCCAGCGTGTAATAGACCCGCTCGATGGTGAAGCCCTCGCCTCCGGCCGGAAGCGGCTCGGAAGGTGCTGCAATCGAGGTCAGCACCGCCGTCAACGGCTTGTCGGTGCGGTTGGCCACCGTCAGGGCTTCGCTTTCGATCTCAGCCCCGCTCTTGCGCACCGAGAAGGCCCCCTTGTGCGCCGTGCCGTTCACCTCCAGCGCGATGGCCTCATTGGCACCGGAAAGCGCGCGCGCGGCCAGCAGCATCCAGGCATCCTCTTGCGTCGAGGAATAGCGACGCTCGGCGCGGCGCTTTTCCACAAAGCCGATCATGCCGGTGAGATTGGCCGGCTGCGGCTTGGCTTCTGCGGCAAGGGCCAGAAGGGCCGCCCCGTCACGCAGCCGCGAGCCATAGTCGCTGCGGTCGCGCGATGTTTCAGCATCCTCCTCGTCAGCCAGTGCCAAGGCCGAGGCGAACACGCTCTGCGACCGGTTGCCATCGCTATAGAGCGCGAGGCTGGCCGCCAAATGGGCGCGTGACAGCGGGCTGTCGAAGGCTTCCAGTTGCTGGTCGGCATAGTAGCGCAGGTCACCCGCCGATGCCTTGCGGTTGCGCGCCAGCACGTAAAGCGCATAGGCGATCTCGCGCCCGGCTTCGCCGACATCAGTCGTGTATGCCAGCTCATTTTCCAGGTTCTGCAAGGCCAGCTGCATGCCGATGGCCGGAACCTCGAAGCCCTTTTCGGCGGCGCGCGTCAGGAAATCGGTCACATAGGCATCGAGCCAGAGATCACCCGACCCCGGCGACCAAAGGCCGAAGGAACCGGACGAGGACTGATAGGCGAGCACCCGGGTGATCGCCTTGCTGATCCGCTCGGTCACTTGCGGCTCCGGCGGCAACCCGGCCTGCTCGGCCAGTTCTGACAGATAGAGCAGCGGCAGCGCACGGCTGGTCGTCTGTTCCGCGCAGCCATAGGGATAGCGGTCGAGATTCATCAGCAGTGCAGGAATATCGAAGGCCGAGGAGTTCGACACATTGACCGTGACCGAGGCGTCAGCCAGCAGATTGCCTTGGAGCAGCCCGCTGTCGAGCTTCAGCGAGCCGCCATTGGCCGCCAGCGTGATCTCGCGCCGCGTCGTCATCGGCAGCGCACCGGGACGGACCGGGAAGGACAGGTCCTGCGTCACTTCCAGCCCGTCAGCATGGGCAATGCGGAGCACAAGGCCCGCCACTCCCATTGCCTTGGCCGAAATCGGCATGGTGAGCGTGGTGCGCGCACCTTTCTCCAGCATCACCGATGCCGTTTCGCGGCCTGCAGGTACCTCTGCGGCACCCGACGGCGTGACCGTGATGCTGTAGGCACCAGCCGGGCCGTCCGTATTGGCAATGTCGAGATGCATCTGCGCGCTGTCGCCCACCGCGAGGAACCGCGGCAGGCCTGCCAGCACCACCACCGGATCGCGCAGGATCACGTCCCTGGTTGCGGATCCCAGCGCGGATTTCGACCAGGCAACCGCCATGATGCGGACCGTGCCGTTGAACTGGGGAATGTCGAAACTGACATTGGCCTTGCCGTCGGCATCAAGCTGCACCGGGCCAGAGAAGAAGGCGACCAGCTTGCCCTTCGGCGCACTGCCCTTGGATTCGGAACCTGGCGCATCACCGCCGGTGCGCAAACGCCCCGTGCTGCCGGGCGACCCGTCGATCAGCCTGCCGTAAATGTCGCGTAGTTGCAGTCCCATGCGCCGCTGGCCGTAATACCACTCCTGCGGCTTCGGCGGCTGATAGGAGGTGAGGTTGAGAATGCCGACATCGATGGCCGCCACCGTGACATAGGCCTCCTCGCCGGGGGCCACGCCCTTGACCGTGAGGCCGATATCGAGCGGCATGCCGGGCTTGCCCTGCGCCACGGTGTCGAGCGCGACATCAAGCGTGCGCGAAGACGAATCCACCGACAGCCATTTCAGGCCGAGCGCGCGCGACGGCATGCGGCTTTCAGCAGCCGAGCCCGGACGGTAGAGCGTCGCTGTCACATAGGCACCGGCACCCCAATCCTCGCCAACGGGAATGTCGATCTCCCCGCCTTCAGCCGGAATGCTGGCCGTATGGGTGGCGAGCAGGCGGTCCGACCCGATGGTGACCAGAAGTTCACCGGCAAAACGCGGGCTGACCTTCAGCCGCGCCACTTCACCGGGCTTGTAGCTTGCCTTGTCGAGCGCGACGTCAAGCCCGTCCGGCGTGTCCAGCGAGGCGGTTTCCACATACCAGCCGGCATTAAACTCGATTGAGGTTGCAGCGCCACCCTCTTCGCTTTCCTTCAGCTCAAGGCGATATCGCCCCCATTTGACCGGGGTGGCGATGGTGACCGGGCCGGTCGCCTTGGCGTCAACCGTGCCGGAAGCTTCGCGCTTGGTGAAATCCACGGCCTCATAGCGCCAGCTCGTGTCTTCGCGGTACCATTGATAATTCCGCTCGACCTTGACGAGTTCCCAGCTGATGCCGGCCAGATCGGCATTGGTGCCATCGGGTGCCACGGCGATCACAGAGAACACCGGCGTGGAGCCTTCGCCGGCCTGTTCACCCTCAAAGTCGGGCTTCACGCCGATCATCAGCGCGCCGGGCTTCACCGGCAGGTCAATTGACCGCTCAACCGCCCTGCCCGCGCCTTCACGAAGGCGCACGACAACGCTTGCCTGCTGCGGCTTGGTGGTGGCGGGCAGTCGACCGGCATCCAGCGGAATTACCGCCTTGCCCTTGTCGTCCAGCACCGGAAGCCCGTCCAGCGGAATGCTGGTGGAGCCGTCCTCATCCTTGTCGGCAAGGCCGAACACATAGCCATCAAAGCCGGGGCGCGTGCGCACCGCCGTCACCTTCATCTCGGCTTCGAGCGCCAGGCCGGCTGCCGGCGCGCCATAAAGGAAGCGGCCATCAACGGTGACGGCGCCGCCTGCCTCGGGGTCCAGCACCGGCGTTTCACCGGCCGACAGGTCGAACTCGATGCGGTCGGGAACGAAATCCTCCACCAGGAAGGTCTTCTCGCTCAGCGCTTCACCCTTGGGGTAGGCATGGACAAGCATTGTCCAGGCCCCGCGCATGGCGTTGCCGGGAAGTGCAAGGTCAACCACATGACCACCGGCGCGCGGCGCAGCCGAGACTGACCGGCTGTGTTCCACCCCGTCCGGGCGGCGGAACACGAAAGTAAGTGGCAGCGCGTCCACGGCGACAGCCTCGTCGCTTCGCGCCAGCGCCACCGCATGAACGGTTTCGCCGGCGCGGTAGATGCCGCGCTCGGTGAAGGCAAAGACGTCAATGGCGCCCGGCGCCTCGCGGCCCTCGACACCACGATCCGACAGGTCAAACCCCGCCTTGGTCATGTCGAGGAAGACAAAGCCGGCGTCCGCA
>JBGSQC010000101.1:0-9581 GCA_041738295.1 Zhengella sp. | reverse complement strand
GCGCTGGACCGTGGCGGCCCGCGTGATCTCGGTGCCATTGCTGCGTCGCTTGCCGCAGGGCGCGAAGCTGCCCGCCTGCTGCAAGGCGGACCAGATCTGCCGGACGAATTGCGGGATGCACTGAGTGGGCTGGAGAGCCTTCCTGTCGACCTCGGTGGCCTTTTGACGGTGGCTCTGGGCCAAGACCTGCCGCTGATGAAACGCGATGGCGGGTTCGTCGCCAAGGGATTCAACAGCGAGCTCGACGAAATGCGGGCGCTGCGCGACGAAAGCCGCCGCGTGATCGCGCAATTGCAGGCCAGCCTGATCGACGAGACCGGGATCCGCTCGCTCAAGATCCGGCACAACAATGTGCTTGGCTATTATATCGAGGTAACGGCCAATCATCAGGACATCCTGAACGGGACGCCGGAAGCCAAGGCCCGCTTCATCCACCGCCAGACGATGGCGGGCGCCATGCGCTTCACCACCACCGAACTGTCCGAGCTGGAGAGCCGCATCGCCAATGCCGCGGGCCGCGCACTTGAAATCGAACTTTCCATTTTTGCCGAGCTGACGGCGGCCACGGTGGAAAAGGCCGAAACCTTGCGCGCCGGGGCCGATGCGCTGGCGGTGCTGGATGTGTCGGCAGCCCTTGCCACGCTTGCCTTCCAGGAGAACTGGGCCCGGCCATTGGTCGATGCGAGCCTTGCCTTCGCCATTGAAGGCGGGCGCCACCCGGTTGTGGAGCAGGCGCTGCGCCGCCAGGCCGGCGATCCCTTTGTTGCCAATGATTGCGACCTGTCGCCGGCAAAGGATGGCACACACGGTGCGATCTGGCTGTTGACCGGCCCGAACATGGGCGGCAAGTCGACCTTCCTGCGCCAGAATGCACTGATTGCGATCCTCGCCCAGATGGGTTCTTACGTTCCGGCACGGCGCGCCCATATCGGCGTGGTTGACCGGCTGTTCAGCCGCGTTGGCGCATCAGACGATCTGGCGCGCGGGCGATCCACCTTCATGGTGGAGATGGTGGAGACGGCAGCCATCCTCAATCAGGCAACCGAGCGCTCGCTGGTGATCCTCGACGAAATCGGGCGGGGCACGGCAACCTTTGACGGGCTGTCAATTGCCTGGGCGGCGGTGGAATATCTGCACGGCCAGAACAAGGCACGCGCGATTTTCGCCACCCATTTCCACGAGATGAATGCGCTGACGGCGAAGCTTGAGCGCCTGCATTCGGTGACCGTCAAGGTCAAGGAATGGAATGGCGAGGTGATCTTCCTGCACGAGGTGGCGATGGGTGCTGCCGACCGGTCCTATGGCGTGCAAGTGGCAAAGTTGGCGGGCCTGCCGGAAGCTGTGGTCGAGCGGGCGCGTGAAGTGCTGACACGGCTCGAAGCCGGCGAAACAAGTTCCAATGCCGCACGGCTGGTGGATGATCTGCCGCTGTTCAGCGTTCCGGTGCGCAAGGAAAAGCCAAAGCCGGCAGCCAATGACCGGCTCGCAACAGAATTGGACGCACTGGCGCCTGACGAGATGACGCCGCGCGAGGCGCTTGAGGCGCTTTACCGCCTGAAAGCCCTGGCCGGAACTGCAAAGCCCTGATCCTTACTGCTTCGGCGCATAATGCTGGAGATAGCGCCCGGCGATCCGCTCAACCGGCAACACGACCAGCACATCAACCGTGCGGAAATCATGGTCGATGACACAGCCGTCGCCCACCAGCGCACCAAGGCGCAGATAGCCCTTGACCAGTGGCGGCAAGGCGGCGAGCGCTGACTTCGCACTGACAGCCTCGGCCGGCATCATGTCCATGGCCACATGGCGGTGCGGCAAGGCTGCTACCGCCCATTCCCCGGTTGCCAGACAATTTTGATAAAGAAAAGACAGGGCCTCGGCATGGGCAGCCGGAACCGTGCCGTGCAGGGAGGCACAGCCGGTCATCACGTCAATGCGGTGATGATTGCAATAGGCCCAGATGCCCTGCCATAGCAGTTCCACGGTGCGCTTGTGGCGATAGGCCGGTAAAACGCAGGACCGCCCGAGTTCAAGAAAGCGGCGCTCCGGGTGGCGACGTACCAGCGTATCGAGTTCAAATTCGCCCGAGGTGTAGAAGCCGCCGGTTGCCATGGCTCGGTCTTGGCGAAGCAAGCGATAGGTGCCGATGATCTGCCGCGATTGCGGGCCTTCTATCGAGGTGTCGAATACCAGAAGGTGGTCACAAAAGGAATCAAAGCGGTCGGCATCGCGGCTTTCAAGTTCCTGGGCAGCATCCCGGCGGGCACCCAGTTCCTCATAAAAGACCCGGAAGCGCACTTCCTGCGCGGCAGCGATTTCGCTGGCATTGCGGGCAAGACGGACTTCCATCGGACCGATCCGTCCAAGGACCCCCGCCGGTGTCGCAATTGCCGCATAGGCTGTCGCCTGTTCCATCACAAAGGATGCGTTAGGCCGAATTTCGCGCGCGATCAAGCTGCCGTCCATGTCGAATCCTTCCGCCATCGTGGAACTTCGTTGCCGATAGCGCGCGATTGCAACGAAGCGATGACAGCAGCATGTCAGAAAAGGGCCCTTTGCCGATCAAATGTGATCAGGCCGCCGCCTGGTCGCTCACGGCGGCGACCAGCATGGCCGGATCGAGCGGCTTTGTAAGGAAGCCGTTGGCGCCGTGGGCCAGAGCACCTGCGCGGGTCTCTTCCTGGCTGTCGGCGGTCAGCACGATCACCGGAACCGGCGGCTGACCATGGGATTCCTCATGGGCACGAATGCGGGCTATGGCATCCAGCCCTTCCATGACAGGCATGTGGAGATCCATCAACACGATGTCCCAATGCTTGCCGGAGAGGGCGAGATCCACCGCCATGCCGCCATCGGTGGCCACGGTCACGGCGTGGCCGGCGCGCGTCAGGGCAGCGCGAGCCAGCGTCGCGTTGACCGGATTGTCTTCGGCGACCAGCACGGACAGGCTTTTCTTGGCGCCGGCAAAGGTTGCACCGATGGCCGTGTCCTGGCGCCCTGCAGCGGCGCGCGTCGAACCTGTCTTGGCGGCAATTCTCAGCAAGGTGCGCCCGCGAACCGGACGGGCAAGGAAATTGGCATAGCCTGCTTCGCGGAAACGCTCGAGATTGCCGCGGTCAGCCGGGGTGATGAGGATGACGGCGTTGGCCGTGGTGATGCCCGCACCGGCCAGCTCTGCGAGCAGGCCGGGCCGGTTCAGGGAGGAGTCCACGAGGATGGCTTCAAACCGGCCTTTTTCGGAGAGACTGAACGCCTCTGCCACAGTGCCTGACAAGATCACCTCGCCGCCCTCGGCCTGAAGGTTGGCAGACAGTGCGCGGGCTTCCGGCCCGATGTGCTGGATCACCAGAAAGCGGCGTCCGGCAAGTCGGGCGGGCATGGTTGTTGCCACGGCGTCACAGGGCAGCGACAGGGTGAACACCGAACCTGTGCCGGGTGTTGAATCGACCTCGATGCTGCCCTTCAGGGCCTCGGCGATGCGGCGCGAAATGGCCAGCCCCAAGCCAGCGCCGCCATGCTGGCGTGTCGTCGTGCCATCGGCCTGTTCAAACTCCCTGAAAATGCGCTCCATGTCTTGCGCCGCAAGGCCGGGTCCGCTGTCGATAACCCGAAACACCAGCATCGGTCCCTTGGGACCTGACCGCATGGCGGCATGGATGGCCACGCCGCCGCTCGAGGTGAACTTCACCGCGTTCCCGGCAAGGTTGAGCAGGACCTGACGCAGCTTTCCGGCATCTGTCAGGATCATGTCGGGCACGCGCGGATCCACATGGCAGCCAATGCCGATGCCCTTGGAATGGGCCTTGGCGGCCATCAGCTCCACCACGCTTTCCACCAGTTCGCGGATGTCGGCGGGCTTCGGATCAATCTCGATCCTTCCGGCCTCGATCTTGGAGAAATCGAGGAGGTCATCGATCAGCGCCATCAAGGCGTCTGCCGATGTGGAGACGGCGTCGACATAGGTTTTCTGCTCGGGCGACAGGCCGGTATCGGCAAGGAGCTTGGCCATGCCGTTGATGCCGTTCATCGGGTTGCGGATCTCGTGGCTGACCGTGGCCAGGAAGCGCGACTTCGCCTGGCTTGCGGCTTCTGCACGCTCGCGCGCATCAATCAGGGCTGATTCGGCATTCTTGCGTGCCGTGATGTCACGGGCGATGGCCCGGTTCGTCACCTGCCCGTTGGCCGTATCGCGGGCCGAATGCTCGACCCAGGAGAACCAGCGTGTCCCATCGGGCGTCTGGATGGCCACATCGGTGGAGGTCAGGCAGGCTCCATCCAGAAAATCGGCATCGGCGGCCATTTCCACACGAATGCCGAGTTCGCCCAGCGTCAGGCCGGGAAGCGATCGTGCCTCCATGCCAAGGATGTCGGCAAAGGCGGTATTGGCATAGGTGATGCGCCCGTCGCGGTCACGGTGGATGACGAGATCGCCCAGCGCATCGATGAGGCCGAGAAAGCGCTCCTCGCTTTCCTGCAATTCCCACATGCGGTCGGCCAGCGCCTCATAGTCGCCTTCGCCAGCCGAAGCGTTCTGCAGGGCTTGCTCGATTGCCCTTCGGTCCGAGCGCTCTGCATAGATCGCGTAGAAGGTCGCGGCGAGGCCGATGGCAATCAGCGTAACAACGAGAAATATCGGCGCACCGGTCAACCAGGCGATGCCTGCTGCCATCAGGGCCGAAATGCCGCTGGCTGCCATCAGGCGCGCGGTCAGCATGACCGGCAGTTCACCGGATGCAGGCTTGCCCTGGGCAGGAAGGCGGTGTGGGCCTCCCGTGCCGGCATGGACGTCCTGCGGAATCCTGCGAGCGTTCTGGTTCATGATCAGACACGCTATCGCAGTCTGCTTGACATGCCGTCAGGCAATTGCGTTGCATTTTAAGCATCGCCGAAAATAGTCCCGCTACGGGTCACATCTCGACAACAACGCGGCCCCTGACCTTGCCTTCAACGATATCATTTGCAGTTGCGATGATGTCTTCGAACCGGATGGTTTGCGAAAGCCCGGCGAGCTTTTCGCGGTCGAGATCCGTGCCAAGCCTGCGCCAGGCTTCCAGCCGGAGCGGCTTGGGCGCCATCACGGAATCCACGCCCAGCAGGGCAACGCCACGCAGGATGAAGGGCGCGACACTGACCGGCAGGTCCATGCCCTGCGCCAGTCCGCAGGCGGCAACCGCGCCGCCATAGCGTGTCTGGGCCAGCACGTTGGCCAGCGTATGGGACCCGGCCACGTCGATGCCGGCGGCCCACCGCTCCTTGCCCAAAGGCTTTCCGGGTTCGGAAAGTTCCTTGCGGTCAATGATGTAAGCCGCACCCAGCCCCTTCAGGAAGACTTCTTCCTCCGGCCTCCCGGTCGAGGCAATCACCTCATACCCCAGCTTTGACAGGATGGAGACCGCAACCGTTCCGACGCCTCCGGCGGCACCTGTGACAATGACCGGACCGGAGGCAGGCGTGACGCCGTGGCGTTCAAGCGCCATGACGCAGAGCATGGCGGTGTAGCCCGCCGTGCCGATGGCCATGGCATCGCGCGCGCTCATGCCGGAAGGCAGCGGCACCAGCCAGTCGCCCTTGACCCGGGCCATGCCGGCATAGGCACCCCAATGGGTTTCGCCGACGCCCCAGCCATTGAGGATGACCTTGTCGCCTTCTTTCCAGTCCGCATTGGAGCTGGCGGTGACCGTGCCGGCCAGATCAATGCCCGGAACCATGGGCCAGTGGCGCACCACGGGGGCTTTGCCGGTGATGGCAAGGCCGTCCTTGTAGTTGACCGTGGTTGCCTCGACGGCGATCGTCACGTCGCCGTCCATCAGGTCAGCTTCGTTCAGCTCGGTGATGGCGACCGACTGCTTCCTGTCTTCGTCGCGCGAGACGAGAATGGCCCTGAATGAGTGCGGCATGGTTCCTCCGGTAAGCAGTCTGTTTCCGGCAGGACACTAGCGGCTGGGCAGACGGGGTCAATCCGCCGATGGAGGAGGTGCGTTACGGCTGCGCCGCCATTCAAGGATTTCTTCCAGAATGACCAGGCCTGCCCCGACCGTGATGAAGGCGTCGGCCAGATTGAAGACAGCAAACGACCAGCTTTCCGTGTGAAACAGGAAATAGTCGACGACATAGCCAAGAACCGCCCGGTCGATCAGATTGCCGACCGCGCCGGCCAGGATCAGCGTGAAACCGGCGCGCGCATAGCGATGATCGGCGCGCGACTGGCTGGCCAGCCAGAGCACGAAGCCGATGATCAGTGAACTGAGCGCCAGCAATCCACCGACACCGAGACCGGCCAGCATGGAAAAGGCGACACCTTCATTGTGGGTGCGAAACAGCGAAAAGAAGGGCAACAGCGCGATCTGCTGGTGATATTCCATGCCGGATTCGACCAGATGCTTGATCCACTGGTCGGCTGTCACCATCACCACACCCGCGAGACCATAGGCAAGGAATGTATATATTTGCCGGCTCAAGACCTGTCCTCCAGCGACAGAGCGGAGCGACGCACTTCATAGAGCATGACGGCGGTTGCCACTGCCAGATTGAGCGAGTCGGCGCGGCCGGCCTGGGGGATCCGGACGATCCGGTCGCAGGCTGAAACGAGGCTCTCGGGCAGGCCCTGTTGCTCATTGCCCATCAACAGGAGGACGGGCTTGCCCGCGAAATCCACAGTGCGGAAATCGACCGACCCCTTGAGATGTGTTCCGGCAACGAGGCCAGGCCAGCCCTTGCGCCAGGCAAGGAACTCCGTCTCGGACGCTCTGGCCACCGGCACGGCAAAGACCGAGCCCATGGTGGCGCGCACGGTCTCGATGGCAAAGGGGTCGGTTGTCTCGCCTACAAGAATGACACCCTTGGCGCCGACTGCATCGGCAGTGCGGATGATGGTGCCAAGATTGCCGGGGTCGCGCACCCGGTCGAGCGCAATCCAGACGTCGTTGCCACTGGCGCGGATGTCTTTCAGGGAAACGAAACGCTGGGCAAAGACACCGACGACCATTTGAGGATTGTCACGCCGTGTGATCGATCCCAGCACTTTTTCGGAAACTTCGAGCACCAGGCCGCCCATGGCGACGGTGCGGGCCGCCAGCTTTTCAATGTCGGGCCGGTTCCTGACATTCTTGGCAAAGACCAGCGTGCGGATGTCCCAGCCCTGCTCCATCGCGTCGATGACCAGCTTCTGGCCTTCGGCCATGAAGGTGCCGGTCTGGTCGCGGAATTTCTTCAGCGCCAGCGCCTTGATGTCCTTGATGATCGGGTTGGAGAGACTGGTGATTTCCTTCACCTGACCGGGTGCGCGCGGTCCTGCATCAGACATGGTCATTCATCCTGCAATCCAGCGGCTGAACAGCGAGGTGGAGAGCGCGCGGCCTGACGCCTTTTCGCGGATCACCAATTCGCCGGATTCCAGCGTTCCGCCCATGCCGGCGAAGGTGTCGCGCATCAGCGCGTGGGTGGCAAAGAAGGAAGCGCGGATTGAATACGCGGTCATCACCACGGCAAGGGGCTTGCGCGTCAGGATGGACCGGCACATGTCGGTCATGGCCGGAAGCTGCTCGAACAATTGCCAGACCTCGCCCTTGGGTCCACGCCCATAGGCTGGCGGGTCAAGAAGGATGATGTCGTATGTGCTGCCGCGCCGTTCCTCGCGCTCCACGAATTTCATCGCATCCTCGCAGATCCAGCGGATCGGCTTGTCGGCAAGGCGGGCAAGTTCCTGGTTTTCGCGAGCCCAGCCGATCGCCTTCTTGGAAGCGTCAACATGGGTGACTTCGGCCCCTGCGCGCGCGGCCACCAACGAAGCAAGGCCTGTGTAGCCAAACAGGTTTAGCACCTTCACCGGGCGCTTGGCATCACGGATCAGCGCTTCCATGTGGCGCCAATGCGTCGCCTGCTCGGGGAAAACGCCGACATGGCGAAACGAGGTAAAGCGTCCGAGATAGTCGATGCCGTCATGCTTCATCGGCCAGGTTTCGCCGAGCGCCTCGCGCGGGAAGCGCCAGCGGCCCATGCCTTCCTCGTCGGTGTCGCCGGTAAAGACAGCATCGGCCTTTGCCCATTCGGAGGCGTCCATGGCCGGCTGCCAGATCGCCTGGCCCTCCGGGCGCTCGATGCGCAGCGGCCCATATTGTTCAAGCTTGCGGCCATTGCCGCTGTCGAGCAGCGCGTAATCTGCACCCGGCTCCACTTCAAGGATGACCGGCAGGCGTTCAGCCGGATATGCGCCTGTGCGCTTGGGGCGAAGCGCGGCAGCAGCGGGCGCCGGAGCCTTGTCCGCAGCGGCCGACTTTACCGGTTCAGGCGTTGCGCGCTTTTCGCTGGCAGGCGTCGCGCGTTCAGGCCTTGCTTCCGCGCGGGCATTCGCACCCGCCGGCATCCTCTTGCCCGGCTTGACCGCAGCATGGTGGTCAGGCTTGCCGCCAGCTTTCGACGTGGCTTCGCCAGCACGCCTTTCGGGCTTGCGCGATCCATCTTTGTGGGGGGTGTTCTTCTTGCCTTTCACGGGGCGGGGTCGCCTTTCACGCGCCGGATGATCTGGCCGCTTCTGCCACAGGCACCGTCCGCTGGCAACAAAGCGGCAAGGGGAAGGTTGACGAGGCTGTCACCCATGGGCAAGTCTAGTGGCCGAACAGAGCCAACCGGGGGAATTTTTTATGGCCGACAACTACCGCGAAAACGCTTCCAGCGTCACGTTCTGGGGCCTCATGCTTTGCCTTGCCATGGCCATCATCGTGCAAGTGATCGGCTGAGCCTCAGTGTGCAAATAATCGGCTGAGCCTCAGTCCGCCGCTTCATAGACGGCGATGGCCGCAGCCAGATCTTCGAGAGCCGCACCAACCGACTTGAACACGGTCACCTCTTCAGGGGATGTGCGGCCGCGAAATTCGCCGCGTGCAAGGCCATGAAGATCGCCGCGCAGGTTGTCCTTCTTCAAGGCTCCTGAATGGAGCGCGAGAACGATATCGCCGCCTTCCTTCAGGGCACCGCCCAGCGTATCAACAAAGACCGAGCCCCGCGCCATCAGCGCGTCGTCGCTTTCGCGCATCGCCGGCGTGAAGGCGCCAACCAGATCGACATGGGCACCGGGCTTGACGAGCGCGCCCTTGACCAGCGGCACCGAGGAAAGGGTGCAGCAGGAGATGATGTCAGCTTCAGCCTGCGCGGCATCGAGATCATCCGTGGCGTCGGCATCCATTCCGGCAGCGCGCAGGCTGGCTGCGAGGGCCATCGCCTTGTCTTGCGAACGGTTCCAGATGGTCACGCGGCGGATCGGCCGGACGCTGGCATGGGCAGCCGCCAGTTCACCGGCCAGCGCACCTGCACCGCAGATCAGGTGATGGCTGGCATCCTCGCGCGCCAGATAGCTCGCGGCCAGTGCCGAAGCTGCAGCCGTGCGCCGTGCGGTCAGGCGCTGGCCGTCAATGATGGCGAGCGGCGCGCCGGTCTCTCCGTCGAGCAGCAGATACTGACCCATGACGGCGGGAAGGTTTCGCGACCGAAAGCAGCGCACGGCGGATGGTGACGAGGTCTGGGGCGGGGATCTTCTTGGATTGGACGGCCATGCCGGTGGTCCTTCGCATTCATGCCGGGAGGGA
>JBGSQC010000083.1:0-7921 GCA_041738295.1 Zhengella sp. | reverse complement strand
GCACGGGCGGCAGGAAGCCGCCGCGCGCCGGATGGCCGTCAGGTCCAAGCCCGCTTGCAACGACCGCCGGCTGGTTCAGGCACCAGTGGATGCCAAGCGGCGCTGCCCCGGGAAGGACAGCAAGCGATGACCCCATGGTGGCCTCGAACTGTTCAAAAAGCCTTGGAGTCAGCAATTCGGATTTGCGCTCCTCGCGGCCGATCCAGGCCTTCAGGCCTGCAACATCTTCGTCGGTCATCCTGCATTCTCCGCAAATTCTGAGCGCACGGCATCCGTCTGGGCTCCGAGCGCCGGAACCGCACCACCCTTGACGTCCCGCCGGATCGGCGAGGCAACGCCATCGAAATCCTGGCCGGCCACGGTGAACGGCATGCGCGACAAGGCCGGGTGGCTTGCCAGATCCTCGATGCTCGACACTCCGGACCAAGCAAGGCTGTTGTTTGTCAGCCGGGCAATGGCCTCCCGGCGCGTCAATGCGGCAAAGGTTGCGTCGAGAATCGGCAAAAGCTCGCTGCGGTTTCTGACGCGCGACGGATTGTCGGCAAAGCGCGGATCGGCAACCAGCTCCGGGCGCTCAAGCACGCCTTCGCAGAACCGCCGCCACTCGCCGGGGTTCTGCACCACGATGATGATGTCACCGTCCCGGCATGCCACTCGCCCGTAGGGGAAGATCATCGCATGCGCCAGCCCGGTGCGTGGCGTCGGCTGACCACCATAGACGTGGTGCAGCAAAGGCACGGTCATCATGTCGGCCATGGCGTCAAACATGGCAATCTCGAGCGCCTTGCCGCGCCCGGTAATGCCGCGTTCCAGCAGAGCCTCGAGGATGGCCGCATGGGCGTTCATGCCAGTGCAGACATCGGCCAGCGACACGCCGACCTTCACGGGCGTCTCTGCCGTGCCTGTCACGGCGCAGATGCCGGATTCCGCCTGGATCAGCATGTCATAGGCCCGCATGTCCCGGTAGGCCGTGTCCTGCCGGTAGCCGACAATGTCGACGGCAACGAGCCTCGGAAAGCGGCCCACGACCTCCTTGGCTCCGAGGCCAAGCCGTGAAGCGGCACCGGGCGCCAGGTTCTGGACGAAGACATCGGCCTTAGCGATCATGCGCTCAACGAGCGCCCTGTCCCCGGCATCCTTGATATCGAGGACGACGCTTTCCTTGCCCCGGTTGAGCCAGGCGAAATAGGCGCTCGTGCCGTGAATGGCCTTGTCGTAGTGGCGCGCCGTCTCGCCCTCGGCGCGCTCGATCTTGATCACCCGTGCGCCGGCATCAGCCAGCCGCAACGTGCAGGCCGGCGCAGCAACCGCCTGCTCGATGGCAACGACAAGGAGACCGTCCAGCGGCAGCATTGCTCAGCCTCAGTAGGATCGCGGCATGCCGAGAACGTGCTCGGCCACATAGCTCAGGATCAGGTTGGTCGAAATCGGTGCGACCTGGTAAAGACGGGTTTCGCGGAACTTGCGTTCGACATCATATTCTTCAGCAAACCCGAAGCCGCCATGGGTCTGGACGCAGGCCTCCGCCGCCGCCCACGAGGCTTCGGCAGCCAGCATCTTGGCAATGTTGGCCTGCTCTCCGCAATCTTCTCCGGCTTCAAACAATGCCGCCGCCTGGTGCACCATCAGCTCGGCCGCGCGCATCTGTGCATAGGAACGCGCGATGGGAAATTGAACACCCTGGTTCTGGCCGATCGGGCGGCCGAAAACCTTGCGCTCGCCGGCATAGGCAGAAGCCTTGTCGATGAACCATTTGGCATCGCCGATGCACTCGGCGGCAATCAGGATGCGCTCGGCATTCATGCCCGAAAGGATGTAGCGGAACCCCTTGCCCTCTTCTCCCAGCAGGTTTTCTGCCGGAATGCGCACATTGTCGAGAAAGACCTCGGTCGTCGCGTGGTTCATCATGGTGCGGATCGGCTTGATGGTCATCCCGGCCTTCAAGGCCTCGCGCATGTCGACGATGAAGACCGACATGCCATCGGTCCGCTTGGCCGACTGCTCCTTGGGTGTGGTGCGCGCTAGCAGCAGCATCAGGTCGGAATGCTCGGCGCGCGAGGTCCAGACTTTCTGCCCGTTGACGACATAATGGTCTCCCTCGCGCCGCGCGAAGGTGCGGATGGAAGTGGTGTCGGTACCGCTGGTCGGTTCGGTGACGCCGAAGGCCTGCAGCCGCAATTCACCTGCGGCAATGGCCGGGAGGTAGGCCTGCTTCTGCGCCTCGCTGCCATGGCGCAGCAGGGCACCCATAATGTACATCTGGGCGTGGCAGGCAGCGCCATTGGCGCCCGCGCGCTGCACTTCCTCAAGAATGGCTGCCGCCGCCGAAAGGGTCAGCCCCGAGCCACCATAGGCTTCCGGGATCAGCACTGAAAGATAGCCGGCATCCGACAGCGCCTTCACGAAGGCTGTCGGATAGGCGCTCTCCCGGTCGAGCTTGCGCCAATACTCCGGCGCGAAGGTTTCGCAGAGCCTGCGCACGCTGTCGCGGATCTGGGCGATCTCGGCTCCTTGCGGAAGGTCTTTCAATGCCATTGCTTGATACCTGTTTGATGAACTCGTATTGCTGTCCCGTCAGCCCATCAGCCGTCCGATGGAATTACGCTCGCCGACTGACCAGAGCCGGGGAAGCAGGCTCTGCATCTCCGCTTCACTGGCAGCCTTTCCGTAAACCGCCAGCCCGGTGACCTTCGCCTCGATCTCCGGGCGCGACAGCGTGTTGCCGGGATCGCCCTTCGGCTCATCGACACGCGCATCGATCACGCGCCCGTCGCGGGTGATGACCGTCGCCTTGCCGATCCAGCGCGCCGGATAGGCAGTGTCGACTTCGCCGTCAAGCTCCATGGTCACCCGGTCGCGAAAGTCGATCACATCGGGCTGGTGAAACCCCTGGTCGAACTCGATCATGCCCGCCTTTCCAAAGACGGCAATGAGGCCGAGCGTCGTTCCCATGGAAAATTTCGCCTGATGCACGGTCGCCGGATGTGTCACCGGACCGAGCACGTCGATCGCGCCCTGGTGAACACGGGTGACGACGCGCTCGATGTCACCCGCCTTCAGCCCGTTCTCCCGCATGGCCTTCTGCAAGGCATCGGCTGCAGGGTGCGTATGGCGGCAGGAGGAGTGATATTTGAATGAGGTTTCTGCGGTGGCCCAGCGCGTGCCGAGCCCGTCGGTCAGCTTTTCTGGATCGGCATCGCTCGACATGCCCGCCGCCATGCCTTGCGGCCCTTCGAGGATCTGCCGCGCACCGGTAAAACCATCCTTGGCCAGATAGCCTGCAATCAATCCGCTGGAAGCAGCCTTGGCCGTGTGCAGCGGCTTGGAATCCGCCGCATCACGCAGGAATTCCCACAGTCCTGCCGCCTGCGTTCCCGCTGAACCGAAAGCGTTGAGCATCTGCTCCGGATCGAGCTTGAGCAACCGTCCGACGGCGGCAGCGGCAGCAATCGTGCCGGCAGTCCCGGTGGTGTGGAACACCTTGTAATGCGACCGGCCGAGAAACTCGCCGACCCGGATACCCACCTCATAGCCAGCGACACTGGCGGCCAGGAACTCCTTGCCGGAAGCACCGATCTCCTGCGCCACGGCAAGGGCGGCCGGAAACACCACGGCGGCAGGATGGAACACCGATCCATTGTGCACGTCGTCCTGTTCGGCAACATGCGAGGAGGCTCCATTGACCATCGCCGCAAAGAAGGGTGACGTCGAGGACCGGTCGATCAGCACCTCGCTTGGGCCCTCTCCCGGACCCATCAGCCGGGCGAAGGCGGCGATTTTCCGCACAGGTTCGGCAAAGCGTCCTGCCAGCGCCGATCCGAGCCAGTCGACAAATAGATCCTCGGTGCGCGCCATCACGTCCGGCGGAATGTCGGCATGGACCAGGCCGGAAGCAAAGGAAGCCAGCCGGGCGCTTGGATGATCGCTCATGATTGTCCGTCCCTCAGCGTCTGCAATGGCATGAACTCAATGGGCAAAATGATGCATGCCTCCATCGACCGCGATCACGTTGCCTGTCATGTAGCCGGCCAGCGGCGAGGCAAGGAAGGCAACCAGATTGCCGATATCCTCCGGCTTGCCGAAATAGCCGATGGGGATGTTCTTTTCGATGAAATCCCGCCGCGCCTCCTCGGTCGGGTGCAGCTTGTTCATGATCTGCTCGCTCTCGATGCGGCCCGGCGGAATGGTGTTGACGGTAATGCCCTCCTTGGCGATGTCGCAGGAAAGGCCCTTTGCCCAGAGATGAAGCGCTGCCTTGGCTGAAGCCGCAGCATTGATGCTGCGCGGCTCCATGGTGCCGCTCAAATTGATGATCCGGCCCCAGCGGGCTGCCCGCATGGCCGGCAGCAGTTCCTGCGTCAGCCTGCGGATCGCCGTGAAATTCAGCGCAAAGGCCTCATCCCAATCTTCGTCACTGGCATAGACGGGAAGCGGCCTGGACCCTCCTGCACTGTTGACCAGGATCTGGATCGGTCCGACCGCTTGTGCAGCATCGCGCGCAATGCGGGCTACATCGGCCTTGTCGGTGATGTCACCGGGCACCAGCACAAGGCGCCCGTTGCCTTCGGATGCCACCTTCTCGGCCAGCGTCTCCAGCAGGTCCGTGCGCCGCGACGTGGCGACAACGACCGCCCCTTCGCGCGCCAGCACTTCGACGATGCCCCTGCCGATGCCTGCACTGGCGCCTGTGACAAGGGCCGTTCGCCCTTTCAATTGAAGATCCATTCGGTCAGGTCCTTTTGAAAAAATCGGCGAAGCGGTTCTTCTGGACCTTGCCAGTGGTGGTCAACGGCAGGTCCTTTTCATCCACGAACTTGTAGAGTTTCGGCATATTGTAAGCGGCCAGCTCCTTGCGAAGCGCTTCGTCCAGGGTCTTGGTGAACCCGTCCGGCACAGGTCCGCTGGCAACGATGACCGCGCCGATGATCTCGTCGCGAACCTCGTCCGGCACTCCGATAACGAAGGCGAGCTTGACGCCCGGCTGGCTCATCAGCAGTTCCTCCACCTCGGCGGGCGACACGTTGATGCCGCCGGTCTTGATCATTTCCTTGATGCGTCCTCGGAAATAGAGGAACCCCTCGTCATCGACATAGCCGAAGTCACCGGTGCGGAAATAACCGTCGTCGGTGAAGGCATCGCGGTTCTTGTCCTCGTCCTTGTAATAGCCGATGGTCACATAGCGCTTGATCTGGATTTCCCCGATCTGGCCGCGCGGAACCTCGATGTTGGTTTCCGGATCGGCAATGCGCTGGATCACCCCGTCAAGCGGCCTGCCAACCGAGGCAAAGACCTTGTCGCGGGGATCAAGCTTGCCGTCGCTGACATTGCAGTTTCCATAGCTCTCGGTCAGTCCGTAGATATGGCAGACCTCTTTCGCCCCGAGATCAACCAGCCGCTTGAACTGTTCAGGCGACCCTGTTGCACCACCCGAGCGCAAGCAGGTGAGATCGCGGTTCGGACGGTCGGGATGCTCGTGCATTGCCTGCGCCATGTTGGGCGTCCCGTAGAAGAGCGTGCATCGCTCTTCATCAATGATCCGCAGGGCCTCGCCAGGCTCGAAATGCTCCTGCAGGATGACACAGCCGCCATGCGTCAGGAGATTGAACAGCGCATTCTCGCAGCCAAGACCCCAGTAGAGCGACACCGCCAGCCACAGCCGGTCCTCATGGGTCACATGCATCCGGTTGCCGAGGTTCCACATGTTCTCGATCAGTGCAAAATGCTGCAACTGCACACCCTTGGGCGTCGAGGTGGAGCCGGAGGTATAGAGAAGATAGGTCACATCCTGCGGATCAATGGCCGCCGCCGCATCGTCCAGCACATGGTCTGGAACATCCCGGTCGAAATCCGGGATGGTCTCGAACGGAACGCTGTCGCGGTATCCGCGAGGACCCAGATGAATGAGCGTTTTCAGCTTCGGCATCTGGCTGGAATGCGGTTCGAGTTCGCCCAGCATCGCGACGTAATCATATTTGAGGAACGTGTCGGAAAAGACCAGGGCATCGGCATCGGAATGCTTGAGCACATAGGCAAGTTCGCGCCCGGTGACCCAGGTGTTGACCGCCACCATGATGCCGCCGAGGCTGCAGATGGCAAGGTCGGCAATGATCCATTCAGGCTTGTTTCCCATCAGGATGGCGACCCGGCTGCCCCGGCCGATGCCCAATGCCGACAGGCCTTTAGCAAAGGCGCGAACTGCCTGCTGCAGGGATGCGTAGGTGTAGCGCTGCCCACCGCCGACCAGCGCTTCGCAATCACCAAAGCGGGTTGCCTGTTCGGCCAGCAGGGCCGGAATGGTGCGGCTTTTCGGCATGGCTGACGTCATGATTGTTCAATCCCGTAGAAGCGGGCGGCATTGCCGGGGTGAAGACCGCTGTTGGAAACACTTCTCCTGTCGCCAGCCGGGGCAGCCAGTGGTCCTTCTGCGCCTGAGTTCCGGCACTGGCGATCAGCTCTGCGGCGATCTCTGTCCGCGTGCCAAGTGAACCGGCAGCAATCCAGCCACGGCTCAGCTCCTCGGTCACCACGCACATCGCCAGCTTGCCCTGACCAAGGCCGCCATAGGCTTCGTCGATGCAGATGCCGAACACGCCGAGATCAGCGAGTTCGCGGACCACCTCGATCGGGATCAGGCTGTCGGCCAGATGCCAGCGATGGGCATGAGGTGCAACCTTGGCTTCGGCAAAGCGTCGGAACTGGTCACGGATGATGTCGAGCGTGTCATCATCGAGCGTTTCGTCGATCGTTCCGCCATTGCTGAGATGTGCGATTAGTCCGGCACGCAGCGCCGGTCCTCGCATGTCCTCCAGAAAGGCTGTGCAATCGGAAGCGAACCTGCTTGCTTCGGCAATGGTGCCGAAATCCTGCGGACGGACGATCTCGCTCTGGCTGATCGGGATGCCGCCCGCGATCTGGCCCAGATATTCGGTGAAGCCTATCCTGAACAGCATTTGCTCAGGCTCGGAAAAACGGTTGAGCGCGTAGAGATGCTCAGCCCAGCCAAGCGTCGCCTTGAGCGCCTGGATGATGGTTGCCACCCAGGCCAACCCGTGCAGCGCGCGCTGCTCGGCATCGGCCAGCGCCGGATCAAGCTTGCCATCCCGCCGGATGCGGGCATCGACTGCCGCCTTTACGACGAGGAGATAGCTGTCGGCCGAAGCTATGGCCGCACGGCCTGCCTCGATCAGCTCGAGGTCCGGTGGATCCTTTGGTGAAAGCTGCGGCGAAGCCATGGCGCTCATCCTGGCGTCCGGGAAGGCCCGGCAATGATACGTGAATCGTGCAGGACCCCGATTTCTGTTTCGCTGAGGCCGAGCACATCCGAGAGGACCTCGTCTGTGTTCTCGCCAAGCCGCGGAGCGCGTCCCGGCATTTCCCTTGCAAGGTCGCTCAGCGTACCCGGCGACCCGGGGGTCAGGTAGGAATGCCCGGACGGATGGCCGATGGTCGAGAACATCGGATTGGACCCATTGATCGCCCCGCCCTCGCCCAAAGCCTCTGCCAATGACCGGTACGGCCCCCAGCAGACGCCGGTTCCCGCAAAGGCGCGTTCAAGCTCGGCCATGGAACGGCTGCCAATTGCCTCGGCCACCATCGGGTTCAGCCTGTCCCGGTGCTCGAAACGGATGCCCTCATCGGCTGAAAGGGCAATGCCGCGCTCAGCCTCAAGGGCGGCAATCGCATCAGCCAGTCCGAGCGTCTTGACCAGATCGCTCCAGTGCCTCTTTGTGAGCGCCACGATCATCACGCGGTGTCCGTCGCGGGTTTCGAAATCCTTGCCGAAAGCACCAAACAGATTGTTGCCCATTCGCGGCCGGTCCTGCCCGGACACAGCCACTTCCGCCACCTGGCCAAGGCTGGCAAGCGCGGCCATCGCGACGTCACCAAGCGGCACGCGAACCTCCGTGCCGTTGCCGGTGCG
>JBGSQC010000082.1:0-11832 GCA_041738295.1 Zhengella sp. | reverse complement strand
GGCACGCCGCCGAGCAGCACGCCACGGCCCCCATTGGCCTTCTGCAGAGCGGTCGCACCCGCCTGGATGGAGAGGCGCCCGGCCACTTCCGACATCGGTGCCAGCAGCGGCAGGCCACCGCGCTCATCGGTCACGGTTTCGTAGGCGATTGCGGTCACGCCGGATTCGATGAGGCCCTTGGTCTGGGCCGGATCGGGAGCCAGATGCAGATAGGTGTAGAGGATCTGGTCTTCGCGAAGCTGGATCCATTCGCTCGGCTGCGGTTCCTTGACCTTCACCACCATGTCGGACTGCGCAAAGACTTCGGCTGCCGTCTTGACGATCTTGGCGCCGGCGGCGCGATAGGCATTGTCATCAGCGCCGATGCCGTGTCCGGCTCCGGTCTCGATGATCACCTCATGGCCATGGGCGACATATTCGCGCGCTGCACCGGGGGTGAGGCCTACGCGGTACTCGTGGTTCTTGATTTCCTTGGGGCATCCGACGCGCATGTGTGTCTCCGGCGATAGCGTTTAGATACGAAGGATTTCACCACAGAAACCACCCGTTATGTTTGCGAATCCGGGTGCGTCATGCCAATAATGCGCAAGGAAGAGCGGAAAATAACAAATCGGACGAAGGAAAATTGCGCCAATGAATCTCGACAAGATCGATATCGCCATCCTGTCGGCCTTGCAGGCCGAAGGCCGCATGTCCAATGCCGCTTTGGCCGAGAAGGTCGGTCTTTCGCAATCGGCCTGTTCGCGCCGTCTGGACGCGCTGGAAAAGGAAGGCGCGATCCGCGGCTATCATGCCCGCCTTGCCAACAAGACGCTGGGCTTCGGCCTGACCGCCATTGTCCACATTTCGCTGTCGGGCCAGTTCGAGAAAACGCTGAACGACTTCGAGGCCGCGATCAAGCGTGTGCCCAATGTCATGACCTGCTTTCTGGTGGCTGGGGAATATGACTACATCCTGCGCATTGCTGCCCGCGACCTGCAGGATTACGAGCGCATCCACCGCGACTGGCTGACCGCATTGCCCCATGTCACCAAGATCAATTCGACCTTTGCGCTTCGCGAGGTGGTAGACCGGGCGGGCAGGGGCATAGACCTCGCCGTGCTCTGACCGGGTGCCGTATCAAGCCCGGTAGAACACCTGCCTCACGTCAATGTAATGGCTGCGGAATCCGGCCTCGCAATAATAGAGGTAGAACTCCCACAGCCGACGGAACTGCCGGTCGAAACCGAGCGGTTCGATCCTCGGCCATGCCTCGTGGAAGCGTTCGCGCCATTCGGCCAGCGTGCGGGCATAGTCATGCGCAAAAATGCGCGTTCCAATCATGGCTAGCCCGGAATCGCTGCCAAGACTGTCCAGCCGTGATGGCGGCGGCAGCATGCCGCCGGGGAAAATATGGCGCTGGATGAAATCCGGCCGCGCCCTGTACATGGGATAGGCGTCCTCATTGATCGTGATGATCTGCAATCCTGCCGTACCACCGGGCTTGAGGCAGGATTTCAGTTTGCCAAAGAAGGTTGGCCAGTATTTCTCGCCCACCGCCTCGAACATCTCGATGGAGGCAATGCGGTCATAAAGCCCGGTCTCGTCGCGGTAGTCCTGGAACTTGATCTCGACTCGCTCGGCAAGACCGGCCTCGAAAACCCGCTTCCGGGCAAAATCATGCTGCTCGCGGCTGATGGTCAGGCCGGTGACGCGCGCGCCGGCGCGTGCTGCATGTTCGGCGAAGCCGCCCCAGCCGCAGCCGATTTCCAGCACATGGTCGCCGGGCTTGAACCCGCCATCATCCATCAGCGCCTGATACTTGGCCTTCTGCGCACTTTCCAGATCATTGGCGCCGGTCTGGTAGAGGGCCGACGAATAGGTCATCGTCGGGTCCAGCCATTGCGAATAGAAGGCGTTGCCGAGATCGTAATGGGCCGAAATGTTGCGCTGCGAGCCGGTGCGCGTGTTGGTGTTGAACCAGTGGCGCAGGCGCTGAAGCGCAGTCAGCAGCATACTGGCACCGCCTGCCAGCTTTTCGCCCGCCTCCATGTTGATCAGGAAAAGTTCGAGGAAGGTTGTGACATCCGGGCTGTCCCAATCGCCATCCACATAGCTCTCGGCTGTGCCGATGGTGCCGCCCGTCAGCGCCCGGCGCGGCAGGTTCCAATTGTTGAGGACGAGCCGGGCTTCGGGTCCTTCGCCATTGCCGCCCGTCTTCAGCACCCGTCCATCCGGCAGGCGCAGGATCAGCGTGCCACGGGGCAAGTGGATCAATGTCGGCAGAAGGGCGCGCACCCGGGCCGGGATGCCGCGCGCTGCTTCGCGCATGTTCGCTGCGGTCAGGTGGACCGCGTCCGAGAAATGGCCGTCAGCCAGATGATCATGCCCCATGATCGTACTCCCTTGTGGCACTGTTTCGTGTGCTCCCATGACCTTGCCGCATGTCACGCATCAGCCTTCATCTCGCGCCAGGCATCCATGGCGCTGTCGCGCGCGGCGGCGTGATCAACAAGCGGCCGCGGATAGTCGGCGCCGAGTGCAATGCCTGCCATGCGCAGTTCGGCTGCGCCCAGATCGGCTGGAAAATGAACCTCACCACTGCCGATCCGGCCGAGTTCCGGGACATATTTTCGCACATAATGGCCATCGGGATCAAATTTGCGCCCCTGCAGCACCGGATTGAAGATGCGGAAATAGGGCGCGGCATCCGCCCCGGAGCCTGCCACCCATTGCCAGCTCGCCGCATTGGAAGCCGGATCGGCATCGACCAGCGTGTCCCAGAACCATTGTTCGCCAAGCCGCCAGTCAATGCGCAGATGTTTGATGAGAAACGACGCCGCGCCCATGCGAACTCGATTGTGCATCCAACCCGTCTGCCAGAGCTGCCGCATTCCTGCATCGACATAAGGGTAGCCCGTCTGTCCTTTTTGCCAGGCTTTCAGGTCCGGCTCGCCATTCTTCCAAGTGAAAGTGTCAAAGAAGGCGTTGAAATTCTTCGTCGCCAGGTCCGGGTTGTGAAACAGCAGGTGATAGCTGAACTCGCGCCAGCCGACTTCCTTGCGGAAGGTCTCGATGTCGCGATCGGTTGCCTTCGTCTCAGTGGTCGCCAGCCGGTCGAAAATCTGCTGAGGCGTGATTTCGCCGAAAGCCAGATGAGGCGACAGCCGGGACGTGCCATCCATGTCCGGGCGGTCACGGTTTTCTGCATAACCCTTGAGGCCGTCGGCGAGAAACTCATCCAGCCGGGCATGGGCACCGGCCTCGCCGGGCACCCAATGATCATGAAAGCCCTTGGCCCAATCGGGCTTGACCGGCAGCAACTGCCAATCCTCCAGCCTTTCGCTGGTCACTGTCCTGTCAAAACCGATGATCTGGTCCGGCACGGGCAGGGGTGCATGAAAGTCCAGTTTAGCCGACAAGGCCTTCCAGAACGGCGTGAACACCCGGTAGGGCCCGCCGGATCCTGTCACATGAGACCACGGTTCGTGCAGCAATTGCCCTGCAAAGGACTGCGCGTCTATGCCCGATGCCTTGAGCGCCGCCTTCAGCTCGCCATCAGCCTCCATCCCGGCTGGATCATGACGGCGGTTCCAGAAGACCGCACCGGCACCGGTCTCTTCGATCAGCGAGGAGACAATGTCGCGTTGTACGCCGCGCCTGAAGATGAGCCGCGCGCCTGCCTTGTCGAAGGCAGCGGCAACCGCGGTCAGCGAATGATGCAGCCACCAGAGCGAGGCAGCACCTCTCGCCCGGAAATGGCGCGATCCGCCAGTCTCCAGGATAAAGACCGGGATGACCGGACGCCTGCTTTCCACCGCCGCCACCAAGGCACCATTGCCCGCCATGCGAAGGTCATTGCGAAACAGGACGAGGGCGGGCGCGGTATCGGAAGGCGAAGGCAAGGCGGAAGTCATTATGCGGCTCCATACAATTCCGGCCTGTCCGGGTCAGATGCGCTGTCTGCAAATGAATTAGCGTTTCTTTCCAAGGATCAAGGGGGAACGAGCCGCTGGCTTCAATTTGTCTGTTCCAAACGAGGTAGGAGTACGCCTTGAGTGGGCGACGCATCCCCCAGAGCCTGATCCAGCACCCCATTTCAGCAAAATCTGTTGTTGACTCCTCACTTCACCCAAGGGAAGTTGATGGCTTGCGGGGCGCAATGAGGCCGTCTTCCCGGAAGGGAGACTGGAGCTGGCGATGGACCTGCATGGCTGGGATATGGTGTGCGCTTGTTCAGTTCCCAGGCTGAACGACCTTCTGGCAGCCCAGTTCAAGGCAACCCCTGCCTCCCTAACTTATTCCGACAATTCAGGCCTGAAGCTCGACATCAAATTCGATGCCTGGCGCATCGTCGCTGGCGGCACGGTCGAAAAGCTTGTGATGCAGCTTCCGGTCAATTCCGGCACGCTCACCTCTCCTTTGATCTCAGGCAAGCTCGACGGAGCCGTCATCGAAATCATTCTCGAACTGGCCTTTGTCGACAACAAGGCTGCCGGAAAATCCGACCTGCGGTTCAATCTGACGCGAAAGATCACCAACAAGGGCGACACCACCAAGGGTGGCGTCTATGTCAGCGATCCCGACAAGACCGGCGTTCTCGCTCAGCAGGATCCAACCGGCGCACTGGCAATGTCGCTCCACGATTCCATTGCCGACAGCCTGATCGCCAATGCCGCCAAGCTGGATTTCGTCTTTGCCTCCTTGAACCTTGCACCAAATGGCGATGCGTACTGGATGACCGCCGGAAGCAGCCGTTATGCGTTCGTCCCGGGCGCTAAGGGCGCCAATGACTGGCTGGCCGTCTTCACCATGTTCTCCAATGCGGATACCAGCAAGTTCAGTGTGGAGCCCGATGAGAGCCTGCTGGACGACAATTCCGATGTTTGCGCAGGCCTTTCAGGCAATCTTTTCCTTCAACACATCATCATGCCGAAGCTGCCTGCCGGGTTCACCGCTCCGTTCAACATGTTCGCGATGTCCGGCAGCGCGATCGTCAATCTGGGGCTCTTGGCCTGCCCGCCGGTGCAAGTATCCTTGACCCATTACTATCCATTCCTGTCGTCCTTCAACCTCACTGTGAATGACGACCAGATCTGGGTCACCAGTGCCGGCAGCTTCGACATCACCGGTCTTGCCAAATCCTCGGTCACCTTTTCCCAGACACAAAAGATGGCGTGCACCTTCGATGCAACGAAGAGTGTTCTGGAAATGAAGACACTGCCCGGACCGGACCCGGACTACGAGAAGCACATTCCATGGTGGCTTTACCTGACCGCCGGACCGGCCATCCTTGTCTTCGGCCCGCTTATCGGAGGCATTGTCGTTGCCATTGTCGACAGTGTCGTTGCCGCGGTGACGACATCGGTCGCCAAGGCCACCAGTTCCAGCGGCGGCAGCATCTCGGTCGGAGATCTGACAGCACAATCCATCGAATGGGTGGGTGCCGGCCAGTGGACCTTGGTCGACGCCGGACTTTCCGACGCGCTCTACCTTCGGTGCAAGATCTGAAACCGCAGTACCAATTCAAAAGCTCGGGGGATGCAATCCATGAGGAATGAACGAGAACACCGTGAAATGACGCTTTCGCAATTGGCTGCCTTGCCGCCCATCACCATGAACCATTGGGATACGGTGAACGCCACGTTCCTTGATGTGGTCAACGCTTCGATGGTCAAGCAGAACAAGGTTCCGGCGGACTTCAAACAAAGCGTGACCGGTGCAATGCCGGTCGAGATTTACGGAAGCTGGAAGGGCTGGAGCCTCGTTCAAGGGTCTTCTGGCGGACTTTTGAAGATGAAGTGTGAAATCGGCAAGGGCGCGGCCTTCTACCCCGGCACGACGAGTCCCTATCGCCTCGACAGCGCCACGCAAGGCTTACTGGACATGAGTGCCGACGGTCTCACCGTGACCGCCCGGTCCGGCCAGGCTCCCAGCGTAACCGATCTCGATAGCGCTTTCGGGGTCACGGGACGCCAGACCGGCAAGTTCTATTTCGAAGTGTCGTCAGAGACCGACCAGACCGTCATCGGGCTGGCACCTGCCAATGCTTCCAAGGGCTTTTTTCCGGAAAGCGCTGAAGGCTACGGTTTTCACCAGAACGGTTTTTTCTTCAATGCGGCACAGCTCAATGCCATGAAAACAGCTTACGGCGTGGCCGGCGGTCGGGCGACCTATGCCTGGCGCGGTGCAAAAGGCGCGCCTGCCGTGGCAGGCGTGGCGGTTGATTTTGACGCGAAGAAAATCTGGTTCAGGGGAGGAGACGGCTCCTGGCTCGGAACCAACGCCGATCCGGTCAAGGGAACAGGAGAGGCCTTTGCCTTCACCACGACTGACCTGCTTTTCCCGGCAGTTGCCATCGGCCCGAATGACAGCGCAACGCTGAACTTTGGTGCGACCGCCTTCGCCCATGGCGCCCCCGCCGGTTTCGACACATTCAAGCCCGGGAGATACGTAGCTCTGGATGGCGCAGTTGCAACGGCCGAGATCACGCTGGCGCAGGTGCCGGCAACCGGCAAGACCGTCAACCTCAAGGCCAATGGGACGGGTAGCGCGACCATGCCGGCCGTCGTCGTTTCCGCCCTTGTGAATGCTGCGGGCACCGCCTTTCAGACCATGGACGAGCAGAATGCCCTGCAGGCTTGGTTCAACGCCAACATCAGCGCCTTCGAGAACATCTTCCATACTGTCGACATTGATGACGGCCTGTCGAAAGGTGACAAGTTCGCCTGGCTGAAACCAACCAAAATAGACTATGCGGCAGCTGATATCCCTATGAGCAATCCGGTGCAGACGGTGTTTGCCATTCTCGCCATGACCGAGAGCAGGGATGATCCGGCGCTCGCCTCGCAGGTTGACCCCGCCATCATGTCCGGAATGCCAGGTGGCACGAATTCGGTCGTAGCTCTTTCCAAGGGGCGAATGACGGCCAAGATCCTGCTGCCAGCTGCCGACAAGCTGTTTCCCGGTTCCAAGCCCGCTGACTTCACGCTGGATGCGCTGGGACTGGAAGTGACGAATGCCAACGCGGTCAAATGGCGCGAGATCGAATTGCAGGACGGAACCAAGGTAACGCCTGACGTGCCTGCCGGCGGTTTCAAGATGCGCCTGGAGGGCCGGTCCATCGTCATGGAATTCCACGACATGGCGTTCGATTATCCCGGCTGGAAACTGCCGGGCACCGAAACCGTGAAGATCGGTTTCACCCAGCGCCTCTATCTGGTTTTCGAGAAGCGGACCGACGGCAAGCATGTGCTGGTGGCCTCCAACAAGAACCCGGACGATCCCAAGGACAACGAGTTGCCAAAGATCGAGGCGCTGACGGTGGATTATCACCTCGATGATGCCGCCCGGACCTTCGAGGATACGGTGTTCATTTTTTCCGTGCTTCTTTCGGTTTTGACGCTCGGGCTGGGTGTTTATGCCGCTGGTTCGTGGGCTGTCCGCGCAGGAACTGCTGCGGAGGGAGCCGTGAACGGCATTGCCGGAGGTGGCGTGCAAGGCGCCAACAATGCCGCTCTGGACGGAACCCAGATGGTCAACATGGGTGACCAGGTCAATATTGGCGGGCACATCTACGATAATGTCGGTGCCATGCTGGCTGCCGGAGATGCCGCAGCCATCAACGATGCAGCGGGCGCGTCCTCAACCATCGGCGCCTGCATGTTCGCGCCGCGCTTTGCCATCACCTTCACGGTTCTGGGAGTGGTGGCAGGCCTGCTTGATGCCGGCGCGTGGGCGACATGGGGCGTCGCGCAGTCCCGCCATATCGGCAAGGGTGACATCGACAAGGTCGGCGACCAGTTCACCACCGAGCACATGCTGGACAAGCTGCTGGCCTCCTATGAATGGCCGGAAACAGCGAACTGGAAGCTGAAGGAGGCGACGGTGAGCTCCGGTAACCTGCTGCTCTACGGCGAACTCAGCTGATGGCCTGGCCGACAATAAGCAGATGCCATCAAAGGCAAGGGGAAGAGCAATGAGCAGGGAAATGTCAGATGTCGAAGGTGCGGCCCTGGCTGCAGCCGCCGGCAAGGCAAAAAGCAAGGGCAGGGAGATTGGGCTACAAGGCTGGGACACGGCCAATGTCTTGACGATGGACACCCTCAACGCCGCCATCAAGAAGCAGAAAAAGTCGCCACCGACCTTCGATTACACCTACCAGAACACCGCCATCAAGATGAGCGGAACCTGGGGGGATTTCGAGGTTGTTTGCGACAAGAACCGCATCGGCGGAACGGTGGTTTTCAGGTGCCCGGTCAAGTCCGGCACCGGCGTTGACATGGCCGGAAACACGGAGGATCTGGCCGGCGTCGAGATGACCATCGAAGTGACTCTGGCCGATGTCCATGATGAAAGCCTGGCCTTCACTGACAAGACCGGCACGGTGGTGCCAAAAAAGACTGAGACCCGTGTGCTCCTGATCGACAAGACGTCAACCAGCACGGCACCCGCCGTGGTGGTTGATGATTTCACCCCGGCCTCCCTTCAATTGCCTTTCCAGGTTCTTTTCCAGAACTGGTTCAACGACAACATCGACACAATCTTTGATCCGATCTTCCACATCGCGTTGATCAATGTGAATGCCGACAAGGGCGACTACCAATGGCTGAAGCCCACGGCGCTCTCCTACGCCACGATTGTTGACGATGCCGGCGACGGCATTTTCGCGGCCCTTTGCATGACCGATGGCGATCCGGACAATGCATTCGCCCATCAGGTAGATGCAGGCCTGACCACGGGATTTCCGGCTGGCACGAATTCCGTTCTCGCCATCAGCGGCGAGAAATTCTGCGAGCATTTCCTGAAAACCGGCGCGCAGCAGGTGATGAAAGGGTCAAAGCTGACTGATTTCGACATTGTCGGCGACGGGTTGGTGGTGACCAACAACACCGAGCTTGTCTGGCAGGATGTGACGTTGCCCGATGGTCTTGTCGTGTCACCCAAGGTACCGGCCAAGCAGTTCACCATGCGCGTCGTGGAGGACACGATCGAGCTTCAGTTCACCGGCCTGACCTTCAAGCACCCGCTGATGGTCGGCAATGACGTCTTCTCCGTCACCTTCACGCAGTACATGCACATCATGACCGGCAAGAACAGCAACGGCCAGATCGTGCTGGTGCCGACCAACAAGGATCCCTCAGACCCCAACGCCAAGGAGCTGCCGGATATCAGGTCTTTCTCCTGCAATGTGACGCAGGACAGCGCAGCGCAGGATTTCGAGCGCGGCATGGAGCTTGTCTCGATTGCTTTGTCGGTCTTGCCGATCGGGCTGGGCCTGTTCAAGGCAGGCGCATGGGTTGCCAAGGTCGGCCCGGCCGCCTTGAAACTGGCGGGTGAATTGTCAGGAATCATTTCAAAGAGTCCCGCCATTTTCGAGGTCGTGGCGGATGCGGACCAGATATCGGAGCTCGCTGAGGAAGCCCTGTCTGGAACCGACAACCTCGCCGCAGCCGCTGCGTTTTCCAGCAAGCTTCCGGCTGATTCAGGCCTGATCACGCTTCTCAACAGGTTTGCGCTCGGCATGGGTTTCCTTTCTACCCTGTGCCTGGTGCTGAACCACGTGATGACGGTCGATCACCAGGGCGACATGGATTTGGACAACATTCCTGCGCTGGATGATTTCATGGCCAATGTGCTGGGTGCCGCCAAATGGCCTGGCGCAACGAATTGGGAGCTGAAGGACGCCAAGCTTGCCCAGAGCCTGCTGTTCTACGGGGAGTGCACGATATGAGGCGTGTCCAGTCGGAACCGTTTGCAGCCCGTGGCTTGAATGCTGCCGCACCGGCGGGAAACGAAGCCTCGGCTCTTGATTGGGATACGGTCTTTGCCGTGCCCTATGACCGCATCAATTCAGCCATCGCCAGTGAGGGCAAATATCCGAAGACGATGGATTTCGCGCAAACCACCGGCGCGAAGCTGGCGATGAAGGCGGATTTCGGCCCGTGGCAGCTGGTGCCGAAAGGCGATGGCGCAACCGTGCGTGTCTCGCTGCCGATGACCGGAATGACCGGCAGCTATTTCAATGCGGGGACGCCGGTCACCTTCGACTGCGATGATCTCACTGGTGTCATCGAGATCCATCTTGATCTCCTGCCCGATGATCCGGTGAAGCCGCTGGCCGGCTTCCACAAGACGCCGCTGCCGCTGCTCAAACCCGGCACCAAACGCCACAAGCTTGTGGTTTCCACCACACCGCAGCAGGGCAGCAAGCTCGCTGCCACCTATGTCGGCATGGATTTCGTCAAGCCGCTGTCGAACCCGGTGGCGCAGCTCTATGTCGAAATGGCCTTCCAGCTCTGGTGCAACGCCAATCTTGCTGCCTTCGAACATGTCTTTGCGGTGATTGACCTCAACGACCAGATCGCCACCGGCCAATGGGCTTTTTGCAAGCCGCACACTGCGAGCTATGCCTGCGTCGATTCGCTGGACGGCAAGAGTGGACTCTTCGCGCTGCTCTGCATGACCTCGTCCGATCCGGTTCCCTCCATCCAGCAGGTGACCCATTTCGCAGTTCCACCCGGCGGAGATGCCGGGTTTCTGGTTCGCAACAAGCGCTTCATGCTGGACCTGCTGCAGACAGCCCTGATCAACACCTGGACCGAAATGACCGCCGACAAGCTGGAGCTTTCGAGTGGCAGCCAGTTGTTGCAGATGAAAGCCAACGAGAAGGTCACCCTGCCGCAGTTCCCGGTGACCGCCAAGGACGGAACCCAGACCTTTTATACACCCATCCTCGACAGTTTCTCCGTCGAGATTGAGACTAACATCCTTCGCATCGACATGCACACCGATGTCGAAGTTTCCCCCGGCATTCACGCCACCTGCAAGTCGACCTACTGGTCCCGCATCAAGCTCGGCACCAACACGAACGGCGATCAGACGCTGGTCTATGAATCCGCCCAGACGCCAAGCATCACCCACGGCCATTATCATGATGACGGCATCACGATCATCAAGGACATCCTTGAAGTGATTGGCGCGGTTCTCGCGCTTCTGTCGATGCTCGTTGGCGACGAGGCAGGCTTAGTGGTTGCCGGACTTCTGGTTACCGCATTGATCGGCGACTACGCGATTGGCGACATAGAGAACACCCACCAGAATGACGGACCGTCGCTGGGGGATTTCCAGAAAAACTTCACCTCGCCGGTCATCTGGACCGGGACAAAGCATCTGGACCTGACATCTGCGGGCCTGGCGGGATCACTTCAATTGGGCGGACTGTGGAAAGGGTGAGGCCGCACGGCTTGCGCAGGCGCACGGAAAGGCTTCCGCAGCCTTGTTCGTAACATGAACAAAAGCGAGTATCTCATCCTGATTGTTTGGAAATGGCTCCCCGGGCCGGATTCGAACCAGCGACCAACCGGTTAACAGCCGGTTGCTCTACCACTGAGCTACCGGGGAAAGCCTGCTCACTTGCGAGTGGGCTGCCTATAGCAAAGTGCATTCGCCTTTGCCAAGGCGCAAAATGAAAAAAACGCCGTCCGTCTGACTTCGCGCCATTGCATGGCCCGAAAGCGCGCATAAATGCTGGGTCTTGGCCAAACGGAGCGCCCTTGTGGCGCAAGGAACCCAAACGTGCAGACGGAAGACGAGTTCATCAATGACGATGACCGGAGACGCGGGCCGCAACTGCGCCTGTTCGGGCGGAGCTATGGGCTTCCCGCCTCGGTGCTGATGCGCCGCGTGCTGGGCATTTTGCTCGTCTTGCTGGGAACATTGGGTTTTTTGCCGGTTCTCGGCTTCTGGATGATTCCCCTTGGCCTGATCATCCTGTCCCATGATTCTGCACCCGTGCGCCGGTGGCGCCGCCGCGTGGAAGTGTGGTGGGGCCGCAGGCGCGCCCGAACGGAC
>JBGSQC010000042.1:0-2004 GCA_041738295.1 Zhengella sp. | reverse complement strand
GCCCGGAAAAGGCCGTCGAGGCCATCGTCAACGGCCGCTTCATGCCAGCCAAGGAGTGCCTCGCCGACGGGCTGGTGGACGCGATCATCGAGGGCGACCTGGTGGAGGGCGCCGTCGCCTTCCTGCGCGGGAAGATCGCATCGGGCGAGAAACCCGTGCTGCCGCGCCACCGCGAGGAAAAGCTTGCCGCTGCGCGCGCAGACCTTGCCGGGTTCGATGCGCTGGTGAAGTCGGTGACATCTAAGTCGAAGGGTCTGGAAGCGCCGCATATTTGCGCACAATCGGTGCGCAATGCGCTGACCATGCCCTTTGACGAGGCCTACCACGAAGAGCTGCGCCTGTTCATGGGGGCGCTTGCCAGCGACCAGTCCAAGGCGCAGCGCCATCTGTTCTTTGCCGAGCGCGAGGCCGGCAAGGTCAAGGGCATCACCAAGGATGTGAGCGCTCGCGAGGTGAAGCGCGCCGGTGTCATCGGGGCGGGTACCATGGGTGGCGGCATCGCCATGTCGCTGGTCAATGGCGGCATCCCGGTCACCATCCTGGAAATGTCGGAAGAGCCGCTGAAGGCGGGCCTTGCCCGCATCCGCAAGAACTACGAGATCTCGGCTTCGCGCGGCTCGATGAAGGCGGAAGATGTCGACAAACGCATGGCGCTGTTCACGCCGACCACGGCCTATGAGGACCTTGGTGACTGCGACTTGATCATCGAGGCGGTGTTCGAGGAGATCGGCGTCAAGGAGCAGGTGTTCAAGAGGCTGGACGAAGTGGCCAAGCCCGGCGCGGTGCTGGCCTCCAATACCTCCTATCTCGACGTCGACACGATCGCCTCGTTCACCAGCCGCCCGCAGGATGTGCTCGGCATGCACTTCTTTTCGCCGGCCAATGTGATGAAGCTGCTCGAAATCGTGCGTGGCAAGGCGACTGCGCCAGATGTGCTGGCGACCGCCATGGCGGTGGGCAAGAAGGCCAAGAAGGTGCCGGTCGTCGTCGGCGTCTGCCACGGCTTTGTCGGCAACCGCATGCTGGCCTCGCGATCACAGCAATCGGAAGCCCTGCTGCTCGAAGGCGCACTGCCGGAAACCGTGGACAAGGCCTTCCGTGATTTCGGCTGGCCGATGGGTCCGTTCCAGATGTCAGACCTTGCGGGCAATGACATCGGCTTTCGCACCCGCAAGGCGCTTGGCCTGACGGCGGCAATTGCCGACCCGATCTGCGAGGCGGGGCGCTATGGCCAGAAGACCGGGGCGGGCTATTACCGCTACGAGGATGGCCGTACGCCGATCCCCGATCCCTGGGTCGAAGAGCTCATCCTGAAGGTGGCGCGCGAAAAGGGCGTGAACCGGCGCGAGATTTCGGCCGAGGAGATCACCGAGCGCACGCTCTACCCCATGATCAACGAGGGTGCCAAAATCCTTGAGGAAGGCATTTCGGAGCGCGCGTCGGATGTCGATGTCGTCTGGATTTTCGGCTACGGCTATCCGGTCGGCAAGGGCGGGCCGATGCACTGGGCTGATGCGCAGGGCCTGGCCAAGATTGTTAACCGGCTGGACTACTGGCACGGCAAGACCGGTGCCGACATCTTCAAGCCGTCGGCGCTGCTGAAGCGGCTGGCAGCCGAAGGCAAAACCTTCGCCGACCTTCAGGCAGGCAAGTGACGCTGCCTCCCCCTCCTGAGGGCGGCTGGCCCTGGGCACAGGTCTATGGCGACGGCTGGCACATGCCGGACGCCATGGAGACCTATGCCGTGCCGGCACTTCTCGACGAGGGGGCAGCGCTGTGGCCGGATCGCCCGGCGCTCGATCATCGCGGACGGACCATTTCCTACGCTGAATTGAAGCGGCTGGCGGACGAGGCTGCGGCCGGGTTTCAAAGAGCCGGCATCGGCAAGGGCGACCGGGTCGCGCTGCTGCTGCCCAACACGCCGGCGCACCCGATCGCCTTTTTCGGGGCGCTGAAGGCTGGCGCGGTCGTCGTCCACCTCTCGCCGCTCGATGCGCCGGCGGT
>JBGSQC010000011.1:0-22190 GCA_041738295.1 Zhengella sp. | reverse complement strand
GCGCGGCGCAAGGGAAGTGGTCGTCACCGACCTGCAGGATGCCACGCTGGCGGTCGCTGCCCGCATGGGCGCCACGCGCACCGTCAACGTTGCCTCTGATGCGGCTTCCATGGAAGCCTACGCAGCCGACAAGGGGTATTTCGACGTGGTGTTTGAATGTTCGGCCGCCGCCCCGGCGCTGCGGACCGCGATTGCAAGCGTCCGCCCGCTCGGGCGGATCGTGCAGGTGGGCGTCACCGGAGACATTCCGGTCCCGCTGAACATGATTGTCGGCAAGGAGGTTGAACTGGTCGGCTCGCACCGCTTCCATGAGGAATTTGCTGCGGCTGTCAGCCTGATCAATGTCGGGGCCATAGACGTCAAGCCGATCATCACGGGTACCTACCGGCTGGACGAGGCTCTGGCAGCCTTCGAGGCCGCCGGCGACCGCTCCCGATCGGTCAAGGTGCAGTTTGCGTTCGGGCCTGCCTGAAAAAACAAAGGGGCACAGCCGGTCAGCCCCTTTGGCAATGTCCGCTATGGTCAGAACTGGACGTTGACGCCGACACGACCGACAAACATGTCGTTCTTGAAGCGATAGCTGATGCTTTCGCCCGGGAAAGTCACGGGATCCTGCCCGGTCACCAGCGTATCCTTGAGGTTCACATAGAGGCCCTCAAGCTTGACGCTGACCTTCTCGGTCACCTTGTGCTCGACACCGGCACCGATGGCAAAGCCATAGCGGATCTTGCTTTGGCTCCAGTCCGGCGACGTATAGCCGAGGCCAGGAAGGGCAATCGAGATGCGGTTGGTGACTTTTGCTGCAGCCAGACCGCCGGTGACAAAGAGCAAGCTTTTGTTGATGGCGTAACCCGCGCGAACCCGCGCCGTGGCAACCGAGCCGAACTCGGTTTCGTAGGAAGAATTGGTCACCAGACCGGTGAAGGGCGGGAACGGGTTCGGGTCGATTCGCGACATGGTGTGGCGAAGTTCGAAATGGGCGAACGAGATGTCGGCCTCAACACCACCGACAAAATTGCCGTTCTGGACGTTGTAGCCGGCTGACACACCGCCGGTGAAGCTTGATTTCATGTTGCTGATAGAGCGGGCGAACAGGCCATTGGAGACATCGAGCGGGATGAGCACGCCAGCGATAGGCCCGAGGTCCGCCCGTCCGGAGCTTGCCACGAGGCCGGCAATCGCACCGGCGTAGAAACCGTGCCAATTGGCAATGGAGGAAGGAGCGGCCTCAACCGGCACCACTTCTTCGGGTGCCGCTTCGATTGGCGCCATGACCACATCGGCCGCAAAGGCCGGAGAAGCCAGAAGCATTGCTGCTGCGAAAAGGCTGGATTTCATTTTTTCGCTCCAAACTCAACAAGGTCGCCAGCCCTTTTGCCAGCCGAACCCACGGACGAGTACATGGAGCGATAATTCTTCTGCTATGCCTAATAAACGGTTAAGCGGAAGCCCGTTTGCGCATGTTTCTTCAAAAAATTAACCATGCCAAACCCGGAAAGGGCCGGTTTTCCGGCGTGGATTCCCGGCTTGCGGCTCTCCCCGCCTGCCCTGTTTAACGCAATCACAATCAGTGTGGGGTAGGGTTCTTCAAAATGGTGGACGCTTGCCTGAGAGAGTGTTCGCCCGGCGGGAAACTCAGGAAAACGGGGGCAGACATGTTCGCCAAGATTGCTGCAAGTTACATGGCTCTGGTGGAGTACTTCATCCCTGTGGGCATGAAGGCAAACCGCGAGGCCGCAAACCAGGCGCGCATGTTCCTGATCAGCCATACCATGGGACCGATCCTCGGAAACACGGTGCCGCTGGCGCTTTATCTCGTTGATCCGACTCCCGGACTCGACACGGTGTGGCTTGCGATCTCGATCACCAGCTTCTGGATTTTCCCCTTCCTGCTGAAGCGGGGGGTCAACTATGACAAGCTGGTCATCACCTCGGTGTTCAACCTGAACTTCGCCATTTTTTGGAGCTGCTATCACAATGGCGGCATTTCCTCGCCCACACTGCCCTGGGTGCTGATCATCCCGATCCTGTCGTTCTTCTACATTGGCGGCGAGCAGCGACTCCAATCAGCCCTGCTGATGATTTTCGCCTTTTGTTTCACGACTTTCCTTGGCGCCTACACTCTCCTAGCCCCGGCAGCCAATGACATTCCGACCTATGCGATGACGAGCCTTGGCCTTGTCTCGACAATCGCCTGCTTTGCCTATGTGGCCACGATGGCCATCTACTACTCACGCATCTTCGATGCCGGCGTCGAGCTGGAAAACGAAGTGCGCCGCCGGTTCCAGGCTTCCGAGCAATTGCGCGAGGCCGTTTCCAAGGCCGACCAGGTGGGCCGCATGAAGGCTGAATTCCTGGCCCGCATGAGCCATGAGCTGCGCACGCCGCTCAATGCCGTGATCGGCTACAGCCAGATCCTCAAGGAAGATGCGATCGAGCTGCGTGACACCCAGATGACCCAGGATGTCGACAAGATACATGACGCCGGGCAGTATCTCCTGCGGCTGATCAATATGATCCTTGACCTTTCCAAGATCGAAGCCGGGCGCATGCAGTTCAATCCCAAGTCTTGGATGATGTCCGACATCATGGGCGAGGCCATCCGCAATGCGCGTTCCTCGGCCGACACCAACCTCAACACGCTCGAATTGTTTATCGAGCCGGAAGTGGAAGAGGTCGAGGCTGACCGCGAGCGGCTCATCCAGGTGCTGGACGCAATCCTGCGCAATGCCGATGAAAATACCGAAAAAGGCACGATCACCATCACCTGCTCCAAGGTTGAGATCCCGACCGGCAAGGCCTATGCGATTGCCATTGCCGACACCGGCAAGGGCATCGCACCGGAACGCCTGAAGACATTGTTCCACAATCTGCTGGACACGCGCGACGCCTCCCAGAGCAAGTATGGCGGTACGGGCATGAACCTGACCGTGACCTATCGCATGGCCGAAGCCATGGGATGCTCGATTGGCGTGACCAGCGTGCTGGGCACCGGAAGCTGTTTCACCGTGACGGTGCCCGCACAATGGGTTCACACCGCCGCTCCTGCCGAAGCTGCAGCGGAGACCGCGCCGGTTGCCTCCCTGGCAGTGGCTGCCTGAGGCATCTCTCCAAGGATCCAAGGCATCGCGATAACACCCGAAAGGCACCCGCAAGGGTGCCTTTTTTTATTGGTTGCGACGGGGAAATAATTGGCGGCCGGTTGCCCTGAAACCCGGCACGGAATTTACCGCCGGTTCACCAATCCACAAGGTTGCATGCCGCGAAACTGCTGAATTTACGAAGATTTATCAGTCTGAGGGTCAGATGGCAGCATAAGTCAAAAACAGGGGTTGGCACCATGAACTACCAGAAGACCATCGACAGCGTTCCCGAGAGCGCCCTTCAAGGCAGCATGCGCGACTACAGGGTTCTTGAAGGCGCGGACCTTCTTGGCCGTTGCGACAAGTTCTTCAACTGGCAGGACAACCGGCGCAAGTCCGGCACCTGGCCGTTCGGACGCTCGACGGAAACCGGTCCGGCATCGAGCTGCGCTGTGCGCGACGATTCGGGCAACCTGACGGTCGGCGTGAACTTCGCCTCGCAAGATTACCTCGGCCTGTCGGGACACCAGGCCGTCCATCAGGCCGCCCATGACGCCATCGGCGTCTTCGGTGTCCATTCCGCCGGTTCTTCGGCGCTCGTCGGCAACATTTCCAGCTCCGTGAAGCTGGAGAAGGAAATCGCCGATTTCCTGCAGATGGAGCATGCCATCCTGTTTGCCACCGGCTGGTCGGCCGGCTTCGGCGTCATCAAGGGCCTTGTCCGCTCGCATGACTACATCGTCATGGATGCGCTTGCCCATGCCTGCCTCCAGACGGGTGCGCAGGCGGCAACCCGCAATGTGCTTCTCTACCGTCACAATGATGTCGAGCATTGCCGTGACCGCCTGGCCTCGATCCGCCAGCGTGATCCCAAGGCTGCGATCATGGTCGTGACCGAAAGCCTGTTCTCGATGGACAGCGACACGCCCGACATTGCGGCGCTGCAGGAAGCAGCCCATGAATTCGGCGCCGTGCTGATGGTCGACGTTGCCCATGACCTCGGCAATCTCGGCGCCGATGGCACCGGCCATATCGGCATCCAGAACATGCTCGGCAAGGTTGACCTAGTGATGGGCAGCTTCTCCAAGACCTTCGGCTCGAATGGCGGCTTCGTTGCCACCAAGAAGCAGTCGGTCAAGGAATATCTGCGCTTCTACAGCCCGAGCTGCACTTTCACCAACGCGCTTTCACCGGTGCAGGTTGCCATCATCGGCAAGTCGCTGGAAATCGTTCGCAGCAGCGAGGGTGCCTCGCTGCGCAAGGACCTGATGAACAACATCCTATCGCTCCGCTCGCAGATCCAGCAGCAGGGGATGGACGTCTATGGCGATCCTTCAGACATCGTGGCCGTCAAGACCGGCGACGAGGCACTGGCACGCATGACGGCCCGCGCGCTTCCCGATGTCGGCCTGATCGCCAACCTCGTCGAGTTCCCGGCTGTCGGAAAGGGCCTTGCCCGCTTCCGCATGCAGGTCATGGCAACGCATACGCAGGAAGAAGTGACGGCTGCAGCCGACCGGATGGGAGCAGCCATGCGCATCGGCCAGGCACGCCTGGACGCGGGCTACGACGTCTCGCCGCTCAAGGCAGCCGGCTAAAAAACAGGTCAGGCACCGCTTCATGCGGTGCCTGACTTTCCATTGGTCCGGGCGATTGGCTCGAGCCACCCGTTGGGGAACGGGAAGTCAGGGGAACGGAGAAAGATCATGATGCTGGAAAACAAATTGGTGAACTGGTTTGTGCCTGCCGGCATCCGCGGGCGGACCAATGTGGAAATGGCGCGAATCTTCGTGTTCACCCATCTTTTTGGCCCGGTCATTGCCCAGCCCATGGCGATCTATCTCTATTTCGTCTCGCCGGAAATAAACTTCCAGCTTCAGGTAATGGTCGCCGGTATCTACAGCTTCCTCACTTTGCCTTTCGTGCTGAAGTACACAGGAAGCATGAAGATTGCCTCGCTTCTGTCCTTCGTCGGGCTTGCGGCGGTGTCCCTGTTCGGCACCTATCATTATGGTGGCTTCAGCTCGCCCTTCCTGCCGTGGCTGATCGTCAGCCTGCTTCTCGGCTTTTTCTATCTTTCCAAGAACACCAAATTGGTGATGGGGCTGTTCACGGCCATTGTCGGAGTGTTTCTCACCTTCCTGCTTCGCAACGGCCTTCCGTCGACCGTGCCGGTGGAAGACCTGCGCATCCTGAGCTGGCTGTCGATTGTCGCAGCCACGGTCTACATGTCCTGGATGGCGCTCTATTACGCCCGCATCATCGCGCTTCGCAGTGAATTGCAGCATGAGGCCGAGCGGTTCCGCGCCACCATGGAAGAACTGGAAAAGGCGCGTGCCGTTTCGGAGGAAGTCAGCCGCCACCGCTCGCTTTTCTTTGCCAAGATGAGCCATGAGCTGCGCACTCCTCTGAACGTCATCATCGGCTATTCCGACATCATGCTGGATGATGCCAAGCATGATGGCGGCAACACCCAGACGGTGAGCGATCTCGAGCGTATCAACAAGGCAGGCAAGCACCTGCTGTCGCTGGTCTCCGAGGTGCTCGATACCGACAAGATCGTCAATGACGTCAATGCCGTGGATGTCTCGACCTTCACGTTGGGCGACCTGATCGACGAGGTTGTGGCAAGTGCCCTGCCGCTCGTCGTCAAGAACGGCAACAAGTTCGACATTGATTGCAACCAACGCCAGGCATCGCTTCACAGCGACCGCACGAAGTTGCGCCAGATGCTGATCAACCTGCTGAGCAATGCAGGCAAGTTCACCAAGAACGGCACGGTTTCGATGAAGCTCAGCGTTGACAATGGCATCGCCGGCGACCGGTTCCATGTCGAAGTGTCCGACACCGGAATCGGGATAGCGGCTGACGCCCTGCCCAAGCTGTTCCAGAGCTATATCCAGGCAGACTCGACCATTTCGTCGCGCTTCGGCGGAACAGGGATTGGCCTGGCCATCACCCGGAAGTTCGCAGTCCTTCTCGGCGGTGAAATCACCGTGACCAGCAAGCCGGAAAAAGGCTCGCAGTTTGTCATCGACCTTCCTGCCCGCGTTGAAGCAGTTCGCAAATCCGGCGGAGAAAATGCCGGAACAGCAGATGCCCTCCCCCGAGCCGCGTGAAGTCCGACAACTTCTACGTAGTAAAACTGATAACTCTAAATAAACTGGCTTCGGCTACAGTTCGAATGACAGGGAAACAGGGGCGAACTGAAATGAGCGCAGCGTCAATGCCAAACTTCACCACCGAGCAGGTCGGAGGTCCGGTCGCTTCCGAGCAGGCCGCTCCGCGGGTTCTCGTGGTCGATGATGTCGAGGACAATCGCGAAATTCTCACCCGCCGCCTTGTTCGCCGCGGCTTCGAGGTTGTGGAGGCCGCAAGCGGCCACGAAGCGCTGGCGCTTGTGGACAGCCAGTCCTTTGACATCATTCTCCTCGACATCATGATGCCCGATCTCAATGGCAATGATGTGCTGAAGACCATCCGCCAGCGCTTCTCGAGCACCGAACTGCCGGTCATCATGGTGACGGCCAAGAGCCAGAGCGAAGACGTGGTCGTGAGCCTCAATCTCGGCGCCAACGACTATGTCACCAAGCCTGTCGATTTCGCCGTGGCCATTGCCCGCATCAACAGCCAGCTCGAAACAAAGCGCGCCAACGACAAGAACCTGATCTCCAAGCGGTCGCTGGAATCGCGCACCGCCGTGCTCGACCAGACGCTGAACGACCGTGAGGTCCAGCTCAAGGCGGAAACCAGCCGCCGCCAGGTTTCGGAAGAAAAGCTGCGCTTTCTGGCCTATCACGACTCGCTGACCGAACTGCTGAACCGCCAGGGCTTTCTTGACGCGCTCTATCATTCCGTCGACAGCGCCCCGGTTACCGATCTTGAGCCTGCGCTGCTGTTCATCGATCTCGATGGCTTCAAGGCTGTCAACGACCTGTTCGGCCACGCCATCGGCGACAAGTTGCTGCAGGCGGTGGGTCAGCGGCTGGGCACGATCGTTCCCGAAGGCTTCGACATTGCCCGCCTTGGCGGCGACGAATTCGCCATCATCAGCCACTACAAGAGCCAGCCTGACGATTCGATGATGCTTGCCGACAAGCTTGTCGCCGAGCTTTGCAAGCCGTTCCTGATCGACGGCACGCCAATCATCATCGGCGCCAGCTGCGGCGTGGCGCGCGCCTCGCACTTCTCGTCAGACCTTGAGGGCCTGATCAAGGCTGCCGATCTGGCCATGTACCATGCCAAGAGCACCGGGCGTGGCGGTGCCATCCTGTTTGAAGCTCGCATGCTCCAGGAACAGGAAGAAACGCGCCAGCTCGAGAACGACCTGCGGATTGCCGTGCAGCACTCGCAGTTCGAGATCTTCTACCAGCCGCTGATCGATATGAAGTCCAAGCAGATCACGGGCTTCGAAGCCCTTGTGCGCTGGCCTCATCCCGAGCGCGGCATGATCTCGCCGGAAATCTTCATTCCGCTGGCCGAGGATATCGGCCTGATCAACCAGCTGGGTGGCTGGGTGCTGCGCGAAGCCTGCAAGGAAGCGCAGACCTGGCCGGCAAACATCAAGATTGCCGTCAACCTCTCGCCGGTACAGTTCAAGAGCCCGTCGCTTGTCGGCACGATTGTCAATGCGCTGGGAGCTTCCGGCCTTGATCCACGGCGTCTTGACCTTGAAATCACGGAATCGGCGCTCTTGAACAATGACGGCAAGAACGTCCAGGTGCTGCAGTCCATCCGCGAACTCGGGATCAAGATCTCGATGGATGATTTCGGAACCGGCTATTCCTCGCTCGCCTATCTGAAGAATTTCCGCTTCGACAAGATCAAGATCGACCGGCGCTTCATCCAGGGCCTGGAGACCAGCGTGGCGGATACGGCAATCGTCGAGGCGATCATCAGCCTCAGCAGAAGCATCGGTGTGGGAACCACAGCCGAAGGCATCGAAACGGAAGGCCAATTGTCCGCCGTGCTCGACCAGGGATGCAACGAGGGACAGGGCTATCTGTTCAGCCGTCCGCTGACCTCGACCGATGCCCGCGCCTTCATCGCCAAGGCGTTCCCCGAGAGCTGATTATCTCTCATCACAAAGATATCAAAGACGGGTGGCATGGGAGTGTCGCCCGTTTTTCGTTTCCGGGACAATCGACAAAAGACCGGTGGCGGAGAGAAAGGGATTCGAACCCTTGAGACGGTTTCCCGTCTACACACTTTCCAGGCGTGCGCCTTCGACCACTCGGCCACCTCTCCGTTCCAGTCTTCACGCGGCCGGTTGAAGCCGAGTGGTTCCGAATATTCAAAGCACAGCGAAGGCTTAGAAGGTGGGTGAACGGCACAGGCCACACCCCCCGGAACGGCGCGGACTATAGCCAGAAAGCGCGCCGGTTCAACCGTTAAATGGCGGGTTCATGACGATTTCGCAGGCACAGGCCAAGCGCACCATTTGCTGCCTGACCGGCGCAGACTGTCTGGTCCATAAAAGGCTTTGCAAAAGGCGAGTTGTCTCGGACCACCAAGCGGACTAAAACCGGGACGAAGCCCGGACACCGTCCGGTCACCCACAATCATGGCCCGCCCCGATGATCCGTTTCGTCTTCCGCCTGCTTTCCCTTGCCGCCCTGGCGATAGCCAGCATCATGGGCGTGCTGGATGCCAGCCGGTCGCTCGGCGCGCGCAGCCTCGTTGTCACGCCCCTTGGCGAAAGCTGGCAGCAAAGCTCTCCGGCGACACTGGCCGGCTTCAAAGGCATGGTGGAAGGGCTTGGCCTGCCTGTGCTGTGGGATCCGGTGATGCAAACCATCCTGATGGCACCGGGTTTCGTTGTGTTTGCGGGTCTTGCGCTCCTCTTCCTGATGATCGGATACAAGCGGCAGCGGCGCATCGCCGGGCGCTTTGCCGTGATCGACTGAGCCCGGAAGGATCCCGTTCCATGCATTTCCTCGGCACCATGCTGCACAAGAAGATGACAATGCCGACGCCCGAAGCCGCGCTGAAGGGCCGCGCCGAGCCCCTGCCAACCGCACCGCATCACCATGTCAACGGCCGGCCGCTGGATGCCGCCGCTCCGGCTGGCCATGAGACGATCCATTTCGGGATGGGCAATTACTGGGGTGCCGAGAAGCTGTTCTGGCCGCTCGCCGGCATTCATGTGACCGCCGCCGGATACCAGGGCGGATACACGCCAAACCCCACCCATGCCGAGGTGATCACCGGGCAGACCGGGCACGCCCATGTGGTGAAGCTGGTGTACGATCCCGCAGTGATCCCGCTTGAAGCCCTGCTCACGCTGTTCTGGGAAAACCATGACCCGACGCAAGGCAACAAGCAGGGCAATGACATCGGCACCGCCTTCCGATCAGTGATCTTCACCACGACCGAGGCGCAACTGGCAGCCGCACTCGCCAGTCGGGACGCCTATCAGGCAGCCATGTCTGCCGTACGAAATGCGAAGATCACCACGGAAATCCGCGATGCGCCGCCCTTCTATTTTGCCGGGGCCGAGCATCAGCAATATCTTTCGCGCAATCCGTCGGGCAGCAACACGCTCAAAAGCACCGGCATCGCCTACCCGAAGACCAACCCTGTCTGACGCAACGGCAATTTACTCTGACCCGGCTTTTCTACCGGCTGGTCAAGATTTTGCGTGAAAAGGCTTTTCTTCCATGCAAGGATGATTGCAGCGGGTGGCCCGGGAACGGCCTTCCCCTCCGGATCTGGCGAGATGCAAGCCTTGCCGCCGGCCAACGACAACAGCAAACACAGGGTGCGAACACATGAAGCGCATGATTCTTGGCCTGCTGGCCGCCACCGCCATGTCAGCCTCGGCCTATGCGGCCGATATCAATCCGGCCATCATCTATGATCTTGGCGGCAAGTTCGACAAGTCGTTCAACGAAGCTGCCTACAATGGCGCCGAGAAGTTCAAGACCGAAACCGGCATTGCCTACCGCGAGTTCGAGATCCAGAACGACGCCCAGCGCGAACAGGCACTGCAGAAGTTTGCCGAAGACGGCAACAACCCGATCGTCATGGCCGGCTTCTCCTGGGCCGCAGCGCTTGAAAAGGTCGCCGCCGAATTCCCGGACACCAAGTTCGCCATCATCGACATGGTTGTCGACAAGCCGAACGTGCGTTCGGTGGTCTACAACGAGCATGAAGGCTCCTACCTCGTCGGCATGATGGCTGCCATGAAGTCGGCTTCCAAGAAGGTGGGCTTCATCGGCGGCATGGACATTCCGCTGATCCGCAAGTTCGGCTGCGGCTATGTGGGCGGAGCCAAGGCTGCAGGCGCCACCGACGTCATCCAGAACATGACCGGTGACACGCCGGCTGCCTGGAACGACCCGACGAAGGGCGGCGAAATCGCCAAGAGCCAGATCGCCCAGGGCGCTGACGTGATCTATGCCGCTGCCGGCGGCACGGGCATTGGCGTGCTTCAGGCTGCAGCCGACGAAGGCAAGCTCGGCATCGGCGTTGACTCGAACCAGAACGGCCTGCAGCCGGGCAAGGTGCTGACCTCGATGGTCAAGCGCGTCGACGTTGCCGTCTACAACGCCTTCATGGACGCCAAGAACGACAAGTTCACCGCGGGCTTCAATGTTCTGGGCCTCAAGGAAGACGGCGTCGGCTATGCCATGGACGACAACAACAAGGCGCTGGTCACCGAAGACATGATCAAGGCCGTTGAAGACGCCAAGGCGAAGATCATTGCCGGCGAAATCAAGGTCCACGACTACATGTCGAACGAGACCTGCCCCTACTGATTTCAGCCTGAGCGCTGAGTGTGAAACCGCCCGGTCACTGACCGGGCGGTTTTGCTTTGGCGGGTCACGTTCCGGGTGGACAAGAACACCAGCTGCGGTGATCATCAGGCATGGATGAACGGACCCTTTCCTACACGTGGCATGACAGCCCCGTAGGCCCGCTGCTGATTGCGGGGCGTGACGGCGTGCTGCATGTGCTGTCCTTTCCGTCCGGCCACAAGAAGCGGGAGCCGAAGCCCGGCTGGACGCGCGATGACACGATCCTGCCGGAGCACCGCGCCCAGTTGGATGCCTATTTCGCAGGTGTGCTGACCGAGTTCGACTTGGCCGTGACACCGGAAGGCTCGCCCTTCCAGCTCTCCGTCTGGCAGGAACTGACGCGTATCCCCTATGGCGAGACCGTCAGCTATGGCGAGATCGCACGGCGGATCGGCGAACCGCTGTCTGCCTCGCGAGCCGTGGGTGCGGCCAATGGTGACAACCCGATCCCGATCATCATCCCCTGCCACCGCGTGATCGGCGCGGACGGTTCACTGACCGGATTCGGCGGCGGATTGCCGGTGAAAACCTTCCTTCTGGAGCTGGAAGACCGGGTGGCGCAGAAGCCCGGAAAACAGCTGGGGCTTTTTGGGTGATGTGTTTTTCTGTCACCTCGCTCGCTCGTCATTCCTGGACGAGGAGGTGCACGTAGCGCCAACCTCTCCTTCCTTCTCCCCTTGTGGGAGAAGGTGTCGCCGCAGGCGACGGATGAGGGGGGGGCAGCGCATTGCATTTCCCCTCATCCGTCTGCTCCGGTTCTGCGAACCTTCGCATCCACCACCCGGGGCGAGCCACGGGTCTCGCCCGTCCTTCGGACCCCGCAAGGGGAGAAGGGAGGAGAGAACGCACCGCCCTCTATCGCGTCATCCGGACAGCAGTCATCGCCGCCACGCCCGGAAAATTCCGTCTGGCCATTGATCGTTGAAAATCTGCCCCTCGACAAACGAGGGAAGGCGGCGGCCACAAGGGCACCGATAATGCTAGTGTGAGTAGGCGACCTTCCGGCCGCCGCCCGGCGTTCGGCGTTGAAATTGCCAAATCGTTGGCAATTTCCGCCCTGCGGGCGCCACTTCTCACCCCGCATGCTGCGATACACCCTGGTTATGACCTAGCCCCTGCTGTCTCCCGCAGGCCAAAAGGCGGCGGGTTCTTGGGCAAGCGGCGGGGACCCGCATTCTGGACCCGGGTGTACGGCCCAACACCAAACTGCGCTCTCCGACACAGCCCACCCGGCACCGCGATCCCCCATCCGATGTCCGGTGCACAGCGAACTTCCCTCATGGGGGACCGAAGCGGCAGGATAGGGCATGGTTGGACGGGTGTGGATAGAAGGCAGTGCCCGGCGCCCCTATCTCCCCCCTTGCGGGGGAGAAAGCAAAATCGACATCTTGGGCGAGCGACTGCGAAGACCAAGTGTCAGATTTTGCAAGAGAGGGGATTTTGAGTGCGAGGGTGGCCTATCCCCTTTCTTGCAATTTCTAGCACTTGGCTGCGCCAAGATGCTGAAATTGCTTTCTCCCCCGCAAAGGGGGGAGATAGGCGCACCGCCCTTCGTCATCCCGGACAAGCAGGCCGGTCAGGGGCTGGGCACCAGGCGCAGGACGCCGACCGCTTCCAGACCACCCAGCACCGCGTCAACGGCAACAGTTGCCAGGATGATGCCCATGACCCGGCTGATGACGCCTGCACCTGTGAGGCCAAGATAGCGCTTCAGGCGAACTCCGGCGAGCAGCACCAGGAACGTCAAAATGAGGACGATCAGAAGCACGCCGGCGGTCTGCGCCTGCTCGGCGACTGAATGACGGTGATTGTCGGTGAGGATGACGACGGCGAGAATGGCACCGGGCGAGGCAATGGACGGCATGGCAAGCGGAAAGATGGCGCCCGCCAGATGTTCCTCATGCGAGGCTTCCTCGATTTCGCGCGCGGGTTTTGAATCGCCAAAGATCATCGTCATTGCGAAGAGGAAAAGAACCAGCCCGCCTGCGATCTGGAAGGAGCCGAGCCGGAGGCCGAGACCTTCCAGCAGGAATTGGCCGGCCACGAGGAAGAAGAGCAGCACAACGCCCGCGGCCAGCACGCCGGTCAGCGCAAAGCGCCAATGCAATGCCCTCGGAACATGGGCTGTCGCATAGAAAAACACCGGCAGGGAACCGATCGGGTCAATGACGACCAGAAGGGTGACAAAATCCCTGAGCAGTGACGACCAGTCGATTTCAGGCATTCAGGAAAACCGGAATGAGGCTGGAGGGAAGACCGGTCCTGATTGCATCACCAATGGGGCGGTTTGTCGACCGGGATGTCCGGCTGCACGGCCTGCTCGACGGTGAGGAACCGGCGGACAAGTTCGTCCATCTTCGAACGGCTGGCTTCCACCACTTTCCACTGTTCGACAAGCTGCTGGGACAGCTCTTCGTTCACGCGTTCCAGTTCTGCGACGCGGATTTCAAGCTCGGTGATTCGGTCTTCGGTGTTTTGGGCCCCGCTCATGCGCCCTCCTCCGCCAATGCGGTTTCCAGCAGTGCGCGCAGCGGCGCGTTCACGGCCATGGGCTTGCGGCTCGCCTTGTCGACATAGACATGGACGAAGCGGCCTTCGGCGGCGGCTTGCCTGTCATCGTTGCGGAACAGGCCGATTTCGTAGGTGACGGAGGAAGTGCCGAGTTTCGCAATGCGGATGCCCGCCGTCACCGTATCCGGGAAGGCCATCTCGGCGAAATAGCGGCAGCCGGTTTCGACCACCAGGCCTACTTGTTCGCCATGATGGATGTCGAGCACGCCGGCCTCGATCAGCCAGCCGTTCACCGCCGTGTCGAACAGCGAATAGTGCACGACATTGTTCATGTGGCCGTAAATGTCATTGTCGGCCCAGCGCGTGGTGATGGTGCGGAACACCTTGTAGTCGGTGCGGGTGGCGCGGGCAGGACTCGCCATCACCAGGCCGCCTTGTAGATCGCCAGCGCATCGGCCTGCGATACCACGCGCGGATTGTTGACCAGCAGGCGCTGCTGCTTCATCGCGTCTGCCGCCATCTGCGCCAGATCGCCCTCGCCGATGCCGACCTGGCGCAGCTTCGTTTCCAGACCGAGTTTTGCCGACAGTGACGAAAGCCGCTCGATGAAGGCGGCGCAGCGGCCCTGGTTTCCCTCGATGGCAGCCAGATCCGGGAAAGCATGCGGAGCGAGCTCTGCATAGAGGCGTTCGGATCCGTTTGACGTTTCAACCGCATTGAAGCGCAGCACATGCTCCAGCACCAGCGCGTTGGACAGCCCGTGCGGCACGTGGAAGGTGCCCCCGATCGGATAGGCCAGCGCATGGACGGCGGCGACCGGCGAATTGGCAAACGCCTGACCGGCCAGCATGGAGCCGAGCAGCATGGCCGCGCGCGCTTCGGCGTTCCGGCCGTTGAACACCGCTTCCTCGATATTGGCGCCCAGAAGTTCCAGCGCCTGACGGGCGATCATGCGGCTCAACGGATTGTTGTTGGCGCTTTTGGAAGCATAGGCCTCGATGGCGTGGACCATGGCGTCGATGCCGGTGGCCGCCGTGATGTGGGGCGGCAGGCCGAGCGTCAGCGAGGCATCCAGGATTGCCATGTCGGGCAGGATGACGGGCGAAGAGACGCCGCGCTTCTCGTCATTCTCGACCGTGATGATGGAGACGGGCGTGACCTCGGAGCCGGTGCCGGCAGTGGTGGGGATGAGGACGAGCGGCAGGCGCGGACCCTTGGCATTGCCGACGCCCCAGGCCTCGTCGATGTTTTCGCCGGAACCTGCAATCAGGGCTGCGAGCTTGGCGACATCGAGTGACGACCCGCCGCCAAAGCCGACAATGCCCGTGGCGTTGCATTCTGCAGCGGCTTCGGCAGCGGCCATCAATGTGGCGCGCTTCGGATCAGCTTCCACCTGGTCGAAAATGGTCACCACGCGGCCCGAAGCTTCCAGCGAGGCAATCGCCGCATCGGCCAGGCCCAGTCTGCGGATGCCCGGATCGGTGATCACAAGAATTCTGGGGCCGAGCAGGGCTCCGGCCTTGTCGGCCAGTTTTGCCGCAGCGCCATCCTCGAAGACGAGGCTCTTGGTGGTGTTGAATACAAACGGGGTCATCGGGCTCTCCTGCTGGCGCGGAAATTGACAAGTTCAACCGGAAAAGTCGAGACTTGGCAGGCGGAATTGCAAAGAGCACATTGGCGGCACGAAAACGCCGTGCTAGCTTTTTTGACCATGCGATAAAAGAAACGGGGACCGCATGACAGCGCCAGCCATCGAACTGACCGGCATCAACAAGAGTTTCGGTCCCGTCAAGGCGAACCGGGACATCAACCTGACTGTCGAAAAGGGAACCATCCACGGCATTATCGGCGAAAACGGGGCCGGGAAATCGACGCTGATGTCGATCCTCTACGGCTTCTACCAGGCTGATTCCGGCACGATCCATGTCAATGGCAAGCCGGCCGCAATCCACACGCCCAATGATGCGATTGCCACCGGCATCGGCATGGTCCACCAGCACTTCATGCTGGTGCAGAATTTCACCGTGCTGGAAAACGTGATGCTGGGAGCCGAAGGCGCGCAGCTGCTGTCCGGCGGTATCGCCACGGCGCGCGAGGCGCTCAAAAAGCTGGAACATGAATATGACATGGAGGTCGATCCCGACGCGCTGATCGAGGAGCTTCCGGTCGGATTGCAGCAGCGCGTGGAAATCCTGAAGGCGCTCTATCGCGGTGCGGAAATCCTCATCCTTGACGAGCCGACCGGCGTGCTGACGCCAGCCGAGGCTGATCACCTGTTTGCCATCCTGCGCACCCTGAAGGCGCAGGGAAAGACCATCGTCCTCATCACCCACAAGCTGCGCGAGATCATGGCCATCACTGACAATGTCTCGGTGATGCGCCAGGGCACGATGGTGGCCACCCGCAAGACGTCTGAGACCAGCGTGGAAGAACTGGCCGAACTGATGGTCGGGCGCCACGTGTTGCTGCATGTGGAAAAAGGTCCGGCACATCCGGGTGAAGTGAAACTGGCCGTGGAAAATGTGACCGTGCGCGACAAGCGCGGCGTGACCATGGTCAAGGACGTGTCATTCACGGTGCGCGGTGGCGAGATCGTCGGCATTGCCGGCGTTGCCGGCAACGGCCAGTCGGAGCTGATCGAGGCGATTGCCGGAATGCGGTCTGCCGTTTCGGGCCGCGTGCTGCTGGATGGCCAGCCGATCCATGTGACCGGCGGGGCTGATCCTGCGGAACTGAGGCTTCGCGGGCTGGCCCATGTGCCGGAGGACCGGCACTACACCGGCCTCGTGCTGCCCTTCGAGGAAGCCGAGAACACCATCCTCGGCTATCATGGGCAGAAAAAATACCTCAAGGGTCCGTTGCTCGACATTGATGCGATCCGCGATGATGCCAAGGCCAAGATCGAGAAATATGACATCCGTCCGCCGAACCCCCGGCTGAAATCGGCCAATTTCTCCGGCGGCAACCAGCAGAAGATCGTGCTGGCGCGCGAGATGGAGCAGGACCCGTCGGTGCTAATCGTCGCCCAGCCGACGCGCGGCGTGGATGTCGGCGCCATCGAGTTCATCCACAAGCGCATCATCGAAATGCGCGATGCCGGCAAGGCGGTGCTGCTGGTCTCGGTGGAGCTTGATGAAATCCGCTCGCTGTCGGATCGCATCCTGGTGATGTTTGCAGGCGAAGTGGCGGGCGAGCGCGGACCGGATGCCAGCGAAGGCGAACTCGGCCTGCTGATGGCCGGCGTCACCGACGCATCCAAGGAGGCCGCCGAATGAGGCGACCCCGCTTCGGATTTCAGACGGCATCCGCCTTTCTGGTGGCGGCCTTGGCCTTGGCTGCCCAGCCGGTGCAGGCAGAGGATTTCGAACGGCACAGCGAATTTTCCGAAGGTCCGATCTCGGTGACGATTGATGTCAGCGGCAAGGAAGAGGACGGGCTGACGGCCGATGTCAGGGTGAGCGAGAACGGCACCCAGGTGCTTCACCAGACCTACACCGACCTTTTTTCGCCGATTGCCTTGCCGGAAATTTCCTTCCAGGAAATGGACAAGGGCAACGACACGAAAGAGCTTTTCGTCTCGGTATGGACGGGCGGCGCCCATTGTTGCACTGCCATCTCCGTCTACACCAAGACTTCTGTCGGATGGATTGCGCTGGATGCCGGGGCCTATGACGGCGACCCGCTGGAACCGGTGGATGCCGATGGCGACGGGCAGGCGGAAATTTCCACCTTTGACAATGCCTTTCTCTACCAGTTTTCCTCTTATGCCGGGTCTTTCGCGCCGCCACAGCTGGTCGGCATTCGCGATGGCGCGATCAGGGACATCAGCACAGAGCCCGGCTTCCGGCCCGTGTTTGAAGCCTATCTGAAAGACATGGGCGAGATGCCGGCTGACGGGTCTGACCGCAATTCCTGGCTGGCGGCGCAAGCGGCAACGCGGCTGCGCCTTGGTGAGGCCGATGCGCTTACGAAGGCCGAAGCCGAGCACGACAAGACGGCAGACTGGGGACTTGAATCCTGCGTGGTCGAGATGACCGACGGCATTTGCCCCGAAGGCAAGCAAACCAAGCTCACATTCCCGGAAGCGCTCAGCGCCTTCCTCACCGAACAGGGCTATCTGGAGGCCAACCGCTGATGGCGACACCCTATGCAAAATTGCCCGGCTGGGCCGATTACGGGCTGATCCCGCTGATCAATCTGACAGTCGCTTTCCTGGTCTCCGGCCTTGTCGTGATGCTGGCGGGCGAAAACCCGATCGATGCGGCGCGCATCCTTGTTTCCGGTGCCTTTGGCACAGGGTCCGGCATCGGCTACACGCTGTTTTATGCCACCAACTTCATCTTCACGGGACTGGCGGTCGCGGTCGCCTTCCATTGCGGGCTGTTCAACATTGGCGGCGAAGGCCAGGCCTATATTGCGGGCCTTGGTGTGGCGCTGGTCTGCCTTGCCTTTGATACCGTCTTTCCGTGGTGGATCACCTTCCCGCTGGCCATCCTTGCCTCGGCGGCCATTGGCGGGGCATGGGCCTTCATCCCGGCTTTCCTTCAGGCCAAGCGCGGCAGCCACATCGTCATCACCACCATCATGTTCAACTTCATCGCGGCCTCGGTCATGGTCTACCTGCTGGTCGGTCCGCTAAAGCCGCTGGGCTCGATGGCGCCGCAGACGCGCACCTTCGAGGCGGCGGCGCATTTGCCGAAGCTTGATTTCCTCATCACCATGTTCGGGTTCAAGCTGCGGTCCACGCCGCTCAACATCACCTTCATCCTCGCCCTCGTCATGGCCTTCCTCGTCTGGGTGCTGATCTGGCGCACCAAGCTCGGCTATGAAATCCGCACCATGGGATTTTCGCCGCGCGCGGCGCGCTATGCCGGCATTTCCGAGACCCGCATCATTGTCATCACGATGATGATCTCGGGCGCGCTGGCCGGCATGATGGCGCTGAACCCGGTGATGGGCGACCAGCACCGTTTACAGCTGGACTTTGTCACGGGTGCCGGTTTCGTCGGCATAGCCGTGGCGCTGATGGGCCGCTCGCATCCGGCCGGCATCATCCCCGCCTCCATCCTGTTCGGCATGCTCTACCAGGGCGGAGCCGAGCTTGCCTTCCAGATGCCCAATATCAGCCGCGACATGATCGTCATCATCCAGGGTCTGGTGATCCTGTTTGCAGGCGCGCTGGAAAACCAGTTCCGGCCATGGGTGCAGGCGCTCTTTGCCCGTGCGAGCCGACCTGAACCCACTGCTGCGGCGAAGGAGGCCTGAGCCATGGATTGGCACCTTTATTTCGGCCTCAACGTGCTGGACTCCACCATCCGCATTTCGGTGCCGCTGCTGCTCGCCTGCCTCGCCGGGCTGTATTCCGAGCGCTCCGGCGTTTTCGATATCGGCCTTGAGGGCAAGATGCTGGCCGGGGCCTTTGCCGGGGCAGCAGCCGCCACCACTTTCGGTTCCGCATGGATCGGGCTCATCATGGCCATTGTGGTTTCGGTCGCCTTTGCACTCGTCCATGGCTATGCCTCGATTGCGGCGCGCGGCAACCAGATCGTGTCTGGGGTGGCGATCAATTTCGTGGCGGCAGGCGGTGCGGTCATCCTCGGCCAGGCGTGGTTCAAGCAGGGCGGACGCACACCGTCGCTGGTCGGGGACCAACGCTTCTCGACGATTGACCTGCCGTTCTCGGAAACCCTTTCCGGCGTGCCGCTGATCGGCCCGCTCTACCAGCAACTCATCTCCGGTCATTATCTGCTGGTCTATTTTGCCTTCGCCATGGTGCCGTTTACCTGGTGGGTGCTGTTTCGCACCCGCTTCGGCCTGCGCCTGCGAGCTGTCGGCGAGAACCCGGCGGCAGTGGATACGGCGGGCATTTCGGTGACGGCCCTGCGCTACCGCGCGGTGATCATCTGCGGTGTACTGACCGGCATTGCAGGTGCCTATCTCTCGGTTGCGCAGAATGCCGGCTTCGTGAAGGACATGACCGCCGGCAAGGGCTTCATCGCGCTCGCCGCGCTGATCTTTGCCAAGTGGAAGCCGGTCAACGCCATGTTTGCCTGCCTGCTGTTCGGCTATCTGGAGGCGCTCGGCATCTCGCTGCAGGGCAAGCCGCTGCCGCTGATCGGCACGGTGCCGGTGCAATTCATGCAGGCCCTGCCCTATATCCTGACCGTGGTCCTGCTTGCGGGCTTCATCGGCAAGGCCATTCCGCCGCGCGCCGGTGGCGTGCCCTATGTGAAGGAGCGCTGAGATGGCAGATGATCTCTTTGCCCTTGCCCGGCACGCGATGGCGCGCGCCCATGTGCCCTATTCCAAGTTTCCGGTGGGGGCATCGCTGCGCACCACGGACGGGCGGGTATACAGCGGTGCCAATATCGAGAATGTCGCCTTCCCGGAAGGCTGGTGCGCCGAAACCACCATGCTGTCGCATTATGTGATGGATGGCGGCGGCGAGATTGCCGAGATCTGCGTGGTGGCGGAAAAGATGGATCGCATCACGCCGTGCGGCGGGTGCCGACAGCGGCTGGCTGAATTTGCCGAAGCTGGCACAAAACTCTATCTTTGCGACCAGGCGGGTATCGTGGAAACCAGGACCATGGCCGAGATCCTGCCGCTTGCCTTCGACACGGAGATCTTGCGATGACCGAGACCGTCGACATCCTGATCGAGCGGCTGAACGGGCTGACGCCGCGCATTGCCTTCGTGCTGGGCTCGGGCCTCGGCTCGCTGGTGGATGAGGTGGAGGATGCGATCCGCATCCCCTATTCCGACCTGCCGGGCTTCCCGAAAAGCGGCGTGACGGGCCATGCCGCCATGCTGGTGGCGGGGCTTTTGGGCGGCGTGCCGGTGATCATGCTCTCGGGCCGCGCCCATTATTACGAACACGGCAATGCCGCGGCCATGCGCCCGGCGCTGGAAGTGCTGGCGGGCATCGGCATTGAGCGGCTCGTGCTGACCAATGCCGCCGGATCGCTCGAACAGTCCATCCCGCCGGGCTCGGTGATGCTGATCGAGGATCACATCAATTTTTCAGGCTCCAATCCGCTGTTTGGCGAGCCGACGGACCGGCGTTTTGTCGGGCTGACGGAAGCCTATGACCCGGCGATGCGTGGCGCACTCATCGCCGCTGCAGCCAAGCTTTCCATCCCGCTCGGGCGGGGCGTCTACATGTGGTTTTCCGGCCCCTCCTTCGAGACCCCGGCGGAAATCCGCATGGCGCGCGTGATGGGTGCGACCGCTGTGGGCATGTCGACTGTGCCGGAGGTGATCCTTGGCCGCTTCCTCGGCCTGCGCGTTGCGGCTTGCTCGGTCATCACCAATTACGCCGCCGGGATGACCGGGGCGGAGCTTTCGCACCAGGAAACCAAGGATGTGGCGCCGCAGGGCGGGTCCAAGCTCGCCGCCATCCTGAAACAGGCGATGGCCGATGGAGGGTTTGATGCCTGAGACGCAAGCCGCAATCGCAGCGAAACTGATTTCCTGCCTCGACTTCACCGAACTGGGTGACGCCTGCACGGCAGACGATGTAAGCGCTTTCCTGAAGCGCGTGCAAACACCGGCAGGCCATGTCGCTGCCGTCTGCGTCTGGCCCCGCTTTGTTGCGCAATGCCGGAGTGCTCTTGCCGGAACGCCCGTGCGCATCGCCACGGTGGTGAACTTCCCCCATGGAAACGAGAGCTATGAGGCAGCGCTTACCGAGACCCGGCAGGCGGTGGCAGACGGAGCCGACGAGATCGACATGGTGATCACGCGGGCGCGCATTCCCGCTGATCCGGCCTTCGTGACAAGCCAGGTGGCGGCCTTTGTCGGCGCGGCGGGCGGCAAGCGCGTGAAGGCTATCCTTGAGACCGGCGAAATGGCAACGCTGGACGAGGTGCGCAGCGCCGCGCGTGCGGCGATTGCGGGCGGGGCCGGCTTCATCAAGACATCCACCGGCAAGACCGCGAATGGCGCTTCGCTGGCGGCTGCCCGCATCATGCTGGAAGAAATCAAGGCGAGCGGGAAGCCCGTCGGGCTGAAGCCATCGGGCGGGGTGCGCACACTGGAGGATGGCAAGGCCTATCTCGATCTTGCAGCCGAGATCATGGGTCCGGACTGGGCAACGCCGGAGACCTTCCGCATCGGCGCATCCGGCATCCTGACCGATCTCGTTGCCCGGCTTGGCGGGGACGCGCCCGCGCCTTCGGGCGGCGGCGGCTACTGATGCTGACGCGCGAAATCATCCGGCGCAAGCGCGACGGCGAAACGCTGTCGGACGAGGAAATCGCGCATATGGTTTCCGGCCTGACGTCCGGGGAAGTGACCGAGGGCCAGGTGGCGGCCTTCGCCATGGCGGTGTTCTTCAAGGGCATGGCCGACCGCGAAGGCGTGGCGCTGACGCTTGCCATGCGCGATTCCGGCACGGTGCTGAAATGGGATGACCTGCCCGGCCCGGTGACAGACAAGCATTCGACCGGCGGGGTGGGCGACAATGTCTCCCTGATGCTCGCCCCCATCGTGGCGGCCTGCGGCGCCTATGTGCCGATGATCTCGGGGCGTGGGCTTGGCCATACCGGCGGCACGCTGGACAAGATGGATGCCATTCCCGGCTACCAAAGCCAGCCGGGCGAAAAGCTGTTCCGCTCCGTGGTGCGCGACACCGGATACGCCATTATCGGCCAAACATCCGATATTGCGCCGGCGGACAAGCGCTTCTATGCCATTCGCGACGTGACCGCGACGGTGGAATCCATCCCGCTGATCACAGCCTCCATCCTCTCAAAGAAGCTGGCGGCGGGCCTTCAATCGCTCGTGCTTGACGTGA